>DAOUTW010000028.1 GCA_030668485.1 Candidatus Zixiibacteriota bacterium
CTGAAGCCTGGTGTCTGTTCATAACTGTATAGAACTTCATGGGCAACAGGATTCAGGACAACTCCGTCAGGAGTTGTAATTGTCGCGAAGCGACTGGCGTAAGCCAATAATAGAACCCCGGCTTTAGCCGGGGGTATCTATGCCTGACCGGCGCGAGGGGGAGACTCTTGTCTTCATCGGCAGGTATTAGACCCTTGACAGCCGGTAAATAACTATTATCTTAGTGATGTACTTCGCCGTAAACCTCACAACGGAACATATCTTGACTATTTATGTTTTTAGGTTAGGAACCGAAAACTATAGAAACAACACGTCTTTGACCGATAGAGGAGAACTGTTTTGAGAAAGTGTATACAGCTATTTATTCTGGTCCTGTTTGTTCTGCCGATACTGGTCTTCCATACCGGTGTAAATGCCGGCGCCGGAGATGATATTGAGCTGGGTTTCGATCCCCAGGATCTGCATAAGCAGATGTGGGAAGACCTCCAGCCGCGCCTGGCTCTGCGGCAGGTGCTGGAAGTGATGTCGGAGGCTAAAACCGTCTCCAACTGGCAGGAATATGATATGGATTACTATAAAATCGACCTGGATATCAATCATGTCACTGAAATCATCTATGGCAGTGTCGATACCTACGGGACGGTCGTAATTTCCTCGCTGGACAGCGTAAAAATCAATTTGCTCAACAGTATGACTGTGGATTCGGTTTATAATCTATCCGGGAATCTGGCTTTCAGTCACCTTTCGGATCATCTGACGATTTATCTTGATGCCGCCCATGTACAGGGCGAGCAGTTTTATTTCACGGTGGTGTATCATGGCCATCCGGCCGGTTCATCCGGTTTTCTCGGTCTGGAGTTTTCCGAGCGAAACTTACTACCGCTGATTACGACTCTGTCGGAACCGATGGGGGCGCGTAGTTGGTGGCCGTGCAACGATATCTCCCGCGATAAAATGGATTCGGTCGATATCATCGTCACCGTCGATACTTCGCTTGTGGTTTCTTCCAACGGTCTGATCGAATCGGAAGTCGACAATGGCGACGGCACTCATACCGTTCACTGGAAGTCGAAATATCCGATCGCCCCTTACCTGGTCAGCCTGGGGATTCATCCTTATGCCGTCTGGTACGACTATTACAACTATACTCCGACCGATTCGATGCCGCTCCATTTCTATGTGTATCCCGACCACAATATGTACTCGCGGACTTATTTCGACGGTATTGTGGCTCATATGATCGAGAATCTATCGGTACCTTTCGGTCAGTATCCGTTTATCGATGAAAAATACGGCTGCACCCATTTTGATTGGGGCGGCGCCATGGAGCATCAAACCAATACTTCCACGACATCATCTTCCTTCGGTTACTCCCAGCCGGTGGTGGCTCATGAGCTGGGTCATCAATGGTGGGGAGATATGGTGACCTGTTCCGACTGGCATCATATCTGGATCAACGAGGGTTTCGCGGTTTATTCGGAGGCGCTCTATTTCGAACCTGACAGCGGCGTCGATTATTATCATGCCTACATGAACAGTTTTGAGTATACCGGCGGCGGCAGTATTTATATAAATGACACGACCAGCGTCTGGAATATTTTCGGGGCCATCGTGTATGACAAGGGTGGCTGGACGCTGCATATGCTCCGTCATGTCATCGGCGACGACCTTTTCTTCGAATCACTCGCCGACTACCGCGATCAGTATATCTGGACGGCGGCTTCCACCGAAGATTTTCAGGGAGTCGTTGAGACGACCACCGGGATGGATCTCGACTGGTTCTTCCAACAGTGGATTTACGGTACCTACCGGCCTTATTACCGGTATTCCTATATATTCGAAGAGGACCCTGCCGGTGGCTGGAATGCATATGTACATATCCGGCAAACGCAGAGTTCCAATCCTCAGGTATTCACCATGCCGATTGACCTGGAGATTTCGACCACAGCCGGGGATGAAACCCAGGTGGTTTTCAACAATGCCAGGGAGCAGAACTTTATCCTCCATACCGATGATGAACCATCGAGTATGACCCTCGATCCCGATCGCTGGATATCAAGGCAGGTGATGTGGGAAGAATACGGTTTTCATATCGTCTCCGACGAGCCTGTCGATGGGATACTGGGCGATGCATATGAGGATACAGTCGAGGCCAAAGGTCCGACCGATAATAATGCCTACAATATTGTAGCCGGAGCTTTACCCGATGGGTTGACTCTGGGTTTGAACAGTGGGATAATATCCGGTCAGCCGACGGCGATGGGCAGTTTCATATTCAGCGTCAAGGCTAATCATCAGGATTGGACCTATTTGACCGATTCGGTCGAGTATAATGTTGATATCCTGCCTCCCTCTGTCGACCGGCCCGGCGACGCCAACATGGATGGTGAAGTGAACGTCGGCGATGTCGTCTTTATTATCAACTATATATTCAATGGCGGTCCGGGGCCGATTCTTCCGAATTGGGCCGATGTCAATGTCGATTGTCAGGTTAATGTCGGCGATGCCGTTTCCATGATTAATTATATTTTCAGAGGCGGGACAGCTCCGGCTCTGGGATGCGTCGAATAACCGACCGCGAGAAGAAATGATATAAAAAGCCCCTGACCGGCGTCAGGGGCCTTTTTTATTGGCCTTCCGGGCCTGTATTTAGTTGACATGGCGCGGAAAATAAGGATATATTCATACCCTGAAGAGTGTGGTCGCTTCGTTTTACTGCAACCGGAATCCGGACGGACGGATAACTATGTTTCGAAAGACCTATTATTTGCATAGCTATGGATGCCAGATGAATATTGCCGATTCCGGAATTCTTTCTGCGGCTATGGAAAAAGCGGGATATAGTCCGGTGGCCGATCCGGCCGGGGCCGGAGTTATCATCCTCAATACCTGTTCGGTGCGGGAAAAAGCGGAGGAGAGGGCGCTGGGGCGCCTTTCGGAGCTGGTAAAATACAAGCGGGGCAAGGAAACGTATGTTTGCGCTATCGGCTGTATGGCTCAACGGATGGGCCAGGATCTGGCCGATAAGATTCCCGGTGTCGATTTTATCCTCGGCACGGAGCAACTATTTGATTTGCCGACATTGCTGGATCGGCGCAACGGTGCGCCGGTGGTTGAGACAGCGATGGGAGTCGATCTCGAATGGGCCGAATTTCCTCCCGAACCGGATAATCCGTACGCCGCTTTTGTGACCATAACGCGTGGCTGCAATAATTATTGCGCCTATTGCATTGTACCGTATTTGCGAGGGCCGGAACGTCATCGTAAACCGGAAGCGATTATCAAAGATATCAATCATTTGACCGGTAAAGGGGTGCTTGATATCACTCTGGTAGGCCAGAATGTCAACTCCTATCAGCATGAGGCGGCGACCTTCCCCAAGCTGATAAAGAAAGTAATCGATGAGACGGGAGTGGAACGGATTCGCTTTATCACCTCGCACCCTAAAGACCTCTCCTATGAGTTGATTGACCTTTTCGCCACTGAGCCACGCCTTATGGGGCACCTTCATCTCCCGCTGCAAAGCGGTTCCGATCTCATTCTGGAAAAAATGTTTCGCCGCTATACCGCCGCTCACTTTGGCCAACTGGTCGACAAATTGCGCCAGGCCCGCCCTGGTATTGCCCTGACCACCGACCTGATCGTCGGTTTTCCGGGTGAATCGGAAGATGATTACAAAATGACCCTTGATGCCGTGAAAGAGGTTCGCTTCGATGCCGCCTTTATGTTTCGTTATTCGGTGCGCAGCGGCACCTGGGCTGCGAAAAATCTGGTTGATGATATCCCGGAAGAGCAAAAGCTCAAACGATTGCAAAACCTGATCGATCTTCAGAAGGAGATATCGTTCGAGGTCAATCAGAAAGAGGTCGGACGGGTTAGTAAGGTATTGGTGGATGGTACCAGTCGTCGCGACGAACAGGTTTGGAAAGGAAAGACCGGCGGGAATAAAACCGTACTTCTGGAAAGCGATCAGGATCTTCTGGGGCAAATCGTACCGGTCAGGATATTGCGAGCCGATAGCTGGACCCTTCATGGTGAGGTGGCGTCATGACGATAGAGTTGGTCGGGTCGGTATTGTTCTTTATTCTGACGGTATTTGCCCTGCTGTTCAGCCTGACCAAATTATCTCATATAGATGGGGAGAGTTTTCCCAACCGGGGGCGGTTCTATACCGGCTTGATTATCTGGGTATTTGCCGCGATCCTGGCGGTGTTCATGAGTTTTCCCGGATATGCCGAATGGTTTATCCCAATTTTATATCCGATTTTGAAGGTCTCTTTTGCGGTGCTTTTTATTGTCGGGTTCTTTATGGTCCTGACAACCTTGATCGCCTTTCCGCAGCACATGAGTTATTACCGCCGCGAAATGGATGGACGGTCCGACCGTATTGCCTTGCTGGAAAATATCCGCCAGATAGCCTCGCAGCCTTTCCCGGTAACCGAATTGTTCACTCTCGTTCTCAAGGAACTGGGGAGTTTTCTGGTCATCAAGAAAGGCGCCGTTTTTATGACCAATCCTTCCCGGAGGGAAATGTACCTCGTTTCCCAGATCGGGTTGGACAAGGATGAGTTGGGCCGGCTGGAGCATTTCCCGATGGGACGCGATATTATATCACAGGCGGCCGCCGAGCAGATGCCGCAGGTCAGCGGGGATCTGGCCTCTTCCGATAGCGCCAGCCGGAAACTTATTCTGGCGGGTCGTGAACTGACTATGTCAGCGGCAGCCTTGCCGCTTTCTTCGCGTGATCGGTCCCTGGGCGCTTTGCTGGTGATTTCGGACAAACCATATCGATTCGAGAAGCGTGACCGCATGCTGCTGATGGCTGCCGCCGAGGCGGTGGCCGATGTGGTCGAAGCCAACCGGCTTTCCCGTGAAAATCAGAAGCTGGCCCGGCAGGTGGAAGAGATAACCGGACGGCTGGAAAGTCTACGAAACACTTTGCAAACGATCGCCGAAAACACCGAATATCAGAAGGCCCTGACCGCCACCTGCCGCAATCTGGTCGAAAAGTATGATCTTCTGGTCAGCCGGGTTGTGAAAATTGATGACGGGGAACTGAATGATATCGCTCGGCATGAATCGGGACCGGAAGTCGCCAGCCGGAGCGAATCGTATGTCACGGCCGTAATCGATGCCATCAGACGCAAAAAGATGGTTGTCCTCAATCAAGAGGCCAAGGGCCGTGAGGGTGGCACCTATATCAGTCGCTCAGCCCTTCTGTGTCCGATTATGCTGCGGGTACCGGGTGAGTATGCGCTTTTGCTTGAGGCTCCCGGCAACGGTCTGCCGCTCAATGATAGTTTCCTGTCGGATATCGAAGCGGTGCTTAACATGGTGGCGATTGCGCTGAATACCTCCGAATTCAGAGGCGTCGAAAATCTCAATCAGAATGCCATTAAATCGCTGCTCCAGATTCTCAAAATAAAACCGGATGAACCTCGCCATGAGATATTCAAGCACTTTCTCGATGAAATCGGGGGTTTGCTGACAAACGGTTTTTCGGCTCTCGTTTTCATCCGGGACCGGGAAAATCAATACGGCATTCTCAATGCCGGAACCGATCTTCCCGACGAACTTAATGAGGCGATATTCCTTCCCGGCGAGGGGCCGGTAGGAAAGGCGGCGACAACGGGAGAGAGCCTGGAGTTTATCGGGCGAGCCCGGATGGAAGAAGGCTGGAGAGGCCTCGATCAGGTGAATCAGGATTTCCTGAATTATCTCGGCGGCGAAAATCAACCCCCCGATTATCATTTGAGTATCCCGATTATGGTGCTGGATGAGGTCGTCGCCGTGCTCGCCATCTTTGGCCATCTTAATGATTCACGTCCAGCCGGCAGGGAAAAGGCGATGCTGCTTCTGGCGGCGCAGTTGTTGACGATAAGGATGTCGATGGCCAGCATGGAGAACCGCTCCGGAGGTGATATCGGCGGGATTGTATTGCCTGAGGCCGGTCATATTATCAACCGGATCAACAATGATCTGGCGACGGTTGTCGGTCAGGCCGAATTACTCGAACGTCAGTCCGACATCTCGGGACAGACCCGTTTTGTCGCCGGGGAAATCCTTAAGGCGGCGGAACAGGCGGCGACATCGGTCAAGGTTATTCAGGATGGGCTGGCTGCCGGTGAAAGCGCCCCGGCCATGAAGGAAGATGGGGTCGTCGGCCGACTCGACGACTATCTAAAAAATCATCATGTCACCGGCGATGTGTATATGTTCGCCAATAGCCGAACGGTTACGCTTCATAAAGAACTGGGAGAACCATATCCGTCAAAGTCCGGGGACGACCGAATATCATCATTCCTCGAATCGGTTCTGGAATATTTTGTCACCTTGCAGGAAGAGGGCGATGAAGTTCTTTTGAGAAGCCAGGTGTTGGACCGGCATTTTTATCTCAGTCTTGTCCGGGGAACCCATGAGAGGTATCGTGGGTTTGATCCGGCTACGCATGATTTCGGGGCTCCCGATGTGTTGCCGCGGGATATCGCCGATGAAAAGATTATGCAGGCCCTCGTAAAAAGTCGCGGCGAGGTATCGTTCGACCGCTTCGGACGACGCCCGACCTATCTGTCGTTCCGTTTCCCATGCTCTGATGAGACAGGATCAATACCTGAAAAAAGAAGTGGTTCCGAAGTCGCCGGTCTCAGAATATTGGCGATCGACGACCAGCAGATGATTCTTGATTTGCTGGCCGGGATTTGCCAATCACTGGATTTGGAGTTAACCGCCTTTCGTGATCCGGCGCGCGGGGTTGATGTATTCAAGCAGCAGAATTTCGATATTGTTATGGTAGACCTGGCTATCGGCCAGGTATCGGGCTGGGACATTGCCCGGGAAATCAAAAGGCATTCGGCCGGAACCCCGATAATAATGATGACCGGCTGGGGAATGAACATTGATCCGGAAAAAGCAGCCCGTGGAGGGGTTGATTTCACCCTTTCGAAACCCTTTAAGATTGAACAACTTACAGAAATTATTACAAAAGCCAAAACAAAAATCATTTCATCCTGATTCTTCCCCTAAATCATTACTTCACTCTGCCGATTTATTAAATAAGACACGTAAAAGAGGACCTCTGGCACTTTAAGGGACACAATGAAAGAACTAAAGTATATCAATAAGATTCAAAGCGGCGATTCCCTGCTTTCGATGCCTCAGAGCCTGTCGCAAATTTTGTCGATGATCAATGGCGATGATTTCTCCATGGATGATCTCGCCGATGTAATCATGAAAGACCCCGGCCTGACGAGCAAAGTCCTGAAGATGGCCAATTCTGTTTTCTATCATAAGAGCACGGAGATCTCGACGGTCAATAAGGCGGTCATATTGCTTGGCGTTATGCAGGTCAAATGCCTGGCCCTGTCGACTTCGGTTTTCCAGACTGGTATTCTGGAAAAGAAATACAATATCGATTTCAAAGAGATGTTCAGCCATTTCATTTCCGTTGCCCTCGGATGCCGGATGCTGGCCGAGGCTGCCGAATTCAAAGATGGCGAAGAAGCTTTTATCGCCGGGCTGTTGCATGATATCGGGCTGGTTTATTTCATCAATCATTTCCCCGAAGATTACCGGCAGGTTATTGATAAATTCGAAGATTATCCCGGAATAATCGAAGCGGAACAGGATCTTCTGGGTATCGATCATGCCGCCATCGGCCAGATGCTGGCAGAAAAATGGAATTTCCCCGTGAGGTTGTGTCAGGCTATCGGTGATCATCATAAAGTTGTCGATACCGTCGAAAAGCTTGAAGTCCGCCACTTCGTTCAATTATCCGAACTGATCAACAAACCGCTATTGGATAATCGACCTCAGAATCTGGAGCATCGGCTGAGCGCCATCCAGCATCTGGGTAAGCTGCTAAAAATTGAGCGCAAGACGATCGACGAGATTTCATATTCACTCCTCGCCGAAACGATCGCCACCGCCGAGTATCTCGGTATCGATATTGGGGATACCTCGGAAGTAATCACTCGCGCCAATAAGGAACTTTTCAATTCCTACCTGACGGTCGAAAAACTTTTTCGCGAGCGTCAGATATTGTCGAAGAGAATAATCGCCGAGGAGCGGCGGGCGGCCATGATGGAAACCAAAACTATCGCCATCGCCACGCTGTCCCATTACATCAACAATGCCGCCATGGCTATTTCGGGAAGAGGTCAGTTGATCAAAATGCTGGTCAACAAGGGGACTATCATTGATTCCGAAAACAAGCTTGACCCGGTCGCCAATGTCATCGATAAATCGGTCAAAAAGATCATGGCTGTCCTCCAGGAACTACGTGAGTTGACCAACCTTGAGGATATGGAGAAATATTCCGATTCCAAGGCTATCAATATCGATGACCGAATCAAGGTAAGGTTGCAGCAAATGGAAGAAAACGGCATCGATATGGTGACCGAACCGGTGGTTCAAAATAAGTAGATAAGTATTGCCAGCCATCCTCCTCCATACTATCTTGGTAGCTGAAACCTGGAGGATGCATGGTACGTTTTCTCACCGCGGGCGAATCTCATGGCCGGGGAATTATCGGTCTGATCGAATCATTTCCGGCCGGACATGAAATTTCCGTAAAACAAATCAATCGTCAACTGGCTCGTCGACAGCTCGGATACGGCCGGGGCAAGCGGATGCAGATCGAAAAAGACCGCGCCACCGTTCTTTCCGGATTGCGTCATGGCCGTTCTCTTGGGTCTCCTATAACCTGTTTGATAGAAAATAAGGACTGGCCCAATTGGCGAAAGATCATGGATCCCAAGGCGCCGATATCCGGCCGGTTGAGCCGTCAAGAACGGAGCCGGGCATATGATGTCACCGCGCCGCGTCCGGGGCATGCCGATCTGGCCGGAGCGATAAAATACGATACGCATGACCTGCGCAATATTCTGGAGCGGGCTTCGGCGAGGGAAACCGCCGCCCGGGTTGCCTGCGGAGCGATCGCCCGGCAGCTTCTGGAAAGTTACGATATCGGTATTGCCTCTCATGTCACGTCGATAGGAACGATACGTCTCAAGAAAAGAAAAACCAATTTTGATGAGATTTTAAAAAAGGCCGACTCTTCACCGGTCCGATGTATCGATCCGGCGGTGTCGAAAGAAATGGTGTCTGAAATAAAGCAGGCGATAAAAGAAAAAGATACCCTGGGCGGTATCTTCGAGGTGCGGATATCCAACCTTCCGATAGGATTGGGGTCAACAGCACAATGGTATTCTCGCCTGGACGGCGCCCTGGCGGCGGCGATGATGTCGATTCAGTCGGTCAAGGGAGTGGAAATCGGTGATGGTTTTGCTGTCAGTCGCCGACGCGGCTCGAAAGCACATGACGAAATCTATTATAATCGCCGGTCCGGTGGTGAACGGAGTAAGAACTTTATTCGCCGGACCAATTATGCCGGAGGGGTTGAAGGCGGCATGACCAACGGGGCGGAACTGGTAATCAGGGCTGCCTGTAAACCAATCTCGACCTTGCGGCAGCCTCTTGATACGGTCGATGTTAAAACCGGCGAAAAGACGACCGCGATGGTGGAGCGATCCGATGCCTGCGTCGTCCCCGCGGCGGCCGTTGTGGGTGAGGCTATGGCAGCTATGGTTCTGGCTTCGGCTTTTACTGATCGTTTCGGAAACGATTGCCGGACCGACATAGACGCCAACTTCAACGCCTGGCTCGACCGGAAGTTCTAAGACGATATCGAAATCGATTATTGGATGATAGGTAAATAAAATAGATAGGGAGAGACTTATGGAGTTTTCATGTTCTGTCTCGAGTTTTTTCGATCTGGGTACCGAGGCGGTGGTTCTTTTTTGCGAAAAAGGAGAGCAGTCAACCGGTGAGATAATGGGGAAAATCGATCTTTTGACCGATGGCACGATTAGCGAAATGTATCAATCGGGCGAATTTGTCGGTTCGCTCGGTTCGGAGATTATGCTTCGTCGGGTGCCGGAGATGGCGGCCGGGCGGGTTATTCTGGCCGGGGTCGGGAAAAAAGACAAAATCACGATGGATGTCTACCGCCGGGTGGCGGGACGAATCGGCAAACTGGCCCGAAGACATAAATTGAAAACGGTTTCATTTTATTATGATGGTCCGGAAACCAATCCGGTGTCATCGGCTATAGTCGAAGGGTTCGCCCTGGGAAGTTATCGTTTTCTCGATTACAAAACCGATGAAGATGCCGGTAAGGATGAGATCGAACTGCTTTCGGTGGTTGTGCCCCAAAAAGGGAAACTGAGGCAGGCTGAGGCAGGTCTTGCCCGTGGAGGAATTATCAGCGATGCCGTGACTCATTGTCGTGACCTGGTCGGGACGCCGGGCAACGATCTCTATCCGGAAAGCTTTGCCAAACACGCTCAGACGCTCGCCAAGACGTTTAATTTCGATTGTAAGGTACTGAACCCGTCGGAAATCAAGAAAGAGAATATGGGGGCGCTAATCGCCGTCGGCAAGGGATCGGAGAAGACTCCGCGTTTTGTTATTCTGAAATATAATGGTGGCAAACCTAACGCCAAGCCGGTGGTACTGATCGGGAAGGGGATTACCTTCGATGCCGGTGGTATTTCTCTCAAGCCCGGTTTGAATATGGGTGAAATGAAAGGGGATATGACCGGCGCCGCCGTAGTCTTGATGACTCTGGTCACAGCCGCCCGACTTCAGGCCAAGGTCAACCTGGTCGCGCTGATGCCGCTGGCCGAAAACATGCCTGCCGGAAACGCCACCCGGCCGGGGGATATCGTTACCTCACGGGCAGGGCATACTATTGAGGTCATCAACACCGATGCCGAAGGGCGACTGATTCTGGCCGACGCCCTTGATTACGCCAATACCTTTGACCCTCAGGCGGTGATCGATATCGCCACTCTGACCGGTGCGGCCGTTTATATCCTCGGGTATGAGGGTGCACCTTTTATCGGCACCAATCAAAAACTCAATGATAATCTCCGAACTGCGGCCGACAGAACCGGGGAGAGGATCTGGGAATTGCCGCTCTGGGATGAGTTCTGCGATCTGATGAAATCGCCCATCGCCGATTTGAAGAATTCGGCGGGGAAGACGGCCGGGACTCTGGCGGCGGCAGGATTTTTGAAGAAATTTACCGGCGACTGGCCCTGGGCACATATCGATATCGCCTATTGCGATGTAGAGCCGAAAGGCAGGCCATATATTCCCGTAGGCCCGACCGGAATCGGGGTGCGTCTTCTGGTTGACCTGGTCACCAACTGGAAAAAGGTATAGAAAGACTTTCGACTGATGCCACAAAAAAAGCCCGCCGGTTTAGGCGGGCTTTTTCTTTGCTATTGGCAATAATCTATTTTGACCAGGCGGGATTGCTGTGTTTGCCCGGCCCGGTAATCGGAGTCAGTTTGTCACCGTTGATGTCGATCACGTAAATGGTACCGTCCATTGTGGCAAAAGTGATCCATTTGGAATCGGGCGACCAGCCGACAGGATCGGGGAATACCTGCTGCGTCATCGAAGGTTTAAAAATCAGGCGCTTTTGGCTCAGATCGGGGGAGGTGATATATATCCCGGGGTTGCGCATATCGTTGCTCACATAGGCCAGCCAGCGGCCATCGGGGGACCATGACGGGGCGACAGCCTGGCTCATGCCCTTGGCTCCCTTGCGCATTTGTTCTTCAGGGACCATAATATCATCTATGTCGATAATCTTGATACCATGATTGGAGATGACATATCGGGTCGGATCATCGCTATAACTGATAACAAAGGCCAGCTTTTTGCCGTCTCGCGATAAGGTCGGCGTAATCATCGAAGTATTCATCGTCTGCCAGTCTTTGCGAAAATAATCGGCATGGCCGTCGCTAATGCTGACTTTCGCCAGTTGTTGCGAGGGGATAAGATAGTCGACGAAGTTGGCATTGATGTCGTTCTGGTAGTAGATCATGGTGTCATTGTCGGACCATTCGGGATAATATCCGCCAAGGCCGAAGGTAACCCGTTTCCACCAATTTACATTAGTGAAAGCCGAATCGACATAAGCCAGGAAAATGTCATGCAGCAGGTGCATGCCGCCCTCGTCCGAAGGCAGCTTGTTGGCATCTTTTCCCTCGCGCCCAAAGGCGATAATCTTGTTGTCGGGAGAAAAAGAGACTCGTCCTCGGGCATTGGTGACAGCGCTGACAACTTGTCGGTTTTTGCCGTCGGTATCCATAATCGAGATGCCGCCGTCCTTGACGAAAGCAATTCGACCGTTGGGGCGGACGCCGACCTGAATCTTATCGGGATCGGGATTGGCGGTCGGTTTCGAGTTCTCCTGACCGGCCAGGACCAGCCCGGAAGACAGGACCAGCACACATAAGGCAATCATTCGCAAAAAAGTCATTCCAATATTCATATACTTACGCAACCATCCTTCCTATGTTACGGTGCTCAGGAAGCCATAATATAATGCCGACACCGCCGTCAAACAAGTCTTACCAGCTAAAATATCGTTTAAGACCGAACTGAACGCGGGGACCCGACATATTGAGTTCGACTTGGGCTCCACTGTTGTTCACGGTGGCAACAGCCTCTTCGTTATTGGAATTATACCAATTCATGCTGGTAAAGTTCAAATATAGGTATCGGGCTTCGCCTTCGATCACCAGACCGGCGAAATTGATTGGGTATTCAGCCGATAGCGAAGCGGTAAACCCGGGGGCGCCGCCAGTCAACTGGCCGCTAATGACTTCCGGCTCTCCGGTGCTGAGGTTATAGCCTGTGAAACCGTCCCTGAGTTCCCAACTGGCAAAATAATAGCCGAGTCCGCCACCGACCTTGAAGGCCAGATTGTTCAAATTTCCATCTTTATCGGGCGGTTCCGAGAGATAGTAGTCGACGGAAGCGGAAAAACCGTATATTTGGATTTCCGAATTCAGGTCAAATCCGTAATGATCGTCAGGATCATCGGAATTGAGCAAAGACAAGTTGAAATCTCCGGTCTGAGCGGAACCCTGTTTTAGCCAATAAGAGAAGCCTAATTCCAGTGATGTTTTGGGCGATGGCATGATACCGAAACCGCCAAAGAGTTCGTAGGAAGAGTTGATCTTTTCCACCTCACCGGTGCCGTCACCGATACTGGAGACCAGCGGGGAAACACGGACGGACATTTTATTGTAATCATTGTCTCGATTGAGTCGTCCGAACGATCCATTGACAATAAGATAACCTACCTTCTTTTCCTGCTTTTTCTCAGCTTTCTTAAGAAACTTGGCAACCAGTTCATCTTCGGTTTGAGCAAAGGTTGGGGTGATCAACAGCAGTGACAACCCGATGACCATGACAATTGCAAAAATGGAGCGCATAAGTCCTCCTGAAAATAATGGCTTTTTGTCTTGTATCGGAAGCAGTTAGCACAAATTTAAGCGAGAGATGAAAATAAATTCCGGAAGAGGACACAAGGTCTGGTGGTGGGGAATTATTATTTTGAGATATCAGGACCGGTATTGTCTTTTGTATGTTGTTGATTATTAATTAATTGTCGCTATTAGTTAAAGTATAAGATTAGCAATAAAGAAAAGGCCGCCGGAAAACTCCCGGCGGCCTTGTATAAAAAATCAGAAAGTTTTTTACTCTTTCTTGTCCTTATCTTCAGAAGCGAAGCTGAGTTTGGCCAACTGCTCATAAACATGGAAGCGGAGGCTTGCATCTTTCTGAGCGAGTTCGCCCAGCATCGCGGCGCGTTCAGGATCAATATTGCGAAGTGTCCGCCAGCGATTTTCGCCCATAGCGTATTCCGAATAATCGAGGGTCGGAGGTTTTGAATCCAGGAGCAGAGGATTTTTGCCCTCCTCGATCAGGGCGGGGTTGAAGCGGACGAGAGGCCAGTGACCCGATTTTACCGCCTTCACCTGTTCATTGAGGCCATGAGCCATATCGATACCGTGGGCAATACAGTGGCTGTAAGCGATGATTATCGAGGGGCCGTCGTATGCTTCGGCTTCCATGAACGCTTTCACGGTTTGGTTCTGGCTGGCGCCCATCGCAATACGGGCGACATAGATGTTGCCATAAGTCATGGCGATCATCGCCAGGTCTTTTTTCGGCAGCGGTTTTCCGGCCGCCGCAAACTTGGCGGTGGCGCCGCGCGGGGTCGATTTGGACATCTGACCGCCGGTATTGGAATAGACCTCGGTATCAAGTACCAGCAAGTTGATATTCTTGCCGGAGGCGAGAACATGATCCAATCCACCGTAACCGATGTCATAGGCCCAGCCGTCTCCGCCAACGCCCCAGACCGATTTCTCGACGAGGTAATCGGCGATATTCAAC
This sequence comes from Candidatus Zixiibacteriota bacterium, assembly GCA_030668485.1. GTDB lineage: Bacteria > Zixibacteria > MSB-5A5 > GN15 > JAAZOE01 > DAOUTW01. Next base: position 14,263 of record DAOUTW010000028.1, read on the forward strand.
AGGCGTCCGGCCTCGGGTTGGCTTATGCCGGCAAGTTTTGTCTTGAGCTTTTCGACGCGAGCTCGTTGCTCTTCGATTGCGATCGGATTTGACTGATCGGCATTGGCGATTTCGTCGTACATCTCAGGTGCGACTTTCTTAAGCATCTCCAAGGCATGTGCTTTGAGTTTATCGACTGTCAGCCGCATACCAAAAGCAAACTCGGCGCAATCTTCAAAAAGAGAATTGGACCAGGCCGGGCCGCGGCCGTCGGCTCGTTTGGCGAATGGCGTCGTCGGGAGGTTGCCACCGTAGATCGAAGAACATCCGGTGGCGTTGCCGATCAAAGCCCGGTCGCCGAACAACTGGGTTAACAGTTTGACATAGGGAGTTTCACCGCAGCCGGAGCAGGCGCCGGAGAACTCGAAAAGCGGTTTGACAAACTGGCTGCCTTTGACCGTGCCGATCTTGTACAACGAAGGATCGGTTTCCGGCAGATTGAGGAAGAAATTGAAATTCTCCCTTTCGTTTTCACGCAGAGGAGCCTGACGATGCATTTCGATCGCCTTGAGACCCGACTTCTCTTTCTGGTTTTCGTATGCGGGGCAGACGTTGACGCAAATAGTACAACCGGTACAATCCTCGGGAGCCACCTGCAGGGTATATTTCAGGTCTTTGAATTTCGGCCCGGAGGCATCAACCGACTTGAATGTCTCAGGCGCCCCTTCGAGCTGCTGCGGGTCGTAAGCCTTCTGCAATATGGCTGCATGGGGACATACCAGGACGCACTGTCCGCATTGAATACAGATATTTTCATCCCAGACCGGAATATCGACCGCGATATTCCGCTTTTCGTACTGGGTCGTCGCCGTCATATAGGTTCCATCTTCGGGGAAGGCCGAAACCGGCAGGTCGTCACCCTTTCCGGCGATGATCGGCGCCGTCACATTTCTGACGAATTCCGGAGAATTTTCAGGAACCAGGGGCGGCATGGATAACTTGCTGGTCACCTCTTGCGGGTAATCAACCTTGAAAAGGGCGTCTTTGGAGGCGTCGACAGCGGAGTAATTCATGTTGACGACTTTCTCACCCTTGCTGCCGTATGTTTTCTTGATAGCTTTCTTGATCTCCCGAATCGATTCTTCAGGAGTCAGGATCTCCGAGATGAGGAAGAAGGCGGTCTGCATAATCATATTGATCCGGGCGCCCAAACCAAGTTTTTCTCCCAGGGAGAGGGCATCGATGACATAGAAGTTCAGTTTTTTGTCGATGATCTGTTTCTGGACCTCCTGCGGCATCTTATCCCAGACTTCATCTTTGGAGAAGGGACTATTGAGCAGGAAAGTTCCGCCCTCGACGATATTCGACAGCATGTCATATTTTTCCAGGAAGGAGAAGTTATGACAGGCGACCATATTTGGGTTGGAGATCAAGTATGGGCTGCGAATCGGGTTCTTGCTGAACCGCACATGTGAGATCGTCACCGCGCCGGCCTTTTTGGAATCATAGACAAAATATCCCTGAGCGTAATTGTCGGTATTTTCGCCGATGATTTTGATGGTATTCTTATTGGCGCCGACCGTGCCATCCGATCCCAGACCATAGAAGAGAGCCCGATGAACATCATCGCCTTCGATATCGAATCCGCGATCATAGTCGAGGCTGGTATTGGTGACGTCGTCGACGATCGAAACGGTAAAGTGATTTTTGGGCTGATCCGATTTCAGGTTATCCAGTGCCGCCTTGGCATCGGCCGGGGTAAAGTCTTTTGAACCGAGCCCATAGCGACCGCCTACGACGATCGGCATCTGGTTCAGCGTAAGAGTTCCCTGCTGCTGGCTTTCGCGCAGAGCGCTCTGTACATCGGTATAGATCGGCTCACCTATTGCACCCGGTTCTTTGGTGCGATCGAGGACGGCAATCTTCTTGACGGTTTTGGGTAGAGCGTTGATGAAAGCATCGGCTGCGAAGGGACGGTAGAGGCGGATCTTGATAATACCGACCTTTTCGCCCTGGGCAACTAGGTAATCGACCGTCGAATGAGCGCATTCGGCGCCGGAGCCCATAATAACGACGACACGCTCGGCATCGGGAGCGCCGAAGTAATCGAATAATTTGTATTGCCGACCGGTCAGAGCGGCGAATTGATCCATCATCGACTGGACGATTCCCGGGGTGGCATCGTAAAAACGATTGACGGTTTCCCGCGACTGGAAAAAGACGTCCGGGTTTTGAGATGTACCGCGGATAACGGGCTGATCAGGGGTGAGGGCACGTGCGCGATGGGCTGCGACCATCTCATCGGTGATCATCTGCTCCATTACATCGAAGGGAAGTTCGGTTATTTTTTGAACTTCATGGGAGGTACGGAAGCCGTCGAAAGCTTGAATCATCGGTATCCGGCTTTTCATCGAGGCCGCCTGTGCGATGAGAGCATTATCCATAGATTCCTGAACCGATCCGGAAAGGAGTTGGCCGAAACCGGTGGTACGAACAGCCATGATATCGGAATGGTCGCCGAAAATCGAAAGGGCATGCGTCGCGACGGCCCGCGCCGAAACGTGGAACACGGTCGGGGTCAGTTCGCCGGCGATTTTGAACATCGTCGGGATCATCAGCAACAATCCCTGCGAGGCGGTAAAAGTGGTCGACAGCGAACCGCTGGTAATGGCGCCATGCACTGCCGCGGAAGCTCCGCCTTCCGACTGCATCTCGGTTACCTGGGGAATGCTGCCCCAAATATTGGTTTCACCCCGGGCGGATTTTTCATCAGCCTCTTCACCCATGCCCGAAGACGGGGTGATCGGATAGATGGCAATGACCTCATTGATAGCATGGGCCGTATGCGTCACGGCGCTGTTGCCGTCGATGGTAATCGATTTGCCGGTCACGCCCTTCTTGGGGGCGTTTTCTATATTATCAGTAGCCGCTGAGCCTTTCATTCTGTCTCTCCTCTGCATCTATTAAACTTCCGCTCAAAACGGGCTAAGACCGGAAGTGTATTTATTCCATAAAAAAGTTTTGTCTCTTTGATCCTATCCTTATCCTCTATCCGGTGCGGTATTATAGATGGGGATACCGATTCTTTTGCCGCCATTATATACCGAATCCGGGGATAAGTTTATAGTTTGGCCAGAGTAATTTTCTTCTGAGCCTGATATTTCCCTTTCTTATCGGCATAAGAAACCTCGCACATCTCGTCCGATTCCAGAAAAATCAGCTGTGCGATTCCTTCATTGGCGTAAACTCGCACCGGCAGGGGAGCGGTATTCGACAGTTCAAGTGTGGCATAACCTTCCCACTCCGGTTCGAACGGGGTGACATTGACTATCAGGCCACATCTGGCATAAGTCGACTTTCCCATGCAGATAGTCAATACACTTCGGGGGATTTTGAAATATTCAACCGTACGTGCCAGTGCGAAGGAATGGGGAGGGATCAGAATAGAGCGAGCTTTTACAGCCGTCAGTGCCTTATCGTGAGGCTTCTTGGGGTCAATCTCGGTGAAATTTATTCCACTGAATATCTGAAATTCATCGGCAACTCGAAAATCGTAGCCGTATGATGATAAGCCGTATGAAATGCCCTTACGAATTTGGCGGGGAGAGAACGGACGTATCATGTCTTGCTCTCTCACCATTCTCTTTATCCAGGTGTCTGATTTTACCGCCATCTCAATTCTCCGTATCAGTGTCAGTCCAGGAACAACCGCTGTCTCCGAACCCGTATATATTAAGACATCACCCGGTACTTGTCAAACGCCATAGGACTTTTTAGGTCCTCCTGCTTCCTTTTCCCACTTCAGCAAATCAGCGATGCTATGCTCATCAAATATGTCCATGATGGAAGTTTGAGCTTTTTCCAGCAGGACCTTGACTGAGCAGTTTTGTCGATCGCAAACTTCATCGACGTTGAAACACTTCGCCAGGAAATAAGGCCCGTGAATTATTTCAATGACCTCTCTGAAAGAAATTTCATTAGCTGGTCGAGCCAGTGAAAATCCACCCTTGACACCACGGTGGGAACGGATAATTCCCGATTTGGATAAAGATTGAAATATCTTGGCCAGGAACTTCTCCGGTACATCCTGAACTTTAGAAATTTCCGACAGGGGTGTGATCTTACCGGCTGGCTGATCTGCGAGATACAGAATGCCGAAAATACCGTATGCTTCCGCCTTGGTAAATTGCATGGATCACCTGCTCCAAATAATTGGTTCATCCAGACGGATTGAACCAGTCAATATTTGTCTTGAATATAGAGATACGCGATGGCTAAGTCAACTTATTTTGTGCAATTTTTCACGAAATATACAAAAATTGATAGAATAATTTCGCAATAAATTATGCAAAAGGCAGACTAATTGGTTAAGGGGTAAGTGATTATAATATCACAAATCGGGCCGATAAGTACATTATGAGAAATTGGTGTTTACCATATACTTGACTTAAACATACTAATCGATATATTACACCTAATGAAAGACAAGAGTAAAACGGTGGGGTCTTTTGGCCCGAGCCGATTGCGGTCACTGGCATCACGAGAAGCATATGCCTCCGATGCCTCTATTTACCGCATTCTGCCCAGGCAAGTGCTCTGCCCGTTAAGCGTTGAGGCAACCGTCTCAGTCATTGCCGGAGCACTGAAAGGGGGAATTCCGGTTACACCGAGGGGAGGTGGCACCGGGTTGGCCGGTGGTGCTCTGGGGACTGGATATGTTATCGATTGTTCGCGTCTGACCGGTATTGAGACGGTATTGAAAGAAAAGCGATTGGTCAGATGTCAGCCGGGAATCATCTATGGCGATCTGAATCGCGCCCTTAAACCGGCGGGATTGTTTTTTCCACCCGATCCGTCATCGGGAGATAGCTGTCAGATCGGTGGGATGCTGGCCAACAACTCCTCAGGTCCGCGCTCGATCAAGTATGGATTGACATCGCGGTATGTCGAGGAGTTGACTATTACAGGCAAGGACGGCGTAGCGATTGAAGTGAAAAAATTCGATCTTTCCGATCCCGCATTAGAAGATTTCTTCCATTCTCATCCGGAGTACAGGGATATCCTGCAACTGCTGCAGGATAATCGCGACATCATTTTAGATGGCTGGCCGGCCCTTAAGAAAAACTCCGCCGGATACAACCTACGTCAGGTGGTGGATGACCTCGACGGTGGGATTTTCAATCTGCCTGCCCTATATATCGGCTCGGAGGGGACTCTCGGTTTGTTTTTGTCGGTGACGCTCAGTCTTCTGCCGATACCGGAGGGGAGTCGATCTTTCCGGTTATTTTTTGATTCACTTGAAGGAGCCGGCGAAGCGGTGATGCCGCTTCTCGAAACCCAACCGTCAGCGCTGGAAATAGTCGATGGTTCTTCACTGAATCTGATCGGTCGGGAAAAGCACAGCATCCCGCCTCAGGCCGAAGCGATGCTGATGGTCGAATTCGATGATGACCTGAATCGAAGAGAAGAAGAACTGAACAATCTGGCGCCCCGGCTGAGACTTTCGGCGCCACTGGAAAAAGCATCCAATGAAGAAGAGCGGATGGCTCTGTGGTCGGCCCGCAAGGCGATCGTGCCGACTCTTTATCGTCATCATCCGACCAAACGACCACTTCCGTTTATCGAAGACGCTTCTCTACCACCACATAAATTGACCGAATATATCTCATGGGTCAAAAAAAGATTCGAAGAAGAAAATATCGTCTTTGGATTATTCGGCCATATCGGCGATGGTAATCTTCATATCCGACCGCTTCTCGATCTTCATGACGAATCCGATTATAAGTTGGCGGAAGCTCTTTATGATGAAGCGTATGATAAAATGATCGAGTTGGGCGGGTCCAGCACTGCCGAACATGCCGACGGCCGCCTGAGGGCGCCGGTATTGCGCCAATTGTATGGCGACAAAATATATGGTGTCTTCGTAGCGGTCAAAAAAATTCTCGATCCTGAGAACTTGTTTAATCCCGACGTGATTTTGTCCGAGCGTCGGATGACCGACGATCTCGATCTGACCAAACTGGAATTGACCTGCGCCGCCTGTGGTAAATGCAACGGTTACTGCCCCGCTTATGAAATCTTTCGTCGGGAAGATATGTCGCCGCGCGGATGGCTGCGGATGATGAAATTTGAAGGTAAAGGCAAGCCTGTTCTCAATGATTTCTACAGATACTGCCTCAACTGCAAAAATTGCACCACGGTTTGCCCGGCCGGAGTCGATATCGCCGGAGAAATTCTGGCGCATAAGGCGGCGCATCCGCATCGTCAGGCCGAGCGCATCATTTCGATTTTTGATCGTCCGAAAACTTTTGGCCGGCTGCTAAAGACCGGGTCTGTTTTTTATCCTTTGTCGCAAACTGGTATCGGCAAAAAATTAACAGCCCTGGCTGGTGGCAGGGCATTCGGTTTCGACGACCAGGCTGTTTTTCCACAACCGGCGCGCAAGACACTTCGGGACCGATATCCGGAATTATGCGTCGCGAAGGCGGAAGTGGCTTTATTTCATGGCTGCGCCGACAATTATTTTAAATCATTGGCCGGTGATGCTTTGATAAAGGTTTTCCTGCATTACGGTTGGGCGATTGCTCTTCCGGACCAGAAATGCTGTGGCCTACCGATGGAAGTCTACGGTCATCGCGACAATATGATCGAAAAGGCGAAAGCCAATATCGATTCCCTGGAATCGTACGAGGCGGTTGTCTTTACCTGTGCCTCATGTTTGCACCGGTTGGCCGATTATCCCGATCTGTTTGAGGAAGGCTCCGAATATCATCGCAAGGCCTGCAATTTGAAGGATAGACTGTTCGACATCAGTCAGTATCTCCTCGCGCAAAAGGTGGAATTGCCTGTAAATAAATCATCGCAAAACGTCAGGTTATCATATCATCATCCCTGTCATCTTCGCGCCGCCAAATTGGAGAAAGAACCGCTGCGGCTATTAGAATCGATCGATGGGATTGAGATTCTTCATCCGGAACTGGCGGGGCGATGTTGCGGTCAGGCGGGATCATTCGGATTCGTTCATTACCGTGAGGGGATGGCGATGTTTACGGCCAAGAAAAACGAATATCACGATCTCGACCCGGAAGTAATTGTCAGCAGTTGTCCCTCGTGTATCTCCAAGGTTAAAAAAGAAATGGGCGATGGCGTTCGTGTCTGCCATCCGGTTGAAATCATCGCCGACATAATCGATGGGAAGCGGATCAATGGAAGAGAGCCATAATCTGGGCATGGTGATTGTCTATACCGGACACGGCAAAGGCAAAACGACAGCGGCTCTGGGGCTGGCCCTGCGAGCGGCAGGGCATGGGAAGCGCACCATTTTTCTCCAGTTTCTAAAAAGCGATTGGGACTACGGTGAACTCAAGGGGATCGAACGCCTGACACCGGAGGTGGAAATCAGGCCTTTGGGTGTCGGATGCGTCGGTATCCTGGATGATGACAAGCCGATTGAGGAACATCGTGAGGCCGCGCGAAAAGCGCTGGCTATGGCAGAAGAAATAATCAATTCAAAAAAATATGATATAGTAGTCCTTGATGAGATCAGCATTGCCGTTTATCTGAAACTTATCGATGTCGACGATGTTATGAGATTGATTGAGATTCGTCCGCCTGAGACGACGTTGGTCGTTACCGGTCGGAATGCCGCTGAACGAGTGATCGAGGCGGCCGATCTGGTGACCGAGATGAAAGAGATCAAACATCCGTTTCAGAAAGGAATCAAATCTCAGAAGGGAATCGATTATTGATGCCGGGTGAAATAGGCGAAAGAAGTATGGGTGATACCGGTCGGCCCAAGGCAGCCGTGCTTGGGGCCGGCGGATTTATCGGCGGTTACCTGACTCTTAACCTGACCCATCTCGGCTTTCGTCTGAATTTGCTGTCGCATAAAACCGATCCCGGCTTTATCTCTCCGCGCGGTCAAATCGAAACTTTTCGCGGATCTATTGAGGATGAGGATTCTTTGGCTCAATGTTTCGATGGTTGCGATACCGTTTTTCATCTGGTCGGTATCATAGCCGAAACGCGAACCAAGACCTTTCAGAAAACCGTTATCGAAGGAACCGCCCGGCTTGTTGCGGCGGCAAAAAAAACCGGCGTTAAAAAGATTATCTACCTTTCCGCGCTTGGAACCTCTGCCGTAGCTGAATCTGATTATCATAAAGCCAAATGGGAGGCGGAACGGCAGATTATCGATTCAGGTCTTGATTACACCATTTTCCGCCCATCAATTGTTTATGGGGTCGGCGATCAATTTATAAACAAGATTGCCGGGATAATTCGGATGATGCCGGTGGTTCCGGTTTTGGGAGATGGTTTGTATAAACTCCAGCCGGTGTATGTCGAGGAATTAACAACCCTGATGGCGCTGTCGGCGGTCAAAGATTACACTTCCCGGAAAATTTATGAAATCGGCGGTCCGGAACAATTGACATATTTGGAGGTTCTTAATATAATCAAGCGGACCATGAGTCGAAAACGGGCTTCGCTGCACATTCCGCTATTTTTGGCGAGGATGGCTGCGTACCTGATGGAAATGGTTTTAAAGCCGGCTCCGTTGACGCGCGATCAGCTTAAGATGATCGCGGCAGGGTCAACCTGCGATCATATGATTGCGGAAAATGAGTTTGGCGTGAAATTTTCATCGCTGGAAATACAGTTGCAGAAATATATGAGGAAATGAAAATGGCTGAAGAGAAACATTATGATATCGTAATCGTCGGTGGCGGCCCCGGTGGAATAACCGCAGGCATGTACGGCGCCAGGGCCAATCTGAAAACGGTTATGGTCGAGAAATTCATGCCGGGCGGGCAGATTGCCAACACCGAAGAGGTGGAAGACTATCCCGGATTCGAACATATCTCCGGAGCCGAACTGGCGATGAAAATGGCCAATCATGCCAAAAAATTCGGGCTGGAAGTTATCTCCGATGAAGTTACCGAAGTGATATCGGAGGGAGAGACCCGAAAAGTCGCCGTCGGCGCCAGCGGTGTCAATTATGTCGGCAAACAGATGGTTGTCGCCACCGGTGGATCGGCCGTGAAACTGGATGTTCCGGGAGAAGAAGAATTTTCCGGTAAGGGAGTTTCCTATTGCGCTATATGCGACGGCGCTTTCTTCAAGAATGAGATCATTGCGGTTGTCGGTGGGGGAGATGCGGCGGTCGAAGAAGCTATGTTTCTCACCAAATTCGGATCGAAAGTTATTCTGATTCACCGTCGCGACAAACTGCGGGCGCAGAAAGTCATTCAGGATCGGGCCTTCAAGAATCCTAAACTCGAATATATTTGGGATTCGGTTGTCGAGGAGATCAAAGGCGACAACAAAGTTCGCTCCCTGGTCTTGAAAAATGTCAAGACCGGCGAAACGTCGGATCTGGACGTTGGCGCCGTTTTTGTCTTTATCGGTTTTTACCCCAATACTTACATGCTTCCAGATGATATCAAAAAGAACGAACAGGGATATTTGATCACCGATTACAAAATGGAAACCTCCGTCCCGGGTATCTATGCCTGCGGCGATGTCCGCGCCCAACTGGTACGCCAGATCACCAACGCTGTAGGTGACGGTACCACCGCTGCGATGGCCGCGGTTTATCGGTTGGAGGAATTGGAAGGATAGACGGTCGCCACGAAATACGATATTTAGCTTTTTGGGCCTGCCTGTATACGGCAGGCCCTTTTTGTTTTTAATGTAGAAAATTGGGATATGAAGTGCAAAAGGGTGCAGACTATCTGATATGGCTTTCGTCTTCCCGACGATTTAGTCCCCGGGATATAATATTAAGAATAAACTTTCGCCCTCATAATGGATATATATCGCAACGTTTTGTGGAAAAGCCGGGAGATGCAATAATGATAAATTCTCCCTAATCCCCTTTTGGTCTGCCGTTTGCATTGATCAGAACTAAGAAACTTTGAGGCCAAAGTTCTTAAATCTGGGAGTGGTGCGCCAAGATTGTGTCATCTTGATGCATCTCCGGCATTCCCCCCTCCGCCACTCCCTTTTTTTTTATCCGCTCAGAAAAACTCCCGGTTTGCCGATATCAATGAAGATAGAAAGACTGAAGCAAAAACCGAGGATAAAATGGTCAAGCCACCGGGAATACTGTACAGAATATCTTTTTTGGTCGTTTTGAACTCTCTTTTTATATTTGCTGCGGTTACCTATGTCAATATCGAGAATAATCAGGCCAAGATAAACCGTCTCATAAACTACCGAATCGATGTTATCGGCAGCTATTTCCAGTCGGAACTGGATGAATATTGCCACACCGCTGATAAGGCCTCCGAAAGTTTAATTTCGGATGAAAAGGTGCTAGACTCGGTTTTTGATAAAGCGCTCAAATATATGAAGGGTCTGGGCAGCCTGGCTCTTATGACTCCGACATGGGATCATAAAGGCTATTCCATCCGGGCGGTCTCATATCGAGAATCACTGGAGAAATATGATCCCGGTGTCTGGGAGAAAATTACAGGTGAAGCCGATCGACAAATTCTGGAGGCCCGCGATATCCAGATCGGCGGGCAGATAGAAACCAAATCCGGCTCGTATAAAACCATATATATTCCATGGGATCGCGACGAGATAAGCGCCGTTCTGGCGATTACCTTTATTCCCGAAGAAATTGTAGGCGCCGATTTTGATTACAACTGGACTCTGATTGTATTGTTCCTGGCGATAACCCTGATCACGCTGTTGATTATAAATTTGCTCTTCCAGAAGTTCGTCCGTCCGCTTCGACATCTGGTTCAGGGGATGGAAAAAACGGCACAGGGAGAATTACTGTACAAGATCGAGGATGTCGGCAAAGACGAAATGGGGCGGGCGGCGATTGCCTTCAATACCATGTCGTCATCTCTCAGGGAGCAGCGTCAGCAACTGACTGATACCTTAGACGAACTTTCCGCCGCCAACAGGTCGATGTCGGAATCAAGAGCATTTCTTGCCAAGCTGATCGAAAATGCGCCTTTTGCGATCATCGCCGTCGATCCCGATCGGAAGATTCTTGTCTTCAGTAAGGCAGCGACTACCACTTTTGATCTGCGTGTTGACGAGGCTCTGGGGCGGGATATTGTCGAATTTTTCCCCTTTGCCCCGGAGAAGGTATTCCCCGCCAACGCCGACGATGAGCGTGATGTTTATCAGGAGGAGATGATTTGCCGGAAGCTGAATGGGGATAGTTTCCCGGCCCTGGTTTCACGGGTGCCGATCCGCGATAACCAGCCGGAGATCAGCGCTTACCTCTTCATCATTCGTGACATCTCGGAATCGGCCGGTTTCCAGGAAATGATGATCTCTATCGACCGGATGGCGACCCGGGGCGTTATGGCAGGTGAGATAGCCCATGAAATCAACAATTATCTCGCCATTATCCTGGGCAACGTGGAATTGGTGCCGCTGCTTTTGTCCAAGGGAAAAATGGATAAAGTCGATCGGAAGTTGGAAATTCTGAAAAACACTGTTACCAAGATTCAGGGATTCTCCGAGGGTCTGATGGGATATGGCAACGAAGCGGCTGTCTTTGAACCGGGCGATCTCAATCAGTTGATAGAAAACCTGGTTGCTTTCCTGAAGCCGCAAAATCATTATGATAATATCAAATTCAATATGGTTCTGTCACCGGAACTGCCCCTGGTGGAGTTTGACAGCGCTCAACTTCAGCAGCTATTCGTGAATCTCCTCAATAACGCCGCCGATGCTCTAAGAGAAAAATCGTCCGACCGGGAAATCGATATCATTACCAAACCGGAGAAATCGAGCGGTCAGGTACTGGTAATTATTAAAGACAATGCGTCAGGCCTGCCAGATGATATCGGGGAAGTAATTTTTGTTAAACGGTATACCGGTCAAAGGCGCGGGCGAGGATTCGGTCTGGTTATTGTCAAACGAATCATCGATCAACACTGTGGGACGATCTCTTATGAGACATCGGACGGGGAAGGGACATCCTTCGCCCTCAAGCTTCCGATCAAGGTGAATCGCGATGTGCCGGAACCTGCTCCCCAGGATTCGGGCCAAGTTACCACTTGACATAAACGACTCCACTCGCATACTTTTGACTCATGCGACTCAATCGGCTGTCATCGATCCTGGCTCCCATCCGGCTGCGATATCTTCTGCTGGTTATAATCGCCCTGGGGCTGATCTTCTTTGCCCTGACTTACCTCGGTATTCATAAAGCCCGTCAATCGCTTTTGAAAATAATGGTCGATGAAGGAAAGGCATTGGCGGAGAGTCTGACTCTGTCCTCCAACAATGCCATCCAGGCGGGGCTGCTTCTGGAAAGCCTGGCTGAAGAAAAGTTGAGCGACATAGCTGCGTCCGCCGAGCGACGCTTAATCGACGCCGCCGACCCCGCAGAATTCCGAAATTTCCGCGATGATAACGGTTTGCTCTCGATCGACTTACTCAATGCCGATCTGGAGGTGATCGGTTCGGACCGATGGGTACAGGGAATTACCCCCGATTATCCGGCCGCGGTGCAGGTTGAATTGCATGATATCCAGAAAACCGGCGGCGGATACCGGTCGTTGCTGGTTCCAACCGCCGATACGCTTATGCCGCTGGCCCAGTATTTCATCTATGCGCTGGCGCCTGATGGCGATTACCTGGTTCTATCAGCCGAGGCGGTCTATTTCGATCAGATCATGCAGGAAATCGGCATCGGTTACCTGATTCGCAAGATCTCCGATCAGTCCGGGATCGATTATATCTTCCTCCAGGGCCGCGAGGGGATTGTATTCTCGTCAGGACCGCTATCTCCCACGCTCAAAATAGAAAGCGATCCTTTTCTCGAAGCGCTGATGCAAACCGATACGGTCGGGTGGCGTCTGCATACGTTTGACGATACCGAGGTCCTTGAAATAGCTCGCCGTTTTGAATCGGTCTCGTATCCGGCAGGCGTCTATCGGATCGGAATGAACCTCGATGAATTCCGCGAAATATCTCTCGGCTATGATCGCCAGATTATTATCATCGCGGTGATCCTGTTCCTGCTTACTCTGCTGGTAGTGGCGGTCGTATCGGTCAACCAGAATTACTTTATCCTGGATCAATCGTTCCGGCAGATGAGGTCGATGACCGATACCGTTTTTGACCGGCTGTCGAGCGCGGTGCTGGCTTATAATGCCAAGGGAGAGATAATTGCCATTAATAACGCCCTGAATCAACTGACCGGCCTCGACGCCGATATCGTTGGGCGGTCGTTTGAGGATATCGCCGATAAATTGCCGTTTGATCTGCCGGAGAAGGTTAATCCGGGTGAACGGCAAATCAGTTTCGAAAAGCGGATCACTGACCCGTCCGGGGAATCGCGGACGATTCTGCTGGGAGTATCGTCTTTGCCCGAGGAGGCAGGCGGGGGAGCGGTTATCCTGATGCATGATATCAGCGAGCAGAAGCGGCTAGAAAATGAAAGCCGGCGGCGGGAGCGGTTATCCGAGATGGGCGATATGGCGGCCGGTGCGGCGCATGAGATCAGAAATCCGCTCAATGCCATCGGTATTGCCGCCCAGCGATTGAAGATGGAGTTTGAACCTGAGAAGGATGCGGATGAGTATAATCGACTCGCCATGAACATCCTTGATGAAACCGGACGATTAAATCAGATCCTGACCAGATTTCTCGATCTTGCCAAAGTTCGCGGAACCGAGGATCGGCCATCCGATTTGTCCGAGGCGATCAATAAGGCGGTGAGTAGCCTCACCGACGAAGGGCGTAAAAGTTCAATTGAGATCGATTACCAGTCGCATGAGACGGTGATGGTCCGGGCGAGTGTCGAAAAGCTTCAACAGGTTTTTATTAATTTGATAAAGAACAGTATTCAGGCGATGCCGGACGGGGGGAAGGTTGCTATTGCGGTTGATGCGTCGGGTAAAGACGGTGTGATTATCAATGTCTCCGATACCGGGCCGGGATTTCCGCCCGAAGTCTTGTCAAAAATTTTCCAGCCGTATTTCACCACCAAAGTTGACGGCTCCGGCCTCGGCCTGGCCCTGGCTTATAAGACTATCGCCGACTATGGCGGCACGATCGAGGCGATCAACAATCCCGATTCCGGCGCGAGTATTCGGATTACCTTGCCTCGGGTTTAAGATTATATGAATCGGCCGATGACGTTGACATAAACCGACAGAAAGCTGGTGCACGGGGACGTACACCAGCCACATAAATAGGGAAAGAATGAGGCGATGGTCGATCTGATGGGTGATCTGCTATCGGCTATGGCGACCGACGAATCATATATAAAAATGCCCGCATGTCCTATTAAGGCATGCGGGCAATGGTTAATATGGGAAAGGCCGTCAGTCTATTTCCTCAGCGGCGGGCCGCAATTCGACAGCCATGTAACGCAGTCACACGGGGAAGGGCCGCCTTTGAAGACATAGGTAATGACATACACTGCGTCCCCAACATTGCAGTCACAGTCACAGTTTGCGTCTCCGCTGCATATCGGGTATGGTGTCGGAGGAGGACCGGCCTTGAAGACATAATTGATTAAGTAAACGGCATCGCCGACGTTTACGTTCCCGTCGTCGTTGGCGTCACCCGGCAAATCAGTGCAATTCCAGATCAGGCTGGTCGTCAGGCCCGGCTCCATATCTCCGTCGCCGTCAACATCAAAATGCATCACCACCTGATGAACCTCATGCTGTCGAGCCTCGGTGAAGGCGGTCGAGACGGCGATTATGGCCGAATCACCGATGGCAATGTCAACCGAGTCCTCCACTGCGGTTCCCGGCGGCAGACCGTTCAGGGTGACGTACGGGTCCGGAGTCATCTCGTCGGGGAACAGGGCCTCGAACTTATAGTGGAAAGGATCGGGCGAACCGTTGTTGAGCACTTTGACATACAAGGTGGAGTCATACCCTCTTGCTATAGGGAATGGGGGGTAAGTGACCCATGCCGGACACCACCAGGGATTGGCTACAGTCGCCCGTCCGGGAATGCAATAGATTTCATTCGTGCATTCGTTGAGGATATAAATCTGATAGCACGCATACCCACCGATCTCCAGGGACGGATTGGTCTTGGAACGGTCGACCGTGTATAATACTTCGCCAAAGGGAGCACTGGGGTTATTGACGAGCGGGAAGGTCACCGTGCCCGTGTGCGGATCAAGGATCAAATCGCCCGACGTACAGGACGGAGTCGGTTGCCCTGCAGGATATGCGACCAGCCACCATCGGAATTCATTGCACGATTCCGACCACATGTTGCCGTTAGGTGCCACGACGAAACTGCCGCGGACTGAGTTGTACGCTTCACATATCGTCACTGTCGTGCCCATGTCAATCCCAATGCAGTCGACGGAACTGATCTGTTTATTGCCGAAACCACATTTATTTGGTATCCCGCCGATTTCGACTATAACATCACAGTAGGGGGTTTTAGGAGTTGTCTGTATCCACCCGGCCGGATGGTCCTCGATAATCCGGTATGTCCCCGGTCGCACGTCACGAAAGTAAAACTGTCCGTTAGAAGTCGTGGTGGTGTTGTCGACCTCGACAAACATACCTCCACCGATATCATTAAAGAGCTTCATCGGCCAGCCTGAAAGGAAATTGTCGATAAAGGGATCACATTGGCCGTTCATGTTCACGTCTTCAAACTTCGAGCCGACGAGCATCTGACAGCAGGCATCATTAAGATGCACACAGCAGCAGTTGTTGGTCTCATCGCATTCGGGCAGATGCCCCTTGCCATAGAAATCGTGGTCGACACACACATCAACCCATATTTTTTCATCATAGCAATCGACCATGGTAAAGCTGACATATCCTAACTCCCCGGGCAGGATATCATTAATCATACTCAGGCCGCCCAGCATTTCGATCCGCATGCAATCCGGGCCGTTGCAGCGATAGAGTGTGATGGGAACACCGAACCCCGCGGCGATGGCGCCGTTATTGGCGATGGCGATGGTGATGGTCATATTCCCCGTGAACGGATCGCATTCGCTGGTAACCATGTGCACGCATAAATCCGGTAACTTGAAGGGATCTTCATGCCAGAATTGCTGCGCCCGAAAATTGTTAAAACCGGCCGCTCCCCAGTTGGTCTCACGGAACTGCGGGATTTTACCGTCATCCATGACGTTGGTTATTGAATAGGCATGCTGGTTCCAAATCCGACGGGTGTTCACCCAGCAGTCGTTGAGATCTTTGAAGACGCGTATGCCGGTTGGGCTTGACGGTGCCAAATAATTGTTGGCGCAAACCACAATTTCTGCCCGCCCGTCATTGTCAACGTCGGCGACCACCGGATTTTCATACGCCGTAAATGAGTTATTGGCGATTTGCATTTTGACGACATCGTTTTCCGCATCGAAAATCCAGAGGGTATGTTCATCGTTGTAGACGATTTCATAAATGCCGTCACCCTCGAAGTCGAAGACGGTCGATCCCGTCGATCCGGAGCTAACATCGGCTGTTGGCCAGGAGCGAACGTCAGTCAGATTATTGTTATTGTCCACATCAAGCACGACGTATTTTCCTCCGAAAGCGACGCCGATTTCCGGTCCGGGAAGACTAGTTATGAATTCCCCGATGCATGGCGGGCCACCTCTGCGGTCGCTGGCGGGCTGAGTATAGACGACCTGAATGGTCTTGACGACCGGATTATTGATATAGTCCACGGCCATGCCGGGAATATAATCGACCACGCTGACGTTTCCATCCCAAACAACGACCACCTCTGCGAGGCCGTCGAGATCGAGATCGGCGACGCCGGCGTGGCCGCCGCCCAGCGCATTGTCCCCGGCAATGGCGGGGGTCAACGACCAGAGAACAGTGCCATCTTCCTTATATACCGTTCGTCCATTGACGATTTCCAGGCCGGGGCTGCTGAGACTGGGATCGATGTCGGCGGCAAAGGAGATGGGCCCGCCGATCAGAGGCTCGGCCCCGTTATCGGCGGCAGCTGGAGGCCAGCCAGGATGAAAATAACCGCTAAGGGCGTCAATGACGTAATTCCCGGCTATTATTTCGGCAGTGCCGTCCTGGTTGACGTCGGCAATGGAAAAACCCCAAAATATCGCCTGAGAAGGCGGCGAATAGTTGTCAGAAATGGGAAAGGGGATAAATTGTGGCGTGACAACGTAACCCGGACCAACGTCGAGAATGACCAATCCGTCCGGATCTGCCGGATCTGCTGGACCATTTGGCTCTGGCTGCCAGGCCGCGACAATGTCCATCCAGCCGTCACCATCAATGTCGGCTACGGCCAACTGTGCGGCAGCCACCGGGCCGCCATTCGTCCATGGATCGTTTGGCGGCCACGTTAAAACCTCTACCACTTCGTTGTTTTCTATGACTCGAATCACTCGGATCAAACCCGGCTGGAAGTAAGTTCCCTTGAAAGCCGTAAAAAATATCTCCGGGTGTCCATCGTTCTCCAGGTCGGCGACGATCGGCGTCATGTGCACTTGATCATAGAATGGATGGACTTCACTGGATTCCCATTTCCATTTTTCGACAGGGACAAAACTGGTGCAGGGCTCGGCTTCGCATCCGGGGGTGGGTTCGATCGGACAGCAGATGGAATCGCTTTGCGGGAGAATGACATGAAAACACCGCGGGCCAGTCCAGTCCGGATAGATAGTACCGCCCGGGTCACCGGCGAATACGAAATTGTCCATTTTATCGATACACAGGGTGTAGCCGCCGTCACCGTAGATGGAATCAATCGTGAGATGCAGATTCATCATATATTCCGGATCGCCCGCAGGCAGGCCGCCGATCATGGAAACCCCGCCCATGGATATGGAATCGGGTGAGAGGCCATCCATGCTTTGCTCGCTCACCACCAGCCCGGTCATGTCCCAGACGGTTTCCGGCGGATCCATCCGTGACCCTTCGGTGACCGTAACGGCGCCGGATAGGCCGTAGCCGCCGACGTTGTCCCAATTCCATTGGGCGCCCTCGGGAGACGATATTTCGAAGCCGAGATCAATACCGGACAGATCACTGGAGTTGAAAATGCCGATGCCGATAGTGACCGGTTCCCCCGCCCAGATGGTATCGTTGTGCCCCCCTGACAGAACATCGCTCCACACGATATTTTCCGAAGCGCCGCAATTTTCCGAGACCGTTTCGCCGTGGACGGAAAACGATACCGGGTATCCGGCGTATTCGGGCGGGTCCCAGAAATCGTGCCATTCCAGCCAGCCGTCCCGGTAGGCCCAGTTGTCGCAATACGGTACGGGATCGGTATTGTCGAAGACCAGCGACGGAAAGGGGCCGTCGCCCATATCAATATACTCAATGCCCATAAAGAACGGCCCCTGGGTGCAGCACGGCGTAGGAAAGGTGACCGTGCCGACGGCAGGGAAGCCGAAGGTGACCTCGTCGCATACCGCTGTCACCCGGCACAATTCGGTTCCCGGCCCGCCGCACGAGTCGCCGGGCGGGGCCGGTGAAAAGACGACCACATCGACCGTCACCGGCCACTGAACGGGATCGTAATTCCAGTCGTACAGGTTGAACGAGAAGGAGGTGATTTCGAACGGATAAATCAATCCGCCGCCGCAGGTTTCGGGATCATAGTAGGTGACCAGGGCATCACCGGCGACAAAATCCGTGAAATACGTCTCCGGCGACCCACCTTTGGAAAGCTGACACTCGGCGCTGGTCGACGCATCGTATGGCTGCTTGTTGATGGATACATCCGGCATGGGCGTAAGATGACGATCACGCTCTCCAAATGACATGGCGATCGGCATCATAAGGATAATGCTAATCCCTGTAATGAATACGGGTTTTAAAAACATAGTTCCTCCCTGATTTTGCGGGCAAAGGCCGCACCTTGATCATAGCCACGGTTCACCAGCTATTCAGTTTTTGTTTTAACGGAGATTTTCCAATGATGCTTATCTGGTAAAACAAATTCATTTAAAGCTTCATAGACAATATAACCCAAGATAGAATAGTGTCAAGCTTTTTTCATGTCTGGTAAATCGTAATGGGGTCCGGTTTTGATATTCGACGGGGCACCCTATCTTTAGCAGATGAATACCCAATAAAAAAAACACGGGTGGCCTGCGTCTTTAACGCAGGGATTAAAAGGTTAATAAATACTAAAGTAATCTGAATAATCCCACCTCTAAAGAGGTGGGGCACCCCATCCAAGTTGCAGAGATCGAAACTGGCCAAGATGGGCCGGCCACCGAATACCGATATATGGCCATAAAAAAAACGGCCGCTTGACAGATGCGGCCGTTTTTTATCTCTATAAAATACGAGATGGGGTTTTTCTTATTTGGCGCCGACTTTGTTTCTCAGCCACTCGATAGTGCTGGATTTCGGACGCTCGATCGGCTCGCCCCAGGCGCGAGAAACGACCAACTGCGAACACATACCCATTGCACGTGAAACCGAGAAGAGGACGGTGTAATATTCGAATTCCTCAAGGCCGTACTTGTACAGCAGCGAGCCGGAACCGGCATCGACGTTCGGCCATGGATCGGCAATTTTCTTAACTTGCTTCAAAACTCCGGGGACGACGTCAAAGACGCGGGCGACAGTCTGGAAAACCGGATCTTCGGCACAGTGCTCTTTACCGAAAGCGAGGAAGGCATCGAAGCGCGGGTCGGTGATACGGAGAACGGCATGGCCGTATCCGGGAACCACTTTACCGGCCTTCAAAGTATCCCAGGCAAACTTTTCGAGCTGCTCTTTGCTGGGAGCGCCATCGAATTGTTTCATGACTTCGATGACCCACTTGAGGCATTCCTGATTGGCAAGGCCGTGCAGAGGGCCGGCCAGCCCGTTGAGACCGCCTGAGACGGCGTAGAACGGATCGGACAGGGCCGAACCGATGCAGTGACAGGCGTGAGCCGAAACGTTGCCACCTTCATGATCGCAATGCAAGGTCAGGTAGAGGCGCATCAGTTTGGCGAAATTGCCGTCGGGATCGGGCAGACCCAGCATGTGGGCATAGTCCGCACCCCAGTCGAGGTTCGGATCGGAGGGGATAAGGTCACCCTTTTTGTAGCGAATGCGATAAACACCAGCCGCCAGTTCCGGCAGGACGGCCAGGATACGCATTGAATCTTCAAGAGTCGGTTCCCAGTAATCTTCCTTGCGCATACCTTCGGCATAACGGGCGCGGAATTTGGACTCGCCTTCCATCGCCAGAATGGCAGTATCGAGCATGCACATCGGGTGGGCATCGGCAGGCATCGCTTTGAGAACTTTCCAGACATAATCCGGCACGCCGGCGTATTTTTTATACTCGGCCTGCAAATCCTTGATTTCGTCTTTGTTGGGAAGCTCGCCGGTGCAAAGCAGCCAGAAAATCTCTTCCGGCCATTTGTCGAAGAGTTCATTCAGCGGAATACCGCGGATAATGAGACCTTTTTCCGGGGGGACGTTAGAGGTGTCGCACACCATCGCCCGCACCCCGCGCATGCCGCCATAGACCTGTTTGAGTGTCACTTCCGACACGACATCTGCGCCATGTTCCTTAATCAGGCTCTTAATATCCTCGCGCATTTTAGGAACCATCGCAGCAAACTTTTCTTTCAGTTTTGACATGAAAACCTCCAAGAATATATTTTGGTTTTTCTGTTCTTCAATGAACCAAACCTTTCGCCCTCTAATGTGAAAATATTCACATTAGTCGCCTAATAAAGGAAAAATTCCTCTATTTGTCAATATATCTCTTGAATTTATGAAAAAAAAGTGGTGTGCGATCAGCGGAATATTTTGCCCGGATTGAGTATACCATCCGAGTCAAGGCATTTTTCGAGACGTCTCATGAACCGTATGGTGGCCTTGTCGAATTCATGATGAAGATAGTCTTTTTTTGTTATGCCGATGCCGTGTTCGCCGGAAAGGGTGCCGCCCAGCGCCAGGGTTTTTTTGAAGAGGCGGTTGATTCCTTCGGCCGTTTCTTTCGATTCCCGATCGCTGCCGGTCTTACCGAGCAAATTGACATGCAGGTTACCATCGCCGGCGTGCCCGTAGCAATTGACCCGGAGGGATAAGTCGCGCCCCAGTTCCTCCACGAAAGCGACCAGTTGGGGCAGTTTTGACGGTGGCACGCAGACATCCTCGGATGTTTTAATTTTGGCCGTATTCTTGACGGCGTTTGACAGATTGCGGCGTGTTTTCCAGAGGATTTCTCGCTCTTTTGGCTCGTCCGTGGTGCGAAGCATCAGGGGCGAATGGGTTTTGCATACCGACATAATCGCCTCCGCTTCATCTTCGGCGTTGATGCCGTCGGTCTCAAAGAGAAGCATGGCGGCGCCGCCTTCGATCCGGTTTTCGGGATCATATTGGTTGGAGCAGGCAATTGCATCGCCATCCATGAATTCCATGATACATGGGATAATACCGGCGGCAGTCACTTCAGCCACCACCGAGGCGGCATCGACGGCGCGGCCAAAGGTTGCCTGGATGGTTTTACCCGGTTGGGGGAGGCCGATCAGGCGCAGGGTGATTTCGGTGAAGATAAACAGGGTGCCTTCCGAGCCGATCATCAGATCGACCAGGCCATAAGGGGAGAGGTGATCGATTTCAACTATATCGCCCCGGGAATTGACGCCTCGGACGGCGAGGACATAGTCTTTGGTGACGCCGTACTTTTTGCATCTGAGGCCGCCGGCATTTTCGGCCAGGTTACCGCCGATGGTCGATTCTTCATAGCTGGCCGGGTCGGGCGGATAAAACAGGCCAACCGCCTCGGCTGCTTTCATGATGTCGCCGGTGATGGCGCCGGGCCCGACGACGGTCGCTTTCTTTTTCGAATCGATGGCGATGGCATTGAGGCGTTCCACCGAAACCAGCAACCCGCCATGAATGGCCAATGCGCCGCCGGAATAGCCGGTTCCGGCTCCTCGTACGATGAGAGGCAGATCGAGGTCGCGGCACATTTTTACCGCAGCCACGATATCATTTTCGGATTCGGCGAAGAACAGGGCGTCAGGGTAATAGATAAGCTCGGTGGCGTCGCGATTATAGTCAGGATACTTCTCCGGATCAAAAAAGACTCTTCCTTCCGGGAGAGCCTTTTCAATCGTTAACCTTTGAGTTTTTTCGAGCGCCATCGCCGCCGGTCCTATGCTTTCGGTTTATCGGTCTTCGGTTTATCCTTTTTGGTCGTATCGGTTTTGGCGGTGGACGAAACCGCCGCGTCGCTGTCCTTTTTGGCGGCTGCTTTGTATGATTCGGAGCGGTAATCGGTGGTATAGAAACCGGAGCCCTTCAGCAAAAAGCCGGCGCCGCCAGTGATTATACGGCGCGGTTTCTTGCCGCATTGGGGGCATTTGTCGATCGGATCTTCGGTAATACTCTGAAACTCCTCGAACTCATTCTCACAATGGGGACATTTATATTGATACGTAGGCATAGTAGTCAACTCCGGTGTCCTATGCCGGCTGAAATTACAACCGGCAAGTTCTTTGTTCATTCATAACCGTTCTACCGGTCGGTCCGTTCCCGATCTGATCGACGGCAGGATAAAAGAAAGCAATCAGTCCTTCAACAATAGGGCGATGGCCGAGACATCGACGATGTCCTGAGCCGAACACCCGCGCGAGAGGTCGTTGGCCGGTTTTTCGAGACCCTGGATGATCGGGCCGGTGGCGATGGCTCCGGCCATCCTCTGGACCAGTTTATATCCGATATTACCGGCATCGAGATCGGGGAAAATCAACACATTTGCCTCGCCGGCAACCGTCGAGCCGGGCGCCTTCTTGGCGCCGACTTTTGGCATGATGGCGGCATCGAGCTGAAGTTCGCCGTCGGCGGCGATATCGGGATTGTTCTTTTTGAAAATTTCCAGCGCCTCCAGAACTTTGTCGACATCTTCGTGCTTGGCCGAGCCCTTGGTTGAAAAAGAGAGGAAGGCAATCTTTGGTTCGACGCCGGTCAGCTTTTTCATGGTGTCGGCTGAGGAGGCGGCAATCGAGGCCAGTTGCTGCGCATTCGGGTTTGGCATGACGGCACAGTCGGCAAACATAAAGACTTTGTTTTTTTCTCCGGCGAATTCGGGGAGAGTCATCAAAAACGACGATGAGACAGTGTTAATGCCGGGGGCGAGACCGATGACATGGAGGGCGGCTCGCAACACTTTGCCGGTAGTATTGGCCGCTCCGGCGACCGAGGCATCGGCCTTGCCGGTTTTGACCAATGCGGCACCGAAGTACAACTCGGAATTCATCAATTCCGCGGCCTGCTCCATGGTCAGTCCTTTGGCTTTACGGCGCTCGAATAACAGCTCGGAGAAACTTTTATGATCGGACGATTTGGCCGGGGTGATTATTTCCACTTTGGCCGTATCGAGATTATTTTTTCCGGCCAGGTCGAGGATTGGCTTTTCATCACCGAGAATAATCACTTTGGCAATATTTTTCTCTACCAGTTGGCGAGCGGCGATAATGGTTCTTTCATCGGCGCCTTCGGGCAGGACCACGGTGCGGTCGAGCGCTCTCGCTTTATCTTTAATTATACTGAGAATATCCATCCGGGTGCTCCTTGATCTATATGCTAATCTAACCTGAATCAGTTATTATTGTGCCCTTGCGTTAGAAAGGCGTTTATGAACAGTTCCAGATCGCCGTTCATGACCCGCTGAATATCGGCGGTGTGGACGTCGGTCCGGTGATCTTTGACCATATTGTATGGGTGGAAGATATAACTGCGAATCTGGCTTCCCCATTCGATCTTCTTCTTCGTGTCCGAGTATTTTTTCATCTCTTCCCGCTGTTCTTCACGGGCCTGCTGGTAAAGACGCGACCGCAGGACTCTCATGGCCGAGGCTTTATTCTTGTGCTGGCTCCGTTCCGACTGACACTGGACCACGATTCCGGTGGGGTTGTGGGTGATGCGAACCGCCGACGAAGTCTTATTGACATGCTGGCCGCCGGCTCCCGAGGCGCGGTAGGTGTCGATACGGAGATCATCTTCGTTAATTTCGATATCGATATTGTCTTCGACTTCGGGGTAGACATGGACGGAAACAAATGAAGTATGGCGGCGGCTGTTGGCATCGAATGGAGAGATGCGAACCAGCCGATGGACGCCCGACTCCGATTTGAGATAGCCGTAAACGTATTCGCCGCGGATGGAGATGGTGGCCGATTTCAGCCCCGCCTCTTCGCCGGCCTGGTAGTCGATCAGATTGACTTTGAAACCCCGGATTTCGGCCCAGCGGTTGTACATTCGGAAAAGCATGTCGGCCCAGTCCTGAGATTCGGTACCGCCTGCGCCGGGATGAATGGTCAGGATGGCATTGCGAGTATCATCTTCGCCGGAGAGATAAGTGGATAGTTCGAAGTCGTCAAGAGTTTTGGCGAAGTCTTCCAGCCCCGCTTTGACCTCGGCCGCTTCGTCCGGGGTCTCGGCGGTTAATTCCGCCAGCTCGGTCAGATCATTGAGATCCGATTGAAGTTTCTCAAAATTGCCGACCCAGCGCTTGTGAGCTGACAACCGGCGCATGACTCCCTGAGCGTTTTCCTGGTCGTCCCAGAATCCGGGTTGAGCACTTTGCGCTTCAAGCTTGTTAATTTTTTCACGACGGGTATCGAGGTCAAAGGAACCTCCCGATTTTGGAAGTTCTTGTCGTCGATATCTTTATCAATTCTTTAAGATCATTATCCATTTTTTGTCACCTCTTTAAGACGGCCTATATACTACACTTTTTGACAGGCCAGGTCAATACCAAAGAAAAATTTCCGAAAATAATTCGATCTTTTCAAATCAGGTCCGGAAATCGAATCGTAATTCATTATTGTAACATATAACAACCTCAGTGGTTCGGGCATAAAGATAATTTTTCGTTTGCCTTTTGGCCAGAGAAATATAGTTTAACAAAAAGCGATAGGAAAGTGAGTAATATAAATGAAAATTGCACCTCTGGTAGTAAGCATGTTCGAGTCCAACTGCTTCCTGGTTTACGCCGAAACCGGGGAGGGGGTCATTATCGACCCGGGTGACGAGGCCGACCGGATTATCGCCGAAATCGACCGTCTGGGATTTATGCCTCAAATGATCCTGTTGACCCATGGTCACGGCGATCATATCGGCGCCGTCGGGGAATTGAAAGACAAATACGGTATCGAAGTCCTGGTCGGCAAAGGGGATGAAGAACTAATAGAAATGTCCAATAAGAATTTCGGCGCGATGTACGGTGTGGAGATTTCCTGCCCGCCACCCGATCGATTTTTGGCCGATGGTGATACCGTGACATTTGGGGATGAGCAGCTAAAAGTTATCGCCACCCCCGGACATTCCCCGGGTGGAGTCTGTTTTTATTCAGGCGAGGTCCTTATCTGCGGCGACACTCTTTTTTCTAATTCAATCGGGCGTACCGACCTTCCCGGTGGGAATCATGCGCAGTTGATCGATTCTATCAAACAGAAACTGCTGATTCTTCCCGATGAGACCATCTGTTATCCGGGGCATGGCCCGGAGACAACCATTGCCCACGAGCGCCAATACAATCCATTCTTGACAGGGAAGATGTTTTGACTAAAATTAAACCACTGCTCAACACCAGCGTCTCAGACCATCATGTCCACCCCGATTATTCCTTCGATGCCGAAGGTTCTTTGGACGACTATTGCCGCATGGCGGCCGATCTGGGCCTTAAGGAAATCTGTTTTACACCTCATTATGATGCGGACCCGGAGCGCCGCGATTATGAGGGTTTTCTGATTATTAACGGCAATAAAGAAGAGCTTTCCGATGAAAGCGTCAGGCATTACCTCGATGATATCAAGCGAGCCGCAGATGAATTTTGGGATATCGGCGTGATGGTCAAGGGCGGTTTTGAATTCGGGTATTTCCCCGGATGCGAAAAATTAATCGGCGATTTGAAATCCAGGTTCAAACTTGATCACAGCCTTGGAGCGGTGCATAGCATTGACGGTTTATGTTTATGCCTAAAGGATGAGGCACAGAAGCTATTCAAAAAATACACGGCGGAACAACTGGCCGATCGTTATTATGAAACCCTCGATAATTGTGCTGCAACCGGCCTGTTTGATTGCCTGGCGCATATAGAGATTTACCGACGTCACGGGCTGGAGTATTACGGCGATGAGATTATGACTGTCCACCGGGGCAGGATTGAAAAGCTGTTTGAGACGATGAACCGCCACGAGGTCGGTTTCGAATTGAATACTTCAGCTATCCGGCATGGTCATACCGAATACTATCCCAATATGGATATTGTCAATATGGCTAGCGCCGCCGGAACGCGGTTGATGGCGCTCGGTTCCGACGCCCATAAACCGGACCAATTGGCACTCGATTTTGACGCCGCCACGGCTGTGGCCTATGAGCTCGTTCCCTATGTCGAGGAATGATCTCTATGAATCTGAAGGGAAAGAAATTACCACGAAGCTTCTATCTCCGGCCCACACTCGAAATAGCCGCCGATCTTCTCGGTAAAACCATTGTCTATTGCCGCAAAGATGGAATCGTAGCGGCTGATATTGTCGAGGCCGAGGCATATATCGGCGAGGACGATCCGGCCTGCCATGCCGCCGTCGGCCCTACTGAGCGGAATAGGGTGATGTATGGCAAAGGGGGGCACAGCTACCTTTATTTCATCTATGGTATGTATAATTGCTTCAATATCGTCACCGAGAAGGCCGGTTTTCCGGCAGCGATTTTGATCCGCGGGGTCGAACCGGTTTATGGTGAGGAAATAATGGCCGCCAATTCGCCGGATGGGACGAAACTTCTGACCAACGGTCCCGGCAAATTCTGTCGGGCGTTCGGCCTGACTTGTGAGCAGAACGGAATCGACCTGACCGGAAATGAAATCTATCTCCTTGATCGCGGCATTCGCCCGTCTCAAATTGTGACGACTCCACGAATCGGCATTAAAAAAGCGACCGATAAACTTTGGCGATTTTATGATGCCGCCTCAAAATATGCTTCCCGCAGATAGCGGCGCGTTTTGTTATAATGATATTTGAAACCCGAAAAGACCATCGGTGGTACAAGAGAGAGGTTTGTCTTTGAGGCTTTTTCCTTTGACATTCCGCTGATTACTGTGTATTAAGTAAAGTCTTAGAGGATTGATTTTATGGGATATGATATTCGCAGCATAGTGATGGCGGTGCCGGTCATATTGTTTGCCCTGACCGTCCATGAGTTTTTTCATGCCTGGACCGCCAACAAGTTCGGCGACCCGACGGCCAAGATGCAGGGGCGGTTGTCGCTCAATCCTTTGGCGCATCTGGACCTGATGGGGACGCTGATGCTTTTCCTTTCCGGTTTCCGTTTCGGATGGGCAAAGCCGGTTCCGGTCAATCCATATAATCTCCGCAATTACCGTCATGATAATTTCTGGATATCAGCCGCCGGTCCGCTGTCGAATCTTGGTATGGCTTTTATAGCCGGGACGATAATCCGCTTCGTTGGCCTGCCGATGTCGACTGCCTATTTCGGGGCCTTTGACTGGCTTTTGTATTTCGGTCTTTCCATCAATGTCTCGCTGGCGGTTTTTAATCTTTTGCCGCTGCATCCGCTTGATGGCTCGCATATTCTTGAGAGCATAGTCCCGGAACAATATGGCCATTATGTCGATCAGTTCAGCCGGATAGCGCCGATGATCCTGATGGTTTTAATTTTCAGCAGTTTCTTTTTGAAAGTGTCACTGATCTGGATAATTCTGGGACCTTTTGTGAGGGCCATTATGTCTCTTTTCTCCGGCCTGAATTTCTAAGATGCGATATGTTGTCGCCATTATAGTCGTCCTTGCGTTTCTTCAGTCCTGCACTCCGCCTCCGTCGTCAGTGCCATCACCAACACTCGATAAAGATACCCTGAAAGATTACCGCCTGATATCGAGTATGCGGGGCGAACAATTTCGTTCGGCCGCCTATCTGATCGATCTCCGCGTTAATGATGCCGGTGAAAAATATAGCATTAATACCGAACTTTACTTTTCCGGCGATTCGGTTGGCTTCTACGGTCGGGGGTACCTTGGCAAGGGAGCTTTCAAGGGAAATATTATCGACGACGCGGTGACGGTTTATTTCAATCAGCAGGATGAGTATTTCAGCGGACCGCTGGCCGATATCGGCAGTGGCGCCGAATGTTCCTCGCCCGGTGAGGTTTTGCTGGTGGTGATGTCGCTTTTGACTGGCAAAACCGATTGGGAGAATCCTGACAATTTCAAATATCCGTCGCGAAATGAGGTTAGTTATCATTCCGGGCGATTCGAGAAAACAGTTGTACTCGATAAAAAAGGCTTTCCCGAATCGGAGAAGATGATCGACCCGATGTGCAAAGACTCGATTTTTATCAAATATCAGGATTCAAACCGCAAATTCCCGTTTTACAAGGTTCAGAACGTGTTGTATTACAATGAATTATTCGAATTTCGGGCCAGGGGATTCGTTCGTGAGCAGAAATATAATATCGACATCGGCAGCCGCAAATTTGACGTCAACATCCCTGCCTCGGCTTCTCGGATTGATTCGATCTAATTCGACCTGAAATACTCCCGTTAAAATCAAATCCAGCCCGTTGACCACCGGCGGTCAATGTATTATCTTCTCTGCTCATGAGTAACCTGTACGCTAAAACTTTCCGGCTGATCCGGCCATACTGGATGAGGCTGGTTATTTCGTCGCTTTCAGCGATGATGTACGCTGTCCTTTCCGGCGCCCTGATCTGGATGATCGGGCCGCTTCTGGGAACTCTGTTTTCCACCGGTGAAGGGGGGCTGTCAGATCTGGCCCGCCTGGCGGAACCGACCGCACAGGTTGAAACCATTGCCGATCCTGATGCCGCGAAAACGTTGCTGCAGACAATCCTCGATACTCCGGAAAAGATCAAAATCTGGATCAAGGAGCAGGTCAACAGTCTTATTGTCCGGGAAACGAAGCCGGATACCCTGCTGCGTATTTGCTGGGCGACGCTGATTATCGCCTTTTTCAAGAACATATTTCTCTATGTTCAGGGATTTTTTATGGCGTTTGTCCAGCAATCGTTTATTCGAGATATTCGCAACCGATTGTTTGAACAATATCAGCGGCTGTCGCTGGCCTATTTTCATAAAACCCGCACCGGGCAACTTATTTCACGAGTTACCAACGATGTCGTCGTCCTCAACGAGACCATCGATATCGGTTTCAACCATCTCGTTGCCGATTCGCTGGCGGTCCTGATTTTCTCCTCGTTCCTGATAATTATAAGCTGGAAGTTGACCCTTCTGGCGGCTCTGATACTACCGGTGATCTTTTTCTTCATCTACAAAGTGGGGCGCAAGCTACGGAAGTATTCGGCCCGTTCGCAGGAACGGATGGCCGATGTCAATGCCGTGCTGGAAGAAACGGTTTCGAATATCCGAATCGTCAAGGCCTTCGCGATGGACCGGTTTGAAATCGACAAATTCTTTGTCGCCACCAAACGGTTCTTCTCGGCTCTCCTGAAAATGACCCGGGTCAGGATGTTGGCGACGCCGATCAATGATATGATGGCTACCTCGGCCGGGATATTTATACTGTGGTATGCCGGTTCCCGGATATTGTCGGAACAGTCGACCCTGCAGGCGGAGGATTTCATCCTCTTCATTTTCTCCATGTTCTCCCTGATCAAGCCGGTCAAATCGCTGTCGAATATTCATATCAAAGTTCAGGAAGGTATGGCGGCGGCCGGGAGGATTTTCGAAGTCCTTGATACGCCGCCGCGTGTTACCGAACCGTCGCAACCTCAGAAAATGAACGATTTTCAGGAAAAGGTCAAATTCGACGATATCGTTTTCGCTTATGATACCGGTGAGCGGGTGATCGATCATATTTCATTCGAGGTAAAAAAAGGCGAAATCATGGCCCTGGTCGGCCCCAGCGGCGCTGGTAAATCGACCTTATTTGATCTGCTGCCGCGATTCTATGACCCCCAGGAAGGGCGGATCGAAATCGATGGCATCGATATAAAAAAAGTTGCTTCTCGCGACCTGCGGTCCCTGATGGGGATTGTCACGCAGGAGACCTATCTGTTTAACGACACCGTCCGGCATAATGTCGCTTATGGTATGAATGATATGCCCGATGAGGAGTTGATCGCGGCGACCCGGATGGCCAATGCTCATGATTTTATTACACAGCTCCCGGAAGGTTACGATACCGGGATAGGAAACCGGGGCGTGATGCTATCGGGCGGGCAGCGGCAACGGCTGGCGATTGCCCGGGCGCTTTTGAAAAATCCGAAAATTCTGATCTTCGATGAGGCGACCTCGTCGCTGGACACCGAATCGGAAATGCAGGTACAGGAGGCAATCAATCGCCTCGTGAAGGGGCGCACGACACTGGTTATCGCCCATCGGCTCTCGACGATCACCTCGGCCGATAAAATTCTGGTGATGGATAAGGGACGTATTGTCCAGCAGGGTACGCATCAGGCGCTTCTGGATCAGGGCGGCCTGTATGCCCGGCTGTATCAGATGCAATTCGAAAATAATCATGACCCGCACAACTCATAATATTCTGTTTCTGAATTCGATCGAGGATACCGTCTGGGGCGGTCTCGAGAACTGGATGGAAATGACCGGATTGGGACTGGCCCGGCGAGGGCATAATATCTGGTTTTCCGGTCGCGGTGGATCGAAGTTTCTGAAACGGTCTGCGGTTCATTCGGAAATTGGGATTGTCCCGATCGATATTTCCGGGGACTTCAATCCGATCACAATCAAGGCGCTTGTCGATATCGTAGCGGAAAATAAGATCGATCTGTTGTTGTGCAATTTTGTCAAGGATGTCCGTCTGGCAGGGATGGCTCGCCGGATGGCGCAAAAGTATAAAATTATCTGGACACCGGGTGTGAATCTGGCCAAAAAGTCATTCTCCCATAAGTTTCTTTTCTCATCTTTCGTCGATCATGTCATTGTCCCTTCGGCTTATTTGCGTGACCAGATTGTCTCATCCGGATATATCGAATCGTCCCGGTTCGACGTTATTCCGATCGGGATCGATGATTCTGTCTGGCGGGGAAACCGGGAAGAGGGGCGGCGTTTTTTGCAGGAAAGATTTAATCTTCCCGAAGACGCCTTTATTTGTCTGACCTCCGGCCGTTTTGTGCGGCAAAAAGGGCATTGTTATTTGATCGAGGCCGCCACCGCGCTCGCCGAACGTCACGATAATATCTTTTTTGTACTTCTCGGCAATGGTCCTCTGGAGAAAAAGATTTTACAGCAGATAAAAGAATCTCGCCTCACCGACCGTTTTGTCCTGTGTGGATTGCTCGACAATCATCACCGCGCCGTATTCGGCGCCGACCTTTATGTTCATCCGGCGGTTATCGAACCGTTCGGAATTGTCCTGGTGGAGGCGATGGCGGCCCGGTTGCCGATTGTGGCGACAAGGGTGGGGGGGATTCCCGAGGTCGTAGCTGAAAATGAAACCGCGATGCTGGTCGAACCGGCCGATCCGAAGCAGTTGACAAATGCCATAGACCTCTTATATAATGATTCAACCAAGTGTGAATCTTTCGGCAAGGCCGGGTTTGAACGATTCCACCGGCATTTTCGGATGGAGACGATGATCGACAGGGTAGAAAAAACATTGATCGAGGCGGCGCTATGAGAAAACCGCTTTTGAAATCGCTGGAGCATGGCTTCAAACGGTTCTTCTTTGCAGTTTCGCAAATATACCTGAAAAAAGGGCGGCGCGGTTTCCACACGATTGATCCGATGACGATCAAGCGGGTGCTTTTTATCAGGCCGGAAAAGCTGGGGGATATGATTATTTCCCTGCCGGTCTTTCATAACCTGAAAAAATTGTATCCTCACCTCGAGATATATACCATCTGTTCGCCGCGCAATATCGCCGTTGTGCGCGATAATGAAAATATTGCCGGGAATTTCCTGTATACCAAAAAGATATTTAGAGATATTAAAGACGTACGCAAAGTCCGGAAGCTTGATGTCGATGCCGTGGTCGATATGGTGTGTGACGATTCGGTGACCTCTTTGTTTCTAACGCAATACAGTTCGCCGCGGGCATGGCGTATCGGGCTGGGAAAAAACCATCATCAGGCGTATTATGATTTCAATTACGGCTACCGAACCGAGGATGAGGCGCATGTGGTCGATAATACCATGAAGCTCCTGACCGCTTTCGGTATCGATGTCTCCCGGGCGGAAACTCATATCCCGCCGACGGTGGACGAGAAATTCTACCGGGCGGCTGATAATTATCTGACCTCGCTCAATGGCGGCGGGCAGGGCAATGTCATCGGCGTCAATATTTCCGCCGGTCGCCCGACCAGAGTCTGGCCCGAAGAAAAAAATATAGAATTGATCGGCCGTCTTCTTGACAAATACCAATCTTGCCATATTGTGATTTCCTCCGATCCGTCAGAAAGAGAGCGTGCGGTAGATATGGCCGGAAAGTTCTCATCGAGGGTTGATTCGTTACCGGAGGGTCTCAATTTACTCGAAGTTTCAGCCGTAATCAGCCGGATGAAAATGCTGATCACGCCCGATACGTCGCTGGTGCATATCGCGCGGGCCTTCAAAGTCCCGGTGGTCGGTCTCTATACCCGTTTCGATAAGAACTTTAAACTCTGGCGGCCGTATAATCAGGAAAGCGGCGCCGTGATTTCGAATAACGATTACAATATCTTCGATATTGAGGTCGGTGCCGTTTATCAAGCCGTTTTGGCTCTGATGCCTCCGGGAGATGATTGATGAAACTGTCGGCGATTCTGATCACCAAGAACGAAGAAGCGAATATGGAACGATGTCTCCGCTCGGTTTCATGGGTGGATGAAATTATTGTGGTCGATTCGGAATCGACCGACAAAACGGTGGAGATCGCCACAAGTTTCGGCGCCAAAGTTTTCAGTCCGACCTGGAAGGGGTTCGGACCGGCGAAGCAGTATGCGCTGGATCAGGCAACCGGCGACTGGATTTTATCGATCGATGCCGATGAAGAAGTATCGTTCACTCTTAAAAATGAAATACTGCAACTTCTGGAAAATGATCCTCCTCTGGATGGCTATAATCTTCCGCGCAAGACCCAATTCCTCGGCCGCTGGATTTTGCACTCGGGCTGGTATCCCGACTATGTTCTGCGGCTGTTCCGGCGCAGTACCGGGCGTTTCACTTCGGCGCTGGTCCATGAAAAAGTCGAGGTCGACTCTAAAACCGGGAGGCTGCATAACCCGCTGATGCATTACTCCTATCCGTCGCTCGAGGATTACACCCGCAAACTCGATCATTATTCAACATTGGGAGCCGAAGAGATGTTCAAGGCGGGCAGGAAATCGTCTTCTTATTGTCTGGCCATCAAGCCGTTCATCTCGTTTTGGCGCAAGCTCATCCTTCAGAAGGGATGGCGCGACGGCTGGGAGGGATTCCTGATCGCCTACCTGACCTCAACCGGCACCCTTCTTAAATATGCCAAACTTCGGCTGCTACGTATTGACGCCGAAAAAACCGGTAATCCTCCCGGGTCCTGAAAATGGCATTTCCTTCGATCCTTCATATCGACAGCGGCAAGACTTTTCGTGGCGGTCAGCGTCAACTCCTGCTTTTGGCCGAGCGATTGCAGGCCATGGATATCAAGCAGGTCATCGCCTGTCCGTCGGGCAGCGAATTGATCCGGAGAATAGAAGGAATACCGACGATTGGATTGTCGACCAGTTCGCTGAGCAGGAAACTGTTTCGCAGGCCCCTTCGCGAAGCAATTGGCGATCATGGAATTAACATTATTCATGCCCATGACTCGGAGTCGCACTCACTCGGTATTTTGCTGAAAAAGAAATTCCCCGAATCAAAGCTGATGGTAACGAGGCGAGTCATTTTCCCACCGTCCGGTCCGCTCAGTCGGAGATTAAAGTATCGTAAATATGTCGATCAATATATAGCGATCAGCCGGGCAGTGGCCGAATCGTTGATCGAAAGCGGAGTCGATGAAAGAAAAATAGCCGTCATTTATTCCGCGCTTGATATTGATAAAATTCAACAGACAGAGCGAGATGAGGCGATCCGATCTGAACTTCCTGACAATTACCGTTTTCTAATTGTCTCCGCCGGCGCGCTGACAGCCGAAAAAGATTTTGCCACAGCCATCAAGGCTGTCAAAGCCGTCTCACAGAAAATAGACGGCGTCGGCCTGGTTATTCTCGGTGAGGGACCGGAAATATCCGGGCTGGAAGAGATGATTTCCAGAGAAAAGCTCGATAATATCAAATTGCTGGGGCACCGTGAACCGATGGCGCCGATTTTCAAGGCCTGCGACCTGTTTATAATGACATCCATTAGCGAAGGACTCAACAGCTCCGCTATCGAAGCGGCCGCTTGCGGCCTGCCGCTGGTGGTTTCCAATGTGGGGGGACTGCCGGAAATTGCCGAAAAAGAATATAATGGGATACTCTGCGGAGCCGGGCATCCTGAGGAATTCGCCGAGGCGATAAGGGCCCTTATTGATAATGATAAAACCAGAATAAGGATGGGAGAGAACTCAGTCAGCAAATCACGGCAGTTTAATATTGACCAATCCGCGCAAAAAACAGCGGAACTTTATAATAGAATTCTTGCCGAGCAGACTTGAGCCGTATATAATCATATTATGATTAACCTGGCCCAGTTTATCATTCAGATCGAATCGTTCAACGCCAATGTCAATATTCCGTTGATTCGCAAGGCGTACGAATTTTCCGACCGGTCCCATGCGGGCCAGAAACGGGAATCGGGCGAACCCTACGTCACCCATTGCCTCGAAGTCGCCTTCATCCTTGCCGAACAGCACCTTGATTCGACTACCATCGCAGCCGGATTGATTCATGATGTGGTCGAGGACACGCCGGTTACGATTGAAGATATCCGAAAAGAATTCGACGATGAAGTCGCGCTACTGGTCGATGGTGTCACCAAACTGGGAAAGGTGGAATTCAAATCGCGTGAGGAAGAGCAGGTCGAATATTTCCGCAAAATGCTGCTCTCGATGGCGCGCGATATCCGGGTAATCCTGATCAAGCTGGCCGATCGTCTCCATAATATGCGGACGCTGCAATTTGTCAGGCAGGAAAAGCGAATTCGGGTTGCCACCGAAACCAAAGACGTTTATGCTCCGCTGGCGCATCGCTTCGGTATCGCCCGGATGAAAACCGAACTGGAAGATCTGTCTTTCAAATATCTCCATCCCGAAGAATACCAGGAGTTGTCTCGCAAGGTAGAGATGACCCGGCAGGAGCGGGAAGAGTATATAGACCAGATCACCAAGCCGATCAAGAAAACCCTGGTGGACAAAGGTATAAAAATATCGATATCGGGACGGGCCAAGCATCTTGACAGCATCCATCGGAAAATGGAATTGCGCAACCTGCCGATTGAGGAGATATACGATCTGCTGGCGGTAAGAATTCTGGTTTCCAGCAAAATGGAATGTTACGAGGTTCTGGGCGTTATTCATGAACTATGGCGGCCGGTGCCGAACCGTTTTCACGATTATATTGCTACCCCGAAGCCGAACGGGTATCAGTCCCTTCATACCACGGTTTTCGGCCCCGGCAACCGGATGCTCGAAATTCAGATCCGGACTCAGGCGATGCATCATGTCTCCGAATACGGCATTGCGGCTCACTGGCTTTACAAAGAAGGGCGCCAGCAGATGGATGAGGCCGACCGGCAGATGAGCTGGTTGCGCGAAGTTCTCGAATGGCAGAAGGATATGACCAATCCTTCGGAGTTTCTGGAATATCTCAAGATCGACTTGCTGCAAGAAGATGCGTATGTGTATACGCCCCGAGGCGACCTGATTCATCTGATTGCCGGCTCATCGACTCTCGATTTTGCTTTTGCCGTCCATACCGATGTTGGCCTGCATACCACGGGTGCGAAAATAAACGGCAAGATGGTGCCTCTGGGGACAAAACTTAAATCGGGCGATGAGGTTGAGGTGATGACCTCATCGAACCAGACACCGTCTTATAACTGGCTTCGGTTGGTGCGCACCTCGAAAGCCCGTTCCAAAATAAAACGATGGCTCAACCAGCAGGGATATGAGCAGTCGGTAAGCCTGGGTAAGGAAATTCTCGATCGGGAACTGAAAAAGGTTCGGCTGAAGATGCCTGCGGAACAGGACCTCAATGATATCGCTCAGGGGATGGGCTTTGTAGCATCGGAGGCTTTGATCGCCGGTATTGGAGCCGGCACGGTTTCGGCCCAGCAGATTATTACCAAGATCAGCCCGGAACAGGTGCCGGAGGTCAAGAAATCGCTGGTGAAACGCTTCATCGATACCGCCCGCGGAGGCAAGGGTATTAAGATTCAGGGCATGGGGAATATGATGTTCCGTTTTGCCGGGTGTTGTCAGCCGGTGCCCGGAGAGAGGATTATCGGGTTTATAACTCGCGGCCGAGGGATTACCATTCACCGAGCCGATTGCGCGACCGCCCTGGAACTGTCGCAGACTCCGGAAAGGATGATCGAGGTGGAATGGGACGTCGACCGGGATCAGGCCTTTATTGTACGGCTCGATATTCTTCTGGAAGATCGGAAGAACGCCTTGCGTGATATCACCGAGGCTATTTCCGAGGCCGATGCCAATGCCCGGGGGGCTGAAATTTCCGGGAAGGGCGGTCCGGTAATGGGTGCCTTTGTTATCGAAGTGAAAAACCTGACTCATCTCAACCGGGTGATTCAAAAAGTGAAAAAGGTGCGGGGAGTTATCTCAATCGAAAGGGCCAAAGGGGGCGATATCGATCCTTTCTTCGATGATTCCGGCAATTCCGACGTATATCAATAAAGGATTTTTAGGATGGCGGAGAAGATGTCTGACAAAAAATGTCTAAAGTGTGGAAAACAGATCAAAACCGATGATAAATTCTGCCCGTCCTGCGGTCAACCGGTCGGGCAAAAGGCTGGGCAGGTAAAAGAGTCGCGGGGTGATCACTATATCATTCTGGGAATTCTGGCTGCCGTAGTTTTGATATACGTCGGCTATCTCGCTTTTTCACCCGATGAAACGACGCAGCAATCGATACCCCAGGCGCAGCAGCAGCCGGCCAGAATGCCGGTTGATATTGAGACGTTTGTGGAGAATCTCCCGGAGGAGTTTTCCTCGTTGGTATCGATGGGTAACGCCCTGATGGATCAGGGGCAGTTCGAGTTGGCGATCGAGTGTTATAGCCGCGCTGTGGAACAAAAGCCGGAGGATACCGATGTTCGGGTCGACCTCGGCACCTGCCAGCATTCAATCGGGCAAAGTCTGGAGGCGGTCGAGAATTTTAAAAAGACTCTTGAATACGATCCACACCATACGGTTGCGAAATTTAATCTGGGTATCGTTTACTACGCGCTTCAGGATGACAACCAGGCGGTTGAATGGTTGACCAAACTCCTGAGCGAAAATCCGCCTCAGGATATGAAAGATCGAGCGCAACAACTTATCAAGCAGATTAAAGAAAATTATTGAAATGCCGGAATTCCTGACCGACTGGGCCCGCCTGACATGGAATATGATCTATGAATCGTCTTTGCTGCTTCTGCTTGGATTCATGCTGGCCGGGATCATTCGCGCTCTGATAACTCCTTCAGCTCTAAATTCATTTTTTGGAAGGGGACGGTTCACTCAAATTTTTACCGCCTCTCTGATCGGTGTGCCGCTGCCGTTGTGCAGTTGTTCGGTGCTTCCGGTGGCGGCTCAGTTGCGCCGTTCCGGATTGTCACGGGAAGGAACCGTTTCATTCCTGATTTCGACACCGGAAACCGGCGTCGATTCCATCGCCCTCAGCTACCGGTTGTTGGGGCCGGTATTTGCGATTATTAGGCCGCTGGCAGCCCTTTTTACGGCTCTTGTCAGTGGTATGGTGACCCGGGTGCTTATGCCCGAAGACACCTCTCATTCGGAACTTCCCCTGATGCCGCAATCGTCCGAAACCGGTCCGAAACTCCATACGCGTTTGTGGGAGGGGCAGGTCTATGTCGCGACCGATATGCTGCCGGAACTTTCGTATTACCTGTTCTGGGGTTATCTACTGGCCGGTTTAGCTGCTGCCGCGATTCCTGCCGATTTGCTGCAAAGCGGGTTGGCGTCATGGATGCAATATGCGGGAGTAATTCTGGTCAGCCTTCCGGTCTATGTCTGCGCCACCTCATCGACACCTCTGGCGGCAGTTCTGCTTTCGCTGGGAATAATGCCGGGAGCGGTCCTGACCTTTATGCTCGTCGGGCCGGCTACCAATCTGACTTCGCTGATGGTTCAGAAAAAAATACTGGGGCTGAAAGGGACGGTGATCATGACCGCCTCGATTATTTTCTGTGCTGTTGTTTGCGGGCTGTTAGTCGATAATTTTCTGGCCGGTTCGATCAAATGGTTCAATACCGATGCGGTTGATTCCGGAGAGGGAACGCTGGTCTGGTATGATCTGGCGGCCGGAATTGTGTTTGCCTTTATGATGGCATATTTCACGCTCAGGCATTATTATAGAAAGGCTAAGAGAAAATTTAAGGGCTAGTAATTCGCCGGGGGGCGATATCTTTTCCAAAAGTGTACATTTTATCAGGAGTCAGTTCGACGATTTTCTCGATGTCCTTTTTCCGCCGGTTTGCGGGATATGCGGACAACCTGCCGATTCAGCCGACCATTTAATTTGCATCCGATGCTGGGAGGCAATCAGGGGACTCGAGGCTCCGTATTGTTCCGGCTGCAAGCAACTGCTATATGATTCGCTAAAATGCCCCGGCTGCCGTCCGACCCCGATGATCGTCTTTTCACTTGGATTTTTCGATTCCCATTTGCAGTCGATTCTGCATGATCTTAAATACAACAGTTTAAAACCACTGGCGGCAACGATCGCTGAAAAGATGGCAGATCTTATCGCTCCCCATCTGGATAGTCTTGGAATCGACATGATTCTCCCGGTGCCGCTTCACGAATCACGGCTTTGTCACCGGGGTTTTAATCAATCCGAAGAGATCGCCAAAGCTCTCGGACGCCGACTTGCAATTCCTGTTCATCCTGAGATTATTTACGCCGCTCGCAAGACCAAACAACAGGCCCGGCTTCCGGCCGATCAGCGGGAGGCGAATGTCCGGGGAGCTTATGGAATCGATGACCCGACCGGGTTGATCCGGGGCAAGTCGATTCTGCTTATTGATGATGTCCCACTACGGGGGCTACTTTGCGCGAGAACAAACGAATCCTGAAAGAGGCCGCGGCCGGTAAAATAGTCGTGGCGGTGGCGGCCACGGCGACATGAAAATGGTTGCGCTAAGGGTAAAAGAGGCGCATTTTTGATTTCATGCAAGCCGGGACAG
>DAOUTW010000063.1 GCA_030668485.1 Candidatus Zixiibacteriota bacterium
CTGCCGAATCCATCCTGAAGGATACGATCTTCCGGGATAAAGGAAAATTTGTTTTCCAGCAAGTCCCGAAAGCTTTCGAGATAGGCCGGAGCCGAATGTCCCGGATCCTGATGCGGGAATGATCCTGCGATTTCAAGGTTTTGATCAACGATGCCAAGATAACATTCGGCCGCTGAATATCCGCCGACAGCGCCGAACATTGCTGCCACCCGGCTGAAATCGACATCCTCGCCCGGAGCCTGAAGCAGATCAAGCAGGCATCGTTCCCAGTTGACTCCGGAAGAAATTTCCGCCGCTTGCGACGGGAGCAGGATAAACTGGTAATTAACCGGATTGCCGGAAATGAAATTGAGAGTCACGACCGCTTTCAATTGCCGGAATTGGCCGTTCCCTTCTCTGATCGTCAGAGGTAGCGATTCATAGAACGATTCATACCGCTTGTGCTGCCCCATGACGGTATCAAGCACCTGATGAGCATCACCGGAAATGAATTCATATATCGATTTTCCGAAAAGCTCCTCGCGGGTCAGGCCGAACAGATCTTCCGTTTCGTCATCGATATAAACGAAACGACCTTTAAGATCTATTTTGAAGACGGCGCATGCCGCAGAAATTGTTTTCTCAACGCTGATGGTACCGGGCATAAATCACATTTTGTAAACTTTCACCTTTCGTTCTATACCATCGGCAGAAAACAGGATTATATAAACCCCAGAAGCTACTTTTTCCCCGTGCTGGTTGGTCACCGGCCAAGTGAAAGGAGTACTGTACTGATAGGTCCGGTAGACCAGATCGCCGCTTAAGGAAAAGATTTCAATTTTGTAGCCGTCAGGGAAATACTTACTTACAAAAATACGCAGAGAATCGGTACACGGGTTGGGACCAACCGTGATCAGATCGGATGATAAAACGGTATTAATCGAAAACTGAAGAGTGTCAAAGTAAACGCCGGCGGCGGCGGCGATACTGTATTGGCTGATACCGGCCTGATTGACCTCGCCCCGGAACCGGATCGAGGCGGTTCCGTCTCCAAAGTCGGCAAATTCGGCTCCATCGGGAATATCGACGGCCTCGAACTGAACCGACTCATCCGGTGGCGCCAGAGTCTGAAAGTCGATCACGGTATCGACACCGGAATTGACTGTCATCATCGGCTTCGGCAGAATACGCAGACCATAACCGGCCGCCAGCACCATATCGGGAAGACCGTAGCCATAACGGTAATCGGGATTGGCCAGGCGGTCTGACGCCTCGATCAGGCGTTGTCTGACTTTCATAGGCTGACCGCGAAGCGATGGTATCGCCTGAAGAACCAAGGCGGCACCGCCGGAAATCAGAGGCGCCGATAAGGAGGTACCCGATTTATAATAGTATCCCCCCTGATCGTTTGCACAAAGCACGCCCGAACCCATGGCAACCATCTCCGGTTTCAGGCGGTCATCATATGTCGGACCATATGATGAAAACGGCACGATGATTTCGTTATAACCAACCGCTCCGACAGTGATAATGGAATCGGCATCTGCCGGGGCATGGATATAATGCCAGACGCTGGTCCCCTCATTCCCCGCTGAAACCACTACCAGTATCCCCCGCGAGGCGGCGATATCGGCGGCAATGGTGGTCGCAGCAGTATTGCCGTCCATGTCGGCATAGGTATACCAGTCGGAATAGCCGAGTGAGGATGAAATGATATCGGCTCCAAGAGAGTCGGCCCATTCGGCGGCGGCGACCCAGTAATCTTCCTCCACCCGGATTTCCAGATTCTTGATTTCAGTCTTGGCCAGAATGTAGTCGGCCTTATAAGCCGGGCCGATCAACAGTCCCGATTCGAAACCGCCGCAGGCCGATAAAGTTGCCGTACCGTGCCCGGTTTGATCGTCGCTCATGTCACTGACATACGAATTGCCATCAATAAAATTCCAGGTATTGATTATATCAAGCGAATCAAAAGCCTGATGCGTTGTCAGGTAGCCGGTATCGAAAAAAGCCAGCAGGACCCCTTCACCGTTCAAGCCGAGCTTATGCAGGGAATCTACGCCCAGCATCTGATTTTGGCGGAATGACAATCCGTATTCGGCGCTGTCGATCGATGGTTTATATTCGGGTGGTAGAATTTCAGGATCGGGGCGACGGATGGCATACGCCACCGGTTCAATTTTTATGATAAAATCTTCATCTGCCAGCACTTCGACTTGTGCTTTATTCAATTTCACCGAGATTGCATTTAGCCAACGGGAGATGATGATGTCGTCGCCAGCGATATTTTTGACGGCATTAATATATTCGTTTTTGACCGGAAGATCGTACCAATCCAGAGGGATATCGACACGCCGTTGATAAGCGCGGGGAGTGAAATGACCCGCCGCTTTTTGATAGTCCGATGGCGAACTGTCTTTATCTTTTAAGTACAACCATACCTTCACCGGCTGTCCGTATTCATTTATCTCCATCATTTTTTGAAGGCGCAACGGAATTTTATCGTTGGCCGCCAGCGGAGATAATGTTGCTAAAATAATCAGGACGCCGAGAAGTAGTCTTATCCAAAGATCGAATCTGTATCTCATTATCTTTTTCCACCTTAGTCAAATCATCCAACCGTTTCATCCTGTGACCAATACTCCATAACGGCAAAAGGCGGCGGTTGCCGAAGCGATCATACCGTCACTTAATAAATACGATCAGTTCCGGTTACAGTTCCATCAACTCCATTACGTATTTCGGCGGCGGGGAACCGAAAGATATCAGTTGATCATGAAATGTTTTCAGATCGGCATCAGCGCCATGTTTCGCCATATATGCATCCCGGATTTCATTGACTTCGATATTGCCGACGTAATACGTGGATAATTGAGTTGAAGTCAGACAGGCGCGACGCCATTTCCCGGATGCTTCGCCCAATTCCTGCATCCCCTCATTCAACATCAAGGCCATCGCCTCTTCTTCCGACATCCCGGCGGTATGAATTTTCTGGTCGATGATGGCATTGATAATCATCCTCAGGCGCATCTTGAGTTGCTGCATTTTCACCTCAGGTCCGCCGAAACCCTGCTCGACCATCATCTGTTCGGCGTAAGTCGCCCAACCCTCGATGAATGTGCCGCTTCCCCAGATACTGCGTACTTTGGTGGGAGCCTCAAGGCGATTGGCATGAGCCAACTGCACGTAATGACCCGGCATCGCCTCATGGATGGTCAGATCATAGAGCATGTAATTATTATATTCCCGGAAATACGACTCCACCTGCTGCTCATCCCAGTCGGCCGGCGGCGGCGATATGGCATAAAAGGTCTCCCCGGTTTCCTCCAGGGGGCCGGGTGAGTCGCAGTAACCGATGGCGACGCCGCGTTGGAATTCCGGCATGACAATAACTTTGATCGGTTCTCCCGGATGGGTAACCAGGTCGTTAGCGATCACGAAATCATCGCATTCTTTCAAACCGGCGTTGATAACATCGACGATATTATCGGCCGTGGGATGATCCTCGGCCAAGCGGTCGAGTACCACTTTGACCAATTGCATGGGGTCCTCAAAGAGCCGTATTTGGTCAGGAAAATATTTCTCAAAAAGCGGCCAGGCCGTTTCATAGAGATCTGCTCGCGTCTTTTGCAGGTCGCCTTCGGCGGTGGTCAGGATTACTTCTGGCGCCAGGTTTGAATGCAATGAATACCTCAGCTTGGCGCGGTATTTGTCATAACCGAGCCTGAAATCGCCATCCGAACGGGGTAGCAGTTCATCCTCCATCCACTGTCCGAATTCTTCGATAGCCTTAACCGCCGCATCCTGATGCGGTTTTAATTCTTCCGCCATTCCCGGAACCTGGGCAGTGAAATCATTGAGATCGTCACGAATAAGACTGGCGGTTCCCTTATTTTGCCGGATGGCAGTTTCGGTGAATATTTGGGGCGGCCTCTGCAGATTAATGCGAGCCTGTTCGAGGACACCGGGGATGGCTTTCAAACGTTCCTTGACGCTTTTCAGTCTTTGCTCAAGCGGGGCGAAATCCCTGACCAGCAAAACATAAATCGCGCCGCCGACATTGTATCGGCGCGGATTC
Source organism: Candidatus Zixiibacteriota bacterium (assembly GCA_030668485.1). GTDB lineage: Bacteria > Zixibacteria > MSB-5A5 > GN15 > JAAZOE01 > DAOUTW01. The sequence goes on from DAOUTW010000063.1 coordinate 4,058, forward strand.
CACTCATAGCTTCGCAGAGTATCGAGGCTGAAGATATTATACTTGATCCCCTCAACTAGGATATTATAGTCAATCCTGTTTTGGGTACTCAGGGCTGCCTCATCGACCGCTTTCAATGATTCGAGATAATCCAGATTGAAACTGAGCTTTTTCCGGATACCTTTCAGGCTGTAATCATTCATCTGATGATCATAGCGATGATCTCCCAGAGATGTGGCCCATTGGGGATTGAACGCCATCATTTTGTCTATATATTTGTTTGCCAGATTTTCGAATTTCGTATTCTCGTTGGTTACACCTGTACACGAAACAATAACCAGCGCGATTCCAACTGTGATTATGGTAATATATAATCGCATCATACCTCCCACGCAACTTTATGAGCCAAAACTATTTATGCCATCTATTCAACCGACACCATGTCGAAAAGTCCAAACAAAAAGGCGTAAGTATCCGCCTGTTCTTCTATAATTTTAGTTGTTGGTTTCCCGCCCCCGTGTCCCGCTTTGGTATCATACCGGAGTAGAATAGGATTGCTCCCCGCATCGGCCGCCTGCAAAGCGGCAATAAATTTAAGCGAATGAGCCGGATAAACTCGATTATCGGAATCGGCGGTGGTGACCAGCGTAGGCGGATATGTTATACCTTCTTTGATATTGTGCAGTGGCGAATAAGCATACAGAAATTTGAAATGATCCGGATTATCCTCGGCATTTCCGTACTCGCCGACCCAATAATGACCGACAGTGAATTTGTGATACCGGAGCATATCGATTACCGGAACCCCGCAGAGAACGGCGCCAAACAATTCCGGGCGCTGGGTCATACAGGCGGCTACCAGAAGCCCTCCATTGCTACCACCCTTGATAGCCAATCGCGATGAGTTGGTATAACCGTTATTAATCAGCCATTCCCCGGCGGCAATGAAATCATCAAAAACGTTTTGCTTGTTCTCCAACATCCCGGCTTTGTGCCATTCTTCACCATATTCTGTACCGCCTCGCAGACAGGCTACTGCCAGGACCCCGCCATTTTCCATCCAAAATGAAAAGGTCTCGCTGAAAAAAGGTGTCATGCTGCTTTGAAAGCCTCCGTAGCCGTATAGCAGAGCCGGATTGTTGCCGTCCAGTTCAATCTCTTTCTTATGGGTGACAAAAAGCGGTACCCGGGTACCATCCTTGGAATTGTAAAAAATCTGTTTGGAGACGTATTTCGAGGCGTCGAAATCAATTTCCGATTCCTTTATAAGATCCATCTTATCGGTTGCCAGGTCATATTTGTAGGAACTCGTCGGGTCCAGGAATGAAGAAAATCCGAATAACATTTCTGTTTCATCGGGCTTACCGGAAATACTTCTTGCAGAACCGAGGCCGGGAAGCTCGACGTCTTTTATAAACGTACCGTCTATATCATACAGTTTCACCTGATGATGGGCATCGTGCTTATAGGACAGGACCAACTGATTATTAATGATTTTTGCAGAGGCGAGAGCATCGTCCGCTTCAGGAATTATTTCTTTCCAGTTTTTTCGTGCCGGTTTGGAAACATCAATGGCGATTATACGACTGTTGGGAGCATCCAGATCGGTCTTGAAATAAAAGAACGTACCGATATTTTCAATAAAGCTGTACCCGGCATCGGCCTCATCAAGCAGCCTGATAAAATCGCCATTATCCTGCATTTCGCGATAATATATCCGGTTTTCCGGATCAGTGCCATGCCACACTCCGAGGATTACATACCTGCCGTCATAGCTGGTCGATGGTGAGAAATTCAGCCTTTTATCATCCGGTCGTTCATAAACAAGCCTATCCTCTGACTGCGGTGTGCCAAGCTTATGCCAGTACAGGCGATTGTATCGGTTCCAATCCTCCCGGGCAACCGTGTTGGTATCGGAGTACCGGTTATAGAAGAACCCGGAATTATCGTGCTTCCAGGCAATGCCGCTGAATTTGCACCAATCGAGAGTCTCGTCATATTCCTTGCCGGAATCGAGATTTCGGATGCGAAATTTCTGCCAATCGCTGCCCCTTGCCGAGATGCCATAGGCCAATAGCTTTCCATCATGGCTGAACTCGACTCCGTTAACAGCCACGGTGCCATCATTACTGAACTCATTGGGGTCCAGAATCGGAACGGCCTCACCGGGATAAGATTTCTGCATATAGAATACGTACTGGTTCTGCAGACCATCGTTCTTCTTGAAGATGTACCGGTCTCCCTCTTTATGAGGTACGCTGTATTTGGGGTAATCCCATAATTTGGTCAATCTTTTTTCGATCGCCTGCTTGATATCATTTTCGATCAATGAACGGGTTAATCGGTTTTGGCTTTCAATCCAGGACCTCGTTTCTTCCGTTGTCAGGTCTTCCAACCATCGATAGGGATCGGCCACCATGGTCCCGTGAAAATCATCGACAACATCACCGCGGTTTGCGGTCGGATAAACGAAATCCTGTTTTGGCTCAGGTGAGCATGACTGGAATAAGGCCGGCGCCATCAACGAAAGACAGAGCAATCCGCAATGCCAAATCGCTTTCGATGATGTTGCTATCGGGTATTTATTACTGATTGCATCCTTCATTTATCGCCTCATGTCATGTGATTGTACGAAAAACGGCTTCCATTTATCATCACCAGGCCTGGCAGTAACCAGGCTTATAAATATTAAACAGAAAAGTGATAATCCCAGGGCCGGATATACTGTCGGTATATCCCACGGTTGCCGCAAGACCTCCCATATAATCGTGGTTACCATGCCTGCCGCGATAGAACTGACTCCCGCTGCGGCTGTCGCTCTTTTCCAGAAAAAGGCGGCCATTACCGCCGGAGTGATACCGACCCCGTACATCGTATAGGCATAGATCGCCATCTCCAGGATTCGTTCGAAAAACCGCACCTGAACGAAGGCGAGAGCACCCAGCAAGACGACAACGATTCGCAAATAGAGTACCATCTTCTTCTGCGGTAGATCGGGATTGATAAATCGCTGATAGATGTCGCGCATGAGGTTGGTCGCGGGGACCAGCAGAAACGAATCGGCGGTGGATACTATCACGGCCACTATCGCCGCCAGGCAAAGACAACCGACGACTATCGGCAAACCATGGCGCACGGCATGGAGGATAACCATTTCCGATTTGATATCGGTAAACAGGGAACTGCCGATCACCGCCAGAACTATGATCAGGGTTTCGATTGCGATGGTTCCGACTATCCAGCCGCCGACGGCCCGTTTGGCTGTCCCCTCGTCTTTGGCCGAAAAGAATCGCTGATACATCCCCGATTCACCGAGGAGTAACAGCATGGCCGGTAGTGAATATCCCAGAGCTTTTAAAAGTGTCAGTTCTCCCAGAAGTTGAAAACGCGTTTCCGGCAGGCGACTGACAACTCCACTCCATCCCCCGGCATTACTCAATAAAAAAGGCAAAGCGATCAACAGGCCGATGACCATGATGATACCATTGACGACATCGGTATAGGCGACCGATATCATTCCGGCAAGAACCGTATATCCGATGACGAATACGGCGGTGATGATTATCCCCTGCTCTATTGAGATTCCGGTGATAAGATTGAGGACCATCCCGCCGGCGCGGAACTGGTAGCTGACAATGGCGGTATAGGCGATGACAGTTACGATCGTACCGAGTACTCGGGCCCATTTGTTGTATCGAATTTCAAGAATGTCGGGAACGGTATATTGAGCGAGTGCCCGCGCTCGTCCGGCTACGAAGTACATAACGATAAGTGCGACCCATACTCCGGCCGAGAACCACAGGGCCGGCAATCCCTGATCGTAAGCCAGCCCGGCCCCGGCGATAATTGAGCCGGACCCGATCCATGTCGCCAACAGGGTGCCGATAAGCACCCGGGTCGATAGACTTCGACCGGCAACCATGAAATCGTCCTGCGTCCGGACATATTTACTCCGGTACGCTCCGACTCCGATCAAAACGATCAAATAGGCGATGATTACCCAGAAATAGACCATGAACGACTAATCACCATTAAAATATTAAACTCTAATTCGCCGCTGAAGCTTGCGGGCGTACTCAGCCCCCAAGCTAAGCAGCGGTCGATTCAACAGCAAGTTTTTTATAGCGTTTTTTCATTGGCATACCATTTTGTGGGATAGTATATTGGCTACAATTGAGCCGCCGAAAAATAGCATGATCGCTCTCGACCGGAGATAATTTATTGGAATATTTTGACAACTTCTGGGCCGCTGCCGTCGATATCGCATGGGGACTGCCGCTGGTAATCCTTCTGGTCGGAGCCGGAATCTATTTCACCCTGGCGGGGCGGTTTATTCCCTTCACCGGCCTGCGGCATGCCATCAATATCCTGCGCGGTAAATTCGACGATCCCGATGACCCCGGAGAAATCAGCCATTTTCAGGCGTTATCATCGGCGCTGTCGGCAACAATCGGGATGGGCAATATTTCAGGCGTGGCGATTGCCGTCACCGTTGGCGGACCGGGCGCGATTTTTTGGATGTGGGTGGCTGGTATGGTCGGGATGTCGACCAAATTTTTCACCTGTACCCTCGCCTGCATGTACCGCAAAAAAGATGAGCGCGGTATTGAGCAGGGCGGCCCGATGTATTTCATCGAGGTCGGGCTGGGCAAATACGCCAAGCCGCTGGCGATCATGTTTGCCGTTTTCGGTATGATCGGCTGCCTGGCAATGTTTCAGGTCAACCAACTTTCCGGCCTTCTCGAAGCTGACTGGTCGATTCCCAGTTGGCTGACCGGCGTCGTCTGCGCTCTCGCCGTCGGAGTTGTAATCCTCGGCGGGATTGTGCGAGTTGGTCAGGTCGCCAGCAAAGTGGTTCCGGCGATGTTTATCTTGTATCTCATCTCCGCCCTGTATATCGTCATCGCCAACGCAGCAGTCGTACCCGACCTGATTAAATCGATATTTTCTTCCGCCTTCGGTGGCCAGGCTCTTATCGGGGGCGGCACGGCGGTGGTCTTCAAGCAGGTTTTGATTACCGGTATCAGGCGAGCGGCATTTTCCAATGAAGCCGGAATCGGTACAGCCCCGATGGCGCATGGTGCGGCGAAAACCAAAGAGCCGGTGCGTGAGGGTTTGATCGCCATGATCGGGCCGTTCCTCGATACCAATATTGTTTGTACGTTGACTGCGCTGGTGATTTTATCGACCGGAGTCGCTCCGGCCGAGGACGGTGTGGTCATGACGGTCAATGCCTTCAGTTCGGCGATGCCGAATATGGGGCGGTATATCATGCTTCTGGTGATTACTCTCTTTTCGCTCTCGACGATGATGTCATATTCGTATTACAGCCTCAAGTGTTCGCGCTATTTGTTCGGGTATAAATTCGGCAGTTATTATGTTTATGTATATATCCTCAGCCTTTTCTTCGCCGCGATCTGGACACAAGATACGGTCATCAATCTTCTCGACACATCATTCGCAGCTATGGCCGTCCCGACTTTGATCGGGACATTGCTATTATCCCCCAAAGTAGTCCGAGCCACCAAGGATTATTTTAAGAGGATGGAGTTGTAAATATGTGATATATGCTCAAGAGAGCACCAGACTTGTGATAAACTTATATGAATATAGAGAACCATACCTGCACAACTGATTCCTTGCCAATTTCGATCATTTACACTATGTTACAATTTATACAGTGAGGTATATCTATATGGATTTGTCAAAAATCCCAAATCCAGTCATCATGGTCGCTGGTGAAGTTTTGGGATTACATTATTATCATCATGCTACGCTAGATACATTATTTATGGAAAGTGGCGCACCTGGTGATCCGCCAGAAGGGAACTGCGTTTTAAAGTGCCAGCGTTGGTTCAGCCGCTGCAATGAAAACCCATCTATTGATCCCTTTAAAGTCCTTGGATGTGTACTGGAAAATTTTATGGATACTGAGCTTTCTAAATATGATAATGCATTTGATAATTATAGTGACCAGAAAGACCGTATAAATAGAATTTTGACGAAATATGGCTTATCCTATAAACTTGGAGGTAAGATTTATGGCAGTAATATAGGAATAACGAAAATTACCTTAGAAGAAATAATAAGAAGTAGAGATTTTGGTGCGATAGAAGATGAATTCAGACGTACGGTGGAAATGGTTGAATCAGATCCAGCTTCGGGAATAACTGCCGCGAATTCAATGGTTGAAGCATTATTTAGAACATACATAGAAGAAGAAGGTTTGGTGCTGCCTTCAAAAATTACCGTCAAGAATTTATGGAAAGTTATCAGTAAAAACCTCGGACTGGACACGAGTAAAATAGAAAATCAAGATATTATTAGGATTATAACGGGTTTAACATCGGTTATAGATGGCATGGGTGCTTTCAGAACCCACGTGGGATCGGCACATGGACGAAGTCCAAAATCGTATAAGATTGAATCCAGACATGCACGTTTAGCGATAAACGCAGCATATGCACTATCCATTTTTATTCTTGAAGTCTGGGATCACCATAAACGGCGTTTATTGTGACCGGGGAACGTGGCCCGGAGCTCTGCTCCGGGTTTCTAACAAAGTTAATTTGCGTGATGAATTCCCCGTTGCGTCTGGTCTTGATCCGCTATTGCGGATTGTGACCTGACGCTATTGCAAATTCACCCCTCCGTCCCATCCGGGTCTTTCGTCGGCTGGGGTTTGAGGTGGATCTTCTGGTCGTCTTTGCGAACGATGACACCCGGCGTGCCGACGACGGTGCAATTGTCCGGGATATCAACCATATATAAAAAACAATTGGCCCCGACAAAGACATTGTTACCGAGATGGACCGATCCCAGGATAGTCGCGCCGGTGCCGACGAAGACATTGTCGCCCAAGGTCGGATGACGCTTGCCGCCCTGTTTACCGGTTCCGCCCAGGGTGACGTTGTGGAACAGTACACAATTTTCGCCGATCTCAGTGGTCTCCCCGATTACGACTCCGGCACCATGATCGATAAAAAAACCGGCCCCGATAGTCGCGCCGGGATGAATCTCGACCCCGGTCAGAAAACGACTGATCTGTGAAAACAGGCGTGGGAAAAACGGGATTTTCAAATTATACATGACATGAATAAAACGATGAAAAAAGATAGCATGAAATCCCGGATAAAGCAGGAATTCCAGGTTGCGCGCGGCCGGGTCGTTACGACCGATAGCCTTCGCATCGGCGATGATTTTACTAAGTATCATATGCGTTATACGATTATTCGGATAATTCAGGCAAATATTTACCGACTAATCTTTGTCGAACAAATTCTTGAGCAGCTTGTCCGCTCCTTCTTTGAGCATGTCCTCCGTCTTCTTTTTCATCAAGCTGTTATCGGTCGACAGGTTCGATATCGCCGGTTTGTCATAGGTACCGCCAAGATTGAAACTGAGCCGGACTCTCCCCTTATCGTCCTGCAATAACCCGCCGAAAAGGTCGAGATCTTTTGAATAATCCTTCGACAGGTAAACGCTGACGCCCATATCGAGTCCCTTTTCAAGGAACGCCACTGTCCCCCCGACATCCCAGTCGCCCATTTTGGAGATCAACTTGGTGTTGTCGAGAAGTAATTTGCCGTCTCGGATTTTGAGATCTCCGACAAAGTCGCGTAGCGACTCTTCTTTAAATGTTTTCATCCCGAAATTTTCGGCGACATTATTTATCAAATCGAAATTGACCAGTCGTCCTTCCTTCAGATCGAAATCGCCATTGGCAACCAACGATTTGACGAAATCCTCGAATTCCGCCCCTTTCCCGGTCAGGTTTCCTTTTACATTGGTCTTGCCATACAGGTGCCCGTCGAGGTTGGCGAACCGGGCCATGAAATCGTTCGCCTCGATATTGGTGGCGTTGAAATCACAGGCGATAGCCGGCTGATACATATCGTTGATATCAACCGTACCTTCGGCGCTCACCTGACCGGTATAGACACTCGCTTGCGAGTTTTTGAAGGTGATGATGCCGTCCTTGAAGCCCACATCGCCGACCAGATTGGTGAATTCGACTTTGCTGTACACCAGAGTATCAATGTAGACTTTCCCTCCCGCTTCGATATCGGGTAAAAAGATTGGCGCTGCCATCTCGGTGCTTCCGCCCGGACCTGTGGCAGCTTCCTCTTCTTCTTCCGGCACCAGAACATCATAATTCACCTGCGGCGATTTGAGGACAAAATCAAGGTATGGCTTTTTATGCCCCTCGCGCGGTTCGACCAAATGAGCAAAGCCATTACTCAGGGTTCCGGTCAGCGTCGCCTTCACTCCCGGGTACTCGACATACAATGAGTCAATCGAGGTTTTCTTTTCACCCAGAGTCATCACCAAGTCGAATCGTTCCAATGGCGAGGTCAGGCTGTCATTGGTGTAGAATGCTTTATCGATGGCGATCGTCCCGGCCACCTGAGTTCTCAACCACTTCGACTTCTGACCCGCCGCCCTCAGATCGAAACTCGCCAGACCTGACAGTTCATGTCCATAGGCCGGGTCCATAAACGGCAACAAGCCGGATAGTTGATAGCTTCCTTTGGTTCTGACCGAATAAATCAGGTCATCCCAATTGTGTACCGATCCGGCGAGAGAATAATCATGATCTGATAATTTGCCTCCCTCCGATGCGAACGAAACCGAATCGAAATCGAAATCGACTTTGAAAGCATCGAAATGCACCCGCGTCGAAACCGTCTGGTAGCCGAGGGTAAGATCTTTGAAATTGAACTTTCCGCTGAGGTACGGTTTCCGTTCTTCTCCGAATTCGATTCGCGCCTCAACCTCGCCATCAAGTTTACCCTGCAGCCGCAGCAACGATTTATCGAACTCTTCCGATGCCGGGATATATTCCATCAGCGGTTCCAGCGAAACATCGCGGGCATTTATCGCGGCAAAGATCGACGCTGGATCGGCCAGGTTCCTGATAGTGGCCTCGATGCCGAAAGCGATCCCGTTGATTTCCAGAGTGGTATTTTTGAAGGTCAGATCGGCATGCTGAAAATCGACCTCGGCATTGTACGCCATATTGATCGCCAGCGGTATTCCTTCCGGAATAAACGTCGAAGTCAGGTTCGGAATGTTCAGTGTCCCGACCGACCGACCGTTTTTGCGGTCGCTGCCCACATTAAGCTTTGTTTCCAGATTGAAATTGGTCAGCACCGTTTTCGACTGCGCCGAATCATCGATATAAACCAGATCGCCATTCTTGATTTCGGCCCAGTCGAAGGTAAATACGGTCAGGGCCGCTTCCTCGGAAGTGACCTCCTCTTTGGTTCCGATCGGCGTTTCAATCGGTTCTCCGCCAGTATCGAGCGTGAAGCTGTAATTGTTGCGACCGTCGACTGTCTTGCGCAACCTTATCACCGGATGCTCGATGGTAATTTCGGAAAAGGCGAACTGCTTGCTCAGAAGCGGCATGATTTTCAATCCACAGGCAAGGCGGTCGATAGTGACAAACTCCACCCCCGGAAAATCTTCCGGGTTATAAATCCGCAGTCCCTTCATATCAAGAGTTGGAGTCGGCAAAAGCGAAAGAGAAACCTCGTCGAGTTCGACAGTTCTCCCCAGCATCTCGGATGCTCGTTTGACAATCTCCGCCCTGACCTTTTCGGCCGGGAAGAATATTTTCCCGGCGGCATAGACCGCCAGAATAAGAACGATTATCAGGATAATCAGACGTGGCAGACAGCCCAGCCCTTTTTTCTTCGTTTCCTGTTTCTTCTCGGTCATATCAGGCCTACAATTCTAAAGATTTATTCGGTTCCAGAATTTCCACCCGGACGCCGCTGCCGTCCAGTTTCTTCTTAAACTCTTCTGGGTCGGCGGCGATCACTTCCCAAGTTCCGTAATGCATCGGAACCACCACCTTCGGTTTGACGAACTCAACCGCCCGAACGGCATCGTCGATACCCATTGTAAAATTATCGCCGATCGGCAGGAACATCAGGTCGATTTCATTAATTTCGCCGATCAGTTTCATATCGAGAAACAACCCGGTATCGCCGGTATAATAAACTGTCTTACCGCCCATATCAAAAACAAAGCCGCAGGGATTACCGGTATATTCCAAACCGCTATCACCGGCCGCCGAACCGTGATGTGCAATGGTCAGTTTTACGCGGCCGAATTCGAAGTTGTATCCGCCGCCGATATGCATATTATGCGCCAGGGCGCCTTTTTGTACCACCCAGAGTGCCAACTCATTGGGGGCGATTATCGTAGCGTTGGTCCGTTTGGAAATTTCGACGGCGTCGCCGAGGTGATCTCCGTGACCGTGGGTGGCCAGGATATAATCGACATCGACATCTTCGGCCTTGACCGTCGCCTGGGGATTGTCGTTGAGAAACGGATCGACTATTATGCTGTATTGTCCGTCCGTGAAATAGACGCAGGAATGTCCATAAAAGGTCGCCTTCAACATTATTCCTCCTCAAGTTTATAATTCTTATACAAAAAAAGAAAAATGGTAATGGGACGAAAATCAACAATAATCGATTGGTGAGGCCGATTTTTTAGTCTATGATGCCACCGGCCAGAACCGTGTCGCCATCATATGCAACCGCCGACTGTCCCGGTGTGACCGCCAACTGAGGAGTCTCAAAAACAACTGATAGCCTGCCGTCATCCATTGGCGTCACCTGTGCCTTTTGCGCCTTATGCTGATACCTGATTTTGACGAGCGCCTCAAAGCTTTCCTGCCGCGGCGGCGAGGAGACCCAGTTGATTCCCGATACCGTCAATTTGGCACGATTGACATCAATCTTATCCCCGATAACGATTCGGTTATTGTCGACATCGATTTTGGTCACATAAAGCGGAGTCGGGTGAGCGATGCCGAGTCCCTTGCGCTGACCGATAGTATAAAATGGGACCCCCTTGTGTTTTCCGACCACCTCTCCCCGTTCATTGACGATATCTCCGGAAGGGATATCATGGTCGCTGTATTCGCGGATGAAGCGTTCATAATTATTGTCGGCCACAAAACAAATCTCCATGCTCTCCGCGACATGAGCTGTTTTTATGTCGGCCTCGGCAGCGATCCGGCGCGTTTCCTTTTTGGTGATATCGCCCAGCGGCAAAAAAGTGCGCGACAAAGCTTCCTGGCTGATTCCCCAAAGAGCATACGATTGATCGCGGGTATCATCGACACCCCGCTGAATAAAATAACGATCACTATTTCGATCATAGCCGGTGCGGGCATAATGACCGGTGGCGATGGCATCGCAGCCGATCTCCTTCGCCCTTTTGAGAAACATCTCCCATTTGATCCGGCTGTTGCACAGGACGCACGGATTGGGCGTCCGTCCCGAAAAGTACTCGGAAACGAAATTACCGATCACCACTTCTTTGAACGATCCGGAAAAATCGAGGACATAATGCGGAACATCCAGAGATTCGCATACTGCCCGGGCATCGTTAATCGCCTCCAGGTCGCAACAGCCCCCGGTGCGTTCGACATCGCCGCCGACATCGGTGTAGTCCCAGAGTTTCATCGTCGCCCCGGCCGCATCGTATCCCTGCCGTTTCAGAAGCAGCAATGCTACGGAGCTGTCGACTCCGCCCGACATAGCGACGAGGATCGATTTAATCGTTTTACCCGGATGACTCATATGATTAAGATACGGAATTTGCGCGGCGTTGCAGAGAAATTAATCCGCTTTTTGGTACGTGGCAGACATGGCGCGCAGCCGATTGATAATCTCCGGCAGAACCGAAACGGTATAATCCAACTGTTCTTTAGTCGTGTAACGCCCCATCGAAAAACGGATCGAACCCTGCGCCAGAAGTGTATCGGCATCCATCGCCTCAAGCACATGCGACACCTGCAAACTTCCCGATGTACAGGCCGAGCCTGACGATACCGCAATCCCCTTCAGATCAAGCGAGAGTATTATAGCCTCCCCCTCGACTCCCTTGAAAGACAGATTGACCGTGGAAGGAACCCGGTTTTCGACCGGACCGTTGAGATAAACTTCGCCAACTTCTGTTTTCACCCGGTCGATAAAATACTCCGACAGATCGGTCAGGCGCTGATGTTCCCCTTCCAGCTTATCAACCGCGATTTCCAGCGCTTTGGCCATCCCGATAATAGAGGCAATGTTCTCGGTTCCGGCCCGCATCCGCCGTTCATGACTGCCGCCATGAAGCAAAGGCGCCACCGGTGTTTTCGAGCGGATATATAAGACACCGATTCCCTTCGGACCGTAAAATTTATGGGCCGACAAAGACATCATATCAACCTTGGTTTCCTCGACGTTCACCGGAATCTTCCCCATCGCCTGCACCGCATCGGTGTGGAAAAGCACGCCAGCCTCATGACACACTGCAACCATCTCTTTGATCGGCTGAATCGATCCGGTCTCATTATTGGCCATCATAATGGAAACGACCGTCGTTTCCGGTCTGATCGCCTGACGCAGATCATCAACCGAGACAACTCCGTCCTTATCACAACTAAGATAGGTCACTTCGAAGCCGTTCTTCTCAAGATAATTCCCTGATTCCAGCACGGCATGGTGCTCTATTTTCGAAGTGATGATATGATTCCCTTTTTTCCGGAGAGCTATTGCGGCTCCTTTGAGAGCCAGATTATCAGCCTCGGTGCCGCCGGAAGTAAAATATATTTCGGTCGCTTTGGCTCCCAATAGTGAGGCGATTTTTTCACGAGCGGCGTCGATCGCCGTTTTGGATTTCTGCCCCAGAGTATGAACCGAGGACGGGTTGCCGTAGTTTTCGGCCAAAGCATGCTGCATGACCTTTATGACTTCGGGATCGACCGGAGTCGTGCTGTTATAATCGAGGTAAATCGTTTCCATTGTCAAACACACCTTAAGTTGTTATCCCACAAAACAATGTTAATCGAGGAAGATAGCCAATGGCGGCCGTTGTGTCAATCCATAATGTTGAAATAATTTTTAAAAGGCATAAAGGATGGTGAAGTGGAAGCGGTCGTCTTCCTTGTAGATGCCATTTTCCAGCCGATGGGCATAGTCGAGACGAATCGGGCCCGCCGGTGAAATGAACTGAATCCCGACGCCATAAGAAAAGAGAATATTGTCGGCAGAAACGTCGGCAAAAGAATCCCAGCCGTTGCCGATATCGGCAAACAGCGAACCCCAGAATTTCCAGAAAAGAGGATAGCGGAGTTCCTGATTGAGGATGGTGTAGGCATGGGCTCCGACATTACTGATTAGAGCAACATAGGCGGTATCGACGACAATACTGTCGCTCACGATACTGGAATCGATGCTTGCGATAGTCAAATCGATTTTTCTCGTTCCGATTGAGTTTTCCCTAAATCCCCGGATTGAATTGGCCCCCCCGAGATAAAAGCGGTCATTGAGCGGCACCTCGTGGGATCGCCCGAATTCTTTGACCCAGCCTATTTTCATACGCGAAGCGTAAATTGCCCGGCCAACCGCCAACTGATAGCGAGCCCAGGAAAATTCCAGTTTGACAAAACTGTCATCACCCTTCAAAAACCCGCCGACATATTGAGCGAAATAGGTGGTAAAAGAACCCGATTTCGGCATAAATTTGTCGATTCTGGTATCACGAACCACGGTTATATCTATTTTTCGCCGGATACTTATCCCCTGCTCGGAACGGAATTGAGTCTGGTTTTCAGCCGCAATGCCAAAGATGTTGACATTTTCATATCGAGCGGTAACGATGGCGAATAGTTTCTCCGACCATTCCTTCCTGGTCGAGAAAGCCAGCGACCAGGTTTCGATACGGTATGGTTGTAACTGCGACCGCACTCCCGGTTCAAAACGGGCTGTCACGGTCAGCGGCATACGCACATTGAAAAACCACGGCTCGGTATATTTGATTTGATAACGATGATAAAGCGTCCGCCACTGGGTAAAAATGATGAAGCGGAACTTGAATGACAGTTCGATCCGACGAGAAGTAAAAATATTTCGCTTACCCCATGCAGTGGAAAAATCCCAGGTTAGATCTTGAAGGGAATCCTGACTCGCGCCGGTTTTGGTGGAAATGAAATGCGGCCGGCGCTCGATTGCGGAAAAGACAAAATCGGGGCGAGTATAGACACGGCCGGTGCTGTCCTCATATCCGTTCTCGTTCCGGCGAATATCAAGGCTGATCGAATTGAACAGATTAGTCGAATACAACCGCTTTTGTGATTCGATGATTTTCTTGCGGCTGTAGAGTTCACCATTATCAAAAGTCACTTCCCGGCGAGCCAGGTAAGGCGAATAGGTACTCATGCCGGTGACGATCAGGTCGCCGAACCGGACCAGTTGTCCCTCCGAGGCATTGAAAGTAATGACGGTTCGGGACGGTCCTGCCTGAGCGTCTATATGATCCTCGATGACGGCATAGGGATAACCGTGATTGGCATAAATCGTTTTAAGATCGAAGACGATTTCTTTGACCTTGATCGGGTTGACCGCCTCGCCCATTTTCATACGAGCGGCGACGTTTGTCAGCTCACGGTAAAACGAAAGCGAATCATTGGCTTCCAGATCGGTCAGGCCAACCAGATAGCGGCTCCCTTCATCGATGGTCATATTAAGGATGGCGCTGGAATCATTCGGAGATATATCGAAGCGTTCCGAAACCTTTACATTGAGAAACCCTTCCAGCAGGTAAAGGTATTTGACCTCCATCGTATCGCGAATGGTCGAATACCGGAGAACCCGATGGCGTGAACCGCTTTTGAATGATTGCCAGAATGAGTTTTTTCGTGAGAAGAGATGCGACTTAATCTTATCATCTGAGAAAAAAATGTTTCCTTCGATATTTATCGCCGAAATATTCGGCTTCTTGGCCAGCCAGGAGCCGTATTTTTTGGCTTCGAGTGAGGTTAGCTGCCCGGAAACCGGACCTGTCAATCCTGCCGAACAGGCGCAAAGCATCCAGAACCATACCACGTATTTCCTCGCCCCGGCCATCAATATTCCCAGTGGAGTTTGAAGTTAACATGATAAAGGTTGGATTCGTCGCGCCGCCCTTCAAACAGATAATGGCGGCCGAGACGGTACTCCATCCCCACTTCCTGCCCTTTGTTGATATCGAAATAACTGCTTCCGAAAACATAAAGATTCGGGAATGTGTAAGCGCCGATAGTCACCCTGGTGCCGAGAGGATCGAAACTGCGTCCGACATCGGGGTATATTTCAAAAGTCTCAACCCCCAGCGTCCGCGTCCCCAGCCGGGAAAACTCATTGGCCAGAAGTCCCATCCCACCGACGGTTATACGGCTGGCCAGAACGCGGTCGCTGCCGAGGGTATCGACATCGGGCCGGTAATCGGCCAGCAGGGCCGGAAGGATACTTTCGCTGGAAATAGGCGAATCTCCCGCTCCGGAAAAATTGGGATTATTGAGCGTTCCGGTCACCGCCAGGATCAACTCGTAGCTGTAATTATTTTCACTTTCAAAATCGGCAAAAGTGCTGGGAGTGCGTATCCGGGTTGAAATTTCCATATCAAGCCGCGGATCGGGTTCTTCGATATTCTCATAAATAATTTGCCCGCCCGGCGTCATCTTAAAGGTCTTGTCGAAAAAGAAATACTTGCCTCGAATCACTTCCAGCGTCCCCAGGAAATTATACACCCCGGCATCGCGAATAATGTTTATGCTTCCGGTGAACTCGGCATCGATATCTTCATTCTTAACCCAAACATTGGAAGGAAATTCCACCATCAAATCGAAGTCCCATGATTTATCCGATTCCAGAGCGCTGAGCAGGCTGAAACCGGTCTCCCTGAAACTTTCCCGGTAATCGGCCGTGGCAATCTCGATCGCTCCGGTCACTCGGGGAGGCATCTCACCGTTGACCCATATCTGGGCGTCGGCCATTCCGGTCACATCACCCAATTCATAGTTGATAGGCAAGTCGTCCGCCTCGACGCTGAGGGCATACAGGAAGTTGTTGATGTCCTTAACCAGAATCGTACCCCGGCCCGTGACCTTCCCCTGATTTTTGCCGTTTTTATGCGGAACTATCGCATGTGACTTTGTGATAGTTACCAGGCGATCTGACATCTCCAACTCGACATTGACCTCTTCAAGAGGATCTTGCAGATCGAGCAACTTGACCGTTCCGTTTTTGAGTTCGCAGGTTCCGTTAAGATGTGGCTGCAGCGGCTTTCCGGTCAAATCGATTTCAGCGCTGAAATCTCCGGTGATATATTCCACCGATTCGAGCATAAAGGCGGCCAGATCCAGTTGCTTGTCGACGGCGATGATGTTGATATCCTGCTGACGGTCATCGAAAAATCGCTGTCCCGATCCCACCGACAAATTCAGTGGAAATTCGCCCGATGCCGTATACAAACCTTCCGGCGATTTTAAATAACTGGAATCGATCAGAAGGGTGCTGTCCTCATAACTCAGGTATGCCTGCAGATTGCCCAGATGGAGGACTTTATACTGCAGGCTGTCCAAACTTGCCTGCAGGGAAAACTCGGGATTACCCATAGTATTGAAGATCGAACCGACCGAGGAAAGCCGGCCGTCTATCGGGAGACTGTCGCTAAAAAGCTCCACCCAGGGAGAAATCATGATATTATTGATTTCCCAGATAATATCCAATGAATCGTCATAATCGGCCCGTCCGGAGAATGATAAATCTCCGTCGGCGGCCCCGATTTGAATCCAGTCGAATTCATAACCGGCCGAATCGATCAAAATCCTCTGGGGACCGACGGCTACGAACGGACGTTTGGAAAGATCGAAGATCAATGAATCGAGGGTCAATACTTGGGGATAGCTGTCGAAATCAAGCATGCCGGCCACTTCGGTCCGGGAAAAACTGTTGGCGATACAACCGGTGTCGATATGAAGCAGGTTGCTGTCAAGAGTCAATTCGGCAAACAGGCTGTCATAAGGCAAACCCCAGGCCTGGCCATCGTGACATTCAATTACTATCGGACCCCGCATGCCGGAAATAAAGCTCCTGATGAAGAAACTGGTTTCGAAATCGTTCGAGAAAAAATCATATAACCAGATCGAGTCGGAAACACAACGGGCTCGCAGGTCGGGATCGTTGGTCGAACCGGTGAAGGAAAATCCGGCCGAAGCCCGTCCCGCCGGCAAATCGATAAAAGTCTGATGAGCAAAATCGGACAGGTCGACCAGATCTGCCCGGCAACTGACCGAAACGTCTCCGTTGAAATCGATGCCGCCATCGCAATGAAATCGATTGTTATAATAATTGACCTGGAATCCCGGGAAAATATACATGCCCTGGGTCCCGATCGATAGCTGGCCGGTCGCTTTATGGAGATGGTAGATATCGAAATACGATTCATCCAAATGCAAATCGATATCAAGCGCCATATCCTCCGATTTGAAACCCCGCCCATCCAACTCCAGGACGCCATTGAGGTCGCTTTCATAAGTATCGAAAACCAGATTATTGAGGTTTAGTGAATCGACCCGTGCGGAAAGATGATACGACTCGGGGCGCGATTTGAATTTTATGTCGCCGTACCCCTCAATGGTGCAACCATCCAAAAGTATGCCGTGGATGGTATCGATATAAAGAAAGCCGTCGTCTAAGCGAAATCCGGCATGCAGAGAATCGAATCGACGTTTCAGGAAAGTACCCGAAAGCAGCACGTTACCGCCGGTATTATCAAATTTTTGATACAGCGAACCGCTGACATCGATATCGCCGGAAAGATTGACACCCAGAAAAGAGACCAGATCCTTGATGTGGATATGGGCGCTGTCTATTTCCGATTCGATCCAGACGCCGTCTTCGGTATCGCGAGCCAGTGAAAAATCTATATACGATGAATCGGTGACGACGGAGACATCGCTCAAAACCAGTTTCTTTCCGAATAATGTCGCCAGCCCGCGAGCCGAGTTGACCCTCAGCCGGTCGTCTTTTGAGTCAAAACTCATCGAATCGAGGCTGAACGTATAAGTCCCCGCCTCCGACCTCCCCGACGACAGCAAATCCAAGTCGGTCCATTGAAAAGTCCTGTCGCCCCAGGCCAGATCAAGCGAGGCGTCATCGATTGCAAATTGTCTCACTTCCCATGAGGCCGGCTCCGAATCAGATTCCTCTCCCTTCGGAACGTGCGGCAAGACCCACCCGGCGGCATCTTTTTTAAGAAATATCTGCGCCTGGCTGATTCTGATACTGTCGACTATCCAGCGCCGATGCATAAGATCGGAAACGCTGTAATCGATCCGCAGCCGGGGAATAAAAGCCAGATTGACGGTATCGGCTTCCTGGTAAAAGCGAACCAGAACATCACGAAGAATAAAACCGTTGACGAAAGACCCGTCGATCTCAGAGATGCTGACATCAAGATTATATTGACTGGCGATTTTATCGGCCAAGTATCGATTGACCCAGTTTTCAAGGATATGCGATTGGTAAAGCAGGACAAGACCGACAATAACCATCACGGCAATGCCGATAACTCCGATAAGCGGTATTTTAAATCGCAGTCTCATTATGCCGCCGTCGACCGGGATAGGATTTTCCGGGCTGTCCTGATTTTGGCCTGCGAACAGAAGAACCGGCAATTATCCATCGTGAGAGCGATCATAACAGGTTCTGCACCGACATTCAGGGCGCCCCTGATATGTGCCCCGAGTTGATTGGTGTATGATGTCACCGTCAGGGTCGCGATCACCGACAATTCCCGCAAGTGAAACGACGCCCCTCGCCGGGACAACACCCGCCCATAACCGTCATTGATCATCCAGGTCAGGATTTGTGGCGAGAAGGAGTTTATATACTTCACCAGCCGATTGAATGCCGGACCGTAAATCCCTTTGATTTTTTTCATTCCCTCGCCATTCCATTCGCGGCAATCTTTCATAGAATAGGAACCGGGCAATTGATTCTTTTTATGCCGCCGGGCGTGAATGCCGGCAAACAAACGCGAAGCTTCGATCATCGCCGGGTATCCCAAAAACAGGTGCGACTGCAGAATGATTTCATCGATCATCCGGGCTTTGAGACCGTCATCGAGTGCCGCCCTCATAATTAGCCGCATCGCCGCATCATCCCTTCCGGCAATAGCCGCCGAAAGAAACGGCCCATAAAAATACTCAATGTCACGGCGCCGGTCGAAAGATTCGATCAGGCGTCGTAATCTCTTGTCATCCAAGGGTAGAGCCATCGTTGATAAATTAAACCGAGAGTCCGGCAAAGGCAAGATAAACTTTAGCGAGACATACCGGCGCGACCCAGAAGGCGGTCCAACTGCTTCTGAAGTCGCTGCACTTCGAGATGCATCAAATCGATTCGTTTCTGTATATCGATGGCGATCAGAGTTTGACGGTCGGGCTGAGCCGCAAGCCCGGGACTATTGACAAAACTGCCGCCGACTGCCGGCGACGTCAGAGCAATTCTGATGTTCATTTGCTGCTGGCCGCGCATATATCCGATATTGATCGTGCTGTCGGCCCCGGCGCTTCCCACCAGCCGCTGCAATTCGCTATCACTGGTAACTTTTCCACCCCCAAATCGTGTAACAATATCTCCCACCAAGAGTCCGGCCTTGTCGGCAGGTGAACCCGGATCAACCTCCAATACTACTACCGCCTCACCGAGAATCTTTTTCTCCGGCGAGACCAATTCAATCGCGGCGGTTCTTATACCCAAATACCCTGCCTCGCGATTGCCGCAACAAATAATCCAATCGGCGGCAGCGAATGAAGTCGCTGCCGGGAGCATAATAATCCCGCCCCAGGTACCCCGGTAATCGTTAACCGTTACGCTTCCGGAGCTGATCACGCCCAGCAATTTCCCGCTGAGGTCAAAAACCCCGCCCCCCAGCAATCCCGGAAGAACGGAGCCGGACACCAGGTAGCTGCCATCGCTTTGCCTTCCGGCGATAATCCCCAAGGCGGGGTAGCCGATATGACCAATGGCTTGACCATAGGCCAGAACCAGACGACCGGTGGTTGGCGGAAACGGGGACATCGAAATATAGTTTTGAAAAATCGTATCGACTTTCAGCACTGCCAGTTTATGCATTCGGTCGACGCCGACCAATTTGGCGGGAAGATTTCGCCCCTCGGTTTCAATCCGAAACCGATCGTACCCGTCGACCATTCCCAGGCTGGTCAGAATATATCCTGAGGTATCGATGATCATCCCGGTGCCGACGACGGCATTGACCGGTTGTGAGATGGTATTTCTCGCTCCGGGAAAAACCGGCGCCCGGTTTTCCGGCTGACGTGCCTCCACGGTAACCACGGCATCGGAAATCCGCCTGACTACCCGGGAGATATCGCGGTCGAGCAACTCCAGTCCCTGAGCCGACAGGCTGACGGCAGTTACCGTAAGGGTCGAAAAAAAAACCGCCACAATTATGGCGGTTTTTACATTTTTAACGGTTCCGGTCAATATTGATTCCTCATATCGTCATAACCGTTTGTTATGGCGAAATTAAATAATTTTTGACCACCGACCGGACGATAATATTCGATCTCGAGCCGGCCTGCGATGAGGCCATAGTTATGCTGGGATCGCCGCCGAGGAAATGTTCCGCGCCGGAATTGGCCCGTAGCGACCGTGAAAACTCACGCCAGCGATTATACTGTTTGATCATCCGCGACACGCTTTTATGCTCGTTCAACAATGGATTATCGGTCGGCTGGACAGTCAGATATAAATCATCGGCTCGGCCATTATCGATCACCGGAGCAATCGCTAACTGCGGACTGTTCGGGAACAGAAGTCTATCCCCGAGATTAAAGCTGATTCCCAAAGTCAGGACAACTACCGCCACCGAGGCGGCTGTGGCCAACCGGGCCACTCCGAAGAACGGTATCCTCCTCGGCATATAAGCTTTGGTCCTTTTTTCAGCGAAGCCTTCCTGTCCAATTTTACTGAACAGTTTCTTCGTGAAATCATCCGAGGTCTCGATCTGGGGGAGATCAGACACCAGATGTTTCATCGACTTATAGACGTTTTCTTCCCGGCGGCAACCGTTGCATTCTTCCAGATGTTCTTTTATCTCCGCCGAAACTTCAGGGGACGTCTCCCCATTAGAATAAGTTGACAGGAAGGAGCGCACCTTTCGACAACGCATTCCTTTCCTCCATTCTCGGTTTTAACTTTTCTCTCAATATCGACCGTGCCCGATTAACTCTTGACTTGACCGTTCCCAACGGAACCGACAGGACTCGAGCCACCTCATCGTATGGCATCTCGTCGATATCTCTCAGCATAAATGCGGTTTTGTACTTCTCCGGCAAAGAGGCAATCGCTGCCTCGATAGCCGGTCCAAGATTCGAGGGGATCTTGGCGTCCACCGCTGTTTCCACTTCCTTGTTCTGCATATCGAAGATATCTACGAATTTGTATTTCTTCTTCTTGCGCAACTCGTTACGAGCAAGATTTAAAGCGATAGTGTATAGCCAGGTCGAGAAACAATGTTTGAAATCGAACGAATCCCGGTGCTGATACACTCGCAAAAACGCTTCCTGCACGATATCTTCGGCTTCTTCTCTACTGATAGGCATCCGGCCGATAACATTCATCAGCCGTCCCCGGTAGCCGTCTACCAGCTTGCTGAAGGCAACCATGTCACCTTCTTGCACCTGCCTTAGCAGTCTATGATCTCTTTGTTTGGCTGTCTCTTTTTCCATATAGTTTACCTGCAGTTAACCTGCGTCTGAATTCTCTTACATCTAAGACGCTTCAGGGTTCCAAATAATATCCCTTTTTCTTTACCCTGTATAAATTTAGGACACTACAATATAACACTGACCCCAATTTGATAAAACCTGTTTTTTATATAAAGTCATACTTTATATATGACTCATAAGAGTATGTTATTTCTACCACCTTACTGTTTCGCAGGGTCCTTTCCGTTAGGATTCGCCGTAGGCGAATGACCCTGCGACATGCCCCCGGTCATACACGCGACAGCCAAAAACAGGCTCCTGCCTGTTGCGGCTGGTCTTGATCCGCTCTGGTCCGCGTCGGCGGATGACTTGCCGCCTTTATAAATATCGCGCAGGGCCGATGGGTTCATCGGCCCTGATTGATAGATTTAATACTTGAAGCAGATACCTGGTTCCGGACCGCCTTTAAAGACATAATTTATTATATAGACCACATCTCCTGCACTGACAGTGCTATCGCAGTTGGCATCCCCGGTTCGCATATCCGGCACCGGATCGGCCCCAAAGTTGTAAATATGTCGAGTCAGATAAACCGCATCGCCGACATCGACGATCCCATCATTATTAGCATCCCCCCGGCAAATCGCCAGCATCGCCCGAAACGCATCCACCCTACCATAACCATATTCGTAGTCCGGAGGATCAATAGACCCCCAGTCAAGATCAGTTACCGCGGAAGATCGCAAAATGTCGTAGATCTCATCAACTGTCAGATTGGGATTCCGAGCGATCAACAATGATGCAACGCCGGCCACAATTGGACATGCTGCCGACGTTCCACCGAAATGACAATTATAATCCCGGTCATTGTTCTGCACACTAGGACAATTCCAGGTTATGGAGTAGGCACCCCCGCATGCTACACTGCA
>DAOUTW010000098.1 GCA_030668485.1 Candidatus Zixiibacteriota bacterium
CGGCAGCGGTATGGCAACCAAGACGAACGCTGACGGGCGTTACCGGATGATGCTTGAGCGGGGCGAGCACCGGATCAAAGTCAGCCATGTCGGATATTACTCGCAAGAATTTGAAGTTATACTGATCGATAGTGTGTTGGAATACGATGTGCGTCTGAAAACATCGGTCTACAACCTCGGTGAGAGGAAAGTATATGCTCGCGCATACGATCCGGCGCAGCGAATAATTGCCGAGGCGATTCGGCACAAGCAGGATATTCTCTCGCAGATTCACGACTACTCATTCGATGCTTATTCCAAATTGGTTCTGCAGCGGGCCGACAAGCCCGATTCGGAAAGCTTCTTTATGATCACTGAAACGCAATCGACATCATACTGGGAGCAACCGGATAAGTATAAGGAGGTCATAGCCGCCCGGAAACAGTCGGCCAACCTTTCCGCCGAAGGGAATCTTGTCGCGGTGGGGCAGATGCTAAATTTCAACCGCAATAGGATTGACATAGATCCTTATGATGTTGTCTCGCCGACTGCCACCGATGCCATGGATCATTATAATTATTATCTGCTCGACACTGTATACCTGGATGGCAAGGCGGTTTTTGTCCTTGAAGTTGAACCCATGAATGAGTATGCGCCTCTGTTCGTGGGTGAAATCCAGATCGCCGATGAGACCTATGATGTTGTCAAGGTCGATGTCGGTTTCAGCAAGGGGATACACATTCCGATGATCGAGGATGTTCGATATTATCAGAGCATGGCTCAGATCGCAGATCGGTACTGGCTGCCGGTCGAGATCGGATTTTCGGGACAGGTCTCTTTTGATATTCCGATACCCGGAATCCCGAAAAAACTTAAATTTGCTCATGTCGCCTCGATTTACAGCTATGATATCGAGACCGGTCATCCCGGCGGAACTTTCGGCGAATATGATATCGAAGTCGATGAGAAAGCGGACGATATCGACTCGACCGCATGGGCGGCACGCCAAACGATACCCTTAAGCGATCTGGAAACATACGGGTATGCCCGCATCGATTCGATTAAAAACGCTCCCAAACCGATACATAAGCAGGTTCTCAAAGGCCTGGCGATGGGGGCTCTGATCGTGACTTTCGGCTATCATGATATTTTTCATTTTGATCGAGTGGAGGGGCCGTATGTCGGGATCGGCCTCAACCCCTCCGACTTGATACCGAATACCCGGCTCCGCCTCAAAACCGGTTATTCAATTGATAATAGAATGTGGCAGTACGAATACGGAGCGGCCTATCGCTTGTGGAGGGAGCGAAAACTCTGGCTGGGAGTGGCCTTGAAGGACGAGATTGTCCATCGGCCGACGACCGTCTCGGAAGCGTCTTATAATTCAACCACAAATGCGTTATTTTTTAAAATCGATCCCTTCGACTACTACCGGGAGAAAGGTGTTTCCGGGTTCGTGATGGTTAAGCCGGTAAATCATACATTGTTCGGAATAAACTATCGTGATTACTATCAATCATCGGAGATAAAAAACACCGACTATGGATTTTTCCGCAGCGATATTTTGCCCCGCGATAATCCGCAAATCAACGATGGCCGGATGCGCTCCATTGCGGCAGTTTTCAGTTATGACTCGCGTAAACTAATCAAAAATAAAAACCGGGATAATATCAGTTATTCCTCTCGCTATCTCCGGGCCAGAGCCAAGATTGAATATGCCTCACCCTGTTTTATCGCCAACGATTTCGATTTTCGCCGCTACTCTTTGCGGGTAGAGGCCCGGACTAGGTTGTTTGGTCTGGGAATGACAAAGATCAACGGTTTTGCCGGATCATCGGATGGCACCCTGCCGTTCCAGAAGTATTTTGTCATCGATTTCCATGACCCCAATTTTTTTATGGAATCCGGCTTCAATACCGTCATGGAGACCAATTTCGGGGGCGATCGCGCCGCCTCGATTTACCTGGTGCATGATTTCGGCACTAATATGTTCCGAAACAGCGGTATCGAATATTTAAAGATGCTGCCGCCGGGATTAACTATTCACGGCGGGGCAATGTGGAGTGAATTCAAGCGGCCGCCGATGCGGCACGATTCATCCATAGTAACGGCGCCGACGGCTTACAGTGAAATCGGGTTTGGGCTGAGTAATCTGACGCCGTTTTTGATGCCGTTCAATCTGGCGATGAATTTCACCTGGCAGCTCTCGACTTATAACACCCTCGATTTTTCGCTTATGTTCAATTTCAAGCTATAAGCGGGGCCAACTTTTATGTAACAATTACCGCTTTTGTCAGTAAGTTGAATGATAACCGTACCGCCGAGAAAAATTTATTAGAGACTACGAGAGAATAAAAAAATGGTCGCAGTGAAAAATCTCCGAAAAACATTCAACAGCTTGGTGGCGGTTGATGATGTATCCTTTACGATCGATTCGGGTGAGGTCTTCGGCCTGTTGGGCCCGAATGGAGCCGGCAAAACAACCATAATCAATATGATTGTCGGTTTGCTGAAACCGGATAATGGGGCGATCAATGTCGATGGCTCCGATGACCCTACCAGAATCGATGTGCGTATGCGGATTGGCAATGCGCCTCAGGCGGTGGCTTTGTATGAAAGCCTGACGGCGCGAGAGAACCTGACTTTCTTCGGCAAAGTGTATGGATTGTCAGGCCGGCGTTTGAAGGAGCGGGTCGACTGGGCTTTATCTTTTGCCCGGCTCGAGGATCGGGCCAAAGATCGGGTGGATACCTTCTCCGGCGGGATGAAGCGGCGTTTAAATATGGCTGGAGCCGTAGTCCATGATCCGCCGGTGATATTGTTCGATGAACCGACGGTCGGAGTCGATCCACAATCGCGTAATTTGATATTTGATAGTATCGAGGATCTGAAACGTCAGGGCCGGACCATCGTTTATACGACGCATTATATGGAGGAGGCTCAGCGCTTGTGCGATCGGGTCGCTGTCATGGATCGCGGCAAAATTCTTGACCTCAATACGGTTGACAATCTGATTGAGAAGCATGGCGGCAAGGCGGTCATCATTGCGATCTTCGATACTCCGCCGCAGGATTTGTCGCAGTTTCCCGGAACTATCGAGGGCAATACTTTACGGATCGAAACAATGCAGCCAACACAAGACCTTGTGAATCTGGCCCAGGCCGGATTGAAGTTCAGGCAATTACGCGTCGATCGCCCCGATCTGGAAACGGTTTTTTTAAATCTTACCGGAAGGAGTTTGCGCGACTGATGGGAAAGATATTCACGCTGGCGGGCAAGGATTTGAAACTGCTATTGCGGGATAAAGCGTCGCTGTTCTGGGTGATGGCCTTTCCACTTGCGATTGCACTATTTTTCGGAGCTATTTTTTCCGGAAGCGGCGGCAGTCTAAGCGGAATGAAAATAGCGGTAATTGATGAAGATAACACCGATTTTTCGGCTGCCTATATCACGGAATTAGAAGGTCAATCGGCCCTGCGGGTCAGCCAGATGACACGCGACAGCGCCTTCCAGAAAGTCCGTACCGGAAAACTGTCGGCTTTTATCGTCTTGAGGGAAAATTTTGGAGAATATCGCGGTATGTTCTCTGCCGATCCTCTGATCGAAATTGGTCTAGATCCTGCGCGGCGGATGGAAGCCGGCTACCTTCAGGGTCTTTTGACGCGCGCCAACTTTACGGTCCTGCAAAAACAGTTCGCGAGTTTTGAGCTATTTCATACAGAGCTGGATCGCATTGAAAGCGATACCAGCATCTGGAATGATCTCACTGCCGAACAGAATCAATTGGGAAAAGACCTTCTCTCCGATTTACGGGGGATTGTGAATAATCTGGAACAAGAGGCGGCCCCAGATTCCGGAGATACAATCGCCGCCAAAACCGGAGGAGGCGACCTTTTCGCCGTCGATATCACCGCCGTCACCGACGACCAGGTCATGCCGCGGACCCCCTTCGAAGTAACCTTTCCCTCGGCGCTTCTCTGGGCCATGATCGGTTGCGCCGCCACTTTTGCCGTCTCCATTGTAAAAGAAAGGACGGCTGGAACTTATCTGCGCCTCCGGCTGGCGCCACTCACGCGAACACACATTCTGGGCGGTAAAGGATTGGCATGTTTTGTCGCTTGCGTCAGCATCAGTATTATTCTCCTTTTAATAGGCAACCTGATTCTCGGCGTCCGAATTGTAAATCTGCTCATCCTCGCTATTGGCGTCTTCTCCGCGTCGTTCTGTTTTGTCGGACTGACGATGTGCATGAGTGTTATGGGGAAAACCGAGGAATCGGTCGGCGGAGCCGCCTGGGGAATCCTGATGGTGGCGGCTATGACCGGCGGCGGTATGATTCCGGTTCTCTTTATGCCATCCTGGCTATTGACTATCAGCCATTTCAGCCCGGCGAAATGGTCGATCCTGGCCATTGAGGGCGGTATCTGGCGAGACTTTACTATGTCGGAGATGTTGCTTCCGGTCGGTATGTTAATTGGTATCGGCGTACTCTGTTTTGGAGTTGGGATCGGCCTCCTGTCGCGATCCGATGCCTGACATAACCTCAGGCGTTGTAACAGTCCATTAGCTGAACCGTTTTAGAGGTTTGTGGTTGCGTCCCGGTTTGTTTTGAATTACCATGCCGGTGGAATCAAAAAAAGGAATAGATATGGCCAAGGAATTACACCCGATTGACCCCTGCCTGATCAAGGATAATACTTTCAAACTGATCGGCACCGATTGGATGCTTGTGACTGCCGGCAGCATCAAATCGTTCAATACCATGACCGCCAGTTGGGGCGCTTTCGGGGAACTGTGGAATAAAAAAATCTGTATCTGTTTTGTCCGACCGGTGCGGCATACCTATTCGTTTATGGAAAAATCCGATTACTACACACTATCGTTCTTCGATGAACAACACCGCGACGTCCTCAAATTATGCGGCACCAAATCGGGTCGCGATGTCGACAAGGTGGCTGCAACCGGAATTACACCGGTCGCCGCCGAATCGGGCGCGGTCTATTTCAGTCAGGCCCGACTGGTCCTGGAATGCAGGAAAATATATACTCATGACCTCAATCCGGACAACTTCATCGATCCCAAAATTCATGATGAATATCCCGAGAAAGACTATCACCGGATGTATGTCGGCGAGGTTGTGCGCTGCCTGATGAAATAAACGACTAAGTCGTTTTTTAAAGATGTGATAATAATTACTTGAGGAGACAGGGCTATACTCCAGGCATCCGGACATCGTCTGGCCTTCGGGGGGTAGTAATTAATAGTTGCATTTCAGTTAATCAATTGATATTTTTGAGATACCAGAGGAATTTGGTGCTGAAATAAATTTGAACGGGCATCACCGGGGCTGCTACATCAAAATCGACATGGTACGGACAAAGCCGAAAGATTAAGCATGCCTGCTTCTTCGGGTATTTGTGCGTAGGCTGATTATAATCATCTCGCACCGCTAAAGCCGTGGCAAGATAGTGAGATCGAGGGGTCGATCAGAGGTTAAAGACCGGTTATGATTTGCGACAGAGATTTGTCGCGCTGCATCAGACAGCGTATGTCCAAGGGAAATTAAACGAACAGAAGGAGGTGAGGCTTTGTGAAAAAGCTGTTGTCTATCGTTTTCATTTTTGTTTTTGTGTTCGCTTTTGCGGCAGGCGTGATGGTTTCGACGGCGGAAGCAAGACCGCCCTGCATCGCCACATGTATTGATGGGACCTATTGGGTTTGCTGCCCCAGCGGCTGGGGTCCGTGGTTCTGCGGCTGGGATGGTCCCTGCTGAACCAGTAATGTATGTTAAAATCAAAATACGGTGGGAATAAGCATCATTATTCCCGCCGTTTTTAATGCCGACGCCAGAGCTAATCGAATCTTTCTGGGGAAAGTCAGACAATAGTTGCCATCCTCGGTTCTAACAAGCTATATTACCTCATCCATGAAACGACAGTTTGCAAAAAATATCGGTTCCAACTGGGCGGTTTACGCCACCTCCGCCATTCTGTCGTTTTTCATGATGCCCTATATCCTGTCCCAGGTGGGCCAGGCCGCATTGGGGGTATGGATTCTGGTCGGCTCCTTCTCAGGTTATCTGGGGCTGTTTGATTTCGGGATCGGTTTTGCTGTCGTCCGTTATGTTGCCCGTTTTCAGAAAACGGGAGAAGTCGAAAAACGAAATGAGATAGTGGCGACCGCCTTTTATGTCGCCTGTCTTTTGTCGCTGCTGGTACTGGCCGCGACTTTCTATATAATGTTCAATGCCGCCGACCTGTTCGATATTCCCACCGAACTTATCGCACAATCACAGGCTGTCATTTTTCTGATCGGTTTCAGTATTACCCTTGGTTTCCCGCTTTCGATTTTCTCCGAGACCCTCGCCGGCGGCCTATGGCGCTATGATTTGTCGAATAAGGTGGCTTTGATCACCGGAATCCTTCGTGTCGGACTGACTGTTCTGTTTCTCGAATTACACTGGGGTCTGGCTGGTTTGGGCGTGGCGGCTCTGGTCGGCTCCCTGATCGGCTACCTGTGGCGGATGAAAATGCTTTTCAAGCTTCTACCCGATCTTTCAGTCAGTCCTCGCCTGGTCAGCCGGCCGGTGGTGAGAGCCATAAGCGGATATTCCTTTTATTCTTTTATGCTGGTCCTTTCGGGCCGTATCGCCTTTTATTCCGACTCCTTTATTGTCGGCTTTTACCGGGGTATTGAAGATGTGGCAATTTTCGGTATTGCAGCCAAGTTGACTGAATATCTCCGGCAATTGATTTTTACCATCACCAAGCTTTTCTCGCCGGTCGCCTCACGATATGACCCTGATACCGATCAGGCTTCCCTGCGGCGGATTTTCTATGACGGCAGCCGTCTGCACCTTCTTTTTTCGCTGCCGCTATCGCTGATCTTGTATTTCTGGGGAGGTAATCTGATCAGATTCTGGATGGGAGATGCCTTTGCCTCATCACAAATGGTTCTTCAGGTGTTGCTTCTGGGGCATATTGTTTCATTTCTACAGGGGATAGGAGGGGAAATTCTTCTCGGCGTCGGTCGCCATCGCTTTTTTGCATTGCTTTCAATGCTCTCGGCTATGGCCAATATCGTTCTTTCGATTATCCTGATTGAACGGCTGGGCCTGATCGGGGTCGCTTGGGGAACTACTATACCGCTGGCAGCTCTTTCTTTAATGTATCTTCCGTTCGCCACGCTCAGACTCGTGGGGGGCAGTTTCGGCAGTTTCCTGAAAGATGTCCTCGGACCGGCTCTGGGAGCCGCAGTTATACCTGGCGCGCTGATCATCTACGCTTCGGGCCGAATGAATAGTATAATGTCGATGATCGTCTGGGCGATCGTGGTCGGAGTCGTCTATGTTCCTTTGGCCTGCTTCATTGGACTGCGGCGAGATGAGAAAGATAAAATAATCAGCGAGGGGAATCGGATTCTTAAACGGTTTTTTGGTTGACAAAATATGGGGGAGTCCCCTTTTTCCTGCATATTGTAAATTATGCTGTTTATGAAAGGAGAAGGGTATGAGAGTTTGGAAATTAATTGGAATTATCGCTGTCAGTCTGGCGATGATCTCTCTGATCGGTTGTGGGAAGGCAGAAGAGGAATCGGCAACCGAAACTGAAGTGGAATCGGTAGCTACCGAGACGGTGGTGGTCGATTATATTGCGTCGGCTGAGGACATCGGCACCGAGATTACCTGCGGTATTTGCGGTATGAAGATGGCGGTTACGGAAGATATGCCGGCGGTGACAGTTGATGGCAAAAATTATTTCTTCTGCAATGCCGATGAGAAGGCTGAATTTGCCGCGGCTCCGGAAAAATTCATCAAAGCGGTGGATGAGGCTGTGGGCGAAGTCGAGGAAGCTGTCGATGAAGCCAAAGGCAAATTGGAAGAGGCGACCGGAAACTAATCGAACTGTTCAAGTTTTGATCATTAATTGGATGCATAATCTGCAAAGCCTTGCAGATTATGCATTTTCTTTGCATGCAATACTGGCTATACCACCCCCCATCATCTCTGAAATTTCAATGAAACCAGCATAATAGACCGTATAATAGCTACTTATGTGTCCCGGGTCGTATCTGGCGGCTAATCCTGCGTGACAGGCACAGGCTTTGCTTTTTGAGGGCGAAAGGATATCAAAATGAGGAGCCCCAGATGGCAAAGAAGCTTAATAAGTATTGAGGGAATAACGCTATAACATGAAGAATTTGGTTGACAACTTTCCCGGTGGTGTTTATATTGGTCTTGATGATACGACGAGTTTCTACAGTTGATCTTACAAGTGATAAGGTGTACGTCTCCTATTTAAATTGATCAAGTGCCTGAGAGTTTGGTTAGAGAAACACTACTTCCGTTTTTGAGGCGGCAATAAACGGCTGCCCAAAAACTTTTACAAATCAGGACTGAATTCTTAAGGCCGCCAAGAACAATGTCGTATGAAGAATAAACGCCGTGGGCGGTGGAGGTAAGCGACTGTCTTTGCTAAGGGAAGGTTTTTGACAAGTACTAAACACTTGACCCTGCGGGAGGAATATGCAGATGTCCTTCATTAGCCAGTCGCAAAAAATTCTGTGTGCCGCCATCATCGTGGTCGCCGTTGTCCTGTCGGTTTCGCCGGCTCAGGCTGTATTGCCGGAGTTGGTTGTTACTGTTTCCGACACCAACGTCGCCGCTGGAGACACGAGCGCATGGATCAGCGTCTTCTTTCAGAATTACCAGGATACCCTGGCTGGATTTTCAATGAGAGTAGTTCTTGATCGTCCGGACATTATGGAGTTTCGCACTGACGAAGTGGACACTATAATCGACCTCATATGGTGGGAGTGTACTCAGTGGAACGGCGATTTGTGTATGGACTCGATTCCACTTGATCCACCCAGAGAGGATACTTCGTACGTCAACGGTGGTATCGACACGACCGGGAGTTTGATTTCCAATTGGGAGATGGTTACGGCACGTTCCTTGTCGCCGAGCCGCCATGATATCAAAGTGATCGGGATGGCCGAGGGTAATTCTTCGCCGCCGTATAACCCCGGTCTTTTTCCACAGGCAGTTCCGGGGCTTCTGTTCCGGATGAATCTTCGTATCTACGAAACTTTGCCCGAGGATGACAGTACGGTGACCCTGTACATTATCGATAATCTGAGTGAAACCAACTTTTCCGATCCCCGTGGAGATTTAATAGGCGTCGTGACCAGTTACAACAACTGTGATTCCTGCTACTGCGAAACCTGGGATTATGCCGGCGATTCATGTCTGACCGGCTGCCTCAACGATCCTCCCGAACTATACGATACCCTGGCGATTGACACTTTCTTCCGCTACTGGATTTGCAAGGATTGGGGCCTTGATTTTGAGGGGCAGGACTCCTGTACCAGTTGGGGAAATTACAGCGATCCCGATTCGGCGGTCAATGCCGATTCGATTTCGATCGATGCCGTCCCGTGGACGGTTTGGAACGAAGAAACCGCCTTCCTCGATTTTGACGGCGGCCATTTGAGTATTGTCGTGGTGTCATGCATTTGTGGCGATGCCAATACCGACGGCCTGGTAAATGTTGGCGATCCGGTATTTCTGATCAACTACATCTTCAAGGGCGGACTTCCTCCGCAGGCTCTGGAATGTACCGATGTCAACGCCGACGGCCAGACCAATGTGGGCGATGTGGTTTACATGATTAACTTTATATTCAAGGGCGGTCTGCCGCTCGATTGCGGATTTTAATCCGGGGGTGAAATTCCTCCGGAATGGAAATGATAAAAAAACTGACAAAAGCAAAACAAAATATAAAAAACTCTCACATTTAGAGAGTTACTTAACGGTGAACAACGTGAAAGGAGGTGACACGCATTTAGAGAGGTTTTTGCTAACACGCGCTCAAAAGAAGGAAAGACTTACTTTGTTCTTTCCACGAGAACCTGATTTAGTTTTGGTCGGCTCACCGAAACAATATAATGGTTCTTATTTGAGGGGGATTGTGTTGCGAGTCGTTTGATTTTCAAGCGGCTTACTGTAAAGAAACGATTTAACTGTATGAAGGAGCACAACATGAAACGAACAGTCGTTTTACTTGCAACATTGCTTCTTTCTTTTGGGCTTATTCAAGGCCAGCCGGTACGTAATGCTGATATCGCTATTGGTGGTATGATAGAGGATTCATTGCGTATCGATGTCGCCGCAACTCTTGATGTCTCCCTGGAGCAGGATTATATTCTGGGTGGCATGAGTCTCGGATTTGAAATTTGGTCACCGGATGGTGCGACATGGTCCTGGAAGAATGTCGGCGGTCTCGGCACTGTTACTCAGTGTGTCACAATGGTTGGCACCAGTCGTCTTGGCGACGGTTCTTGCTTTGACATGACCGGATTCCTCGTTACTGAGGCTGAAGTCGACGAACTCTCCAATCCCACCGACGTTATTATGTGCGGTGGTGTGGCCATGATGCAGGGTCTGCCGGTTGGTCCTATGGATCACCTGTATTCCTACCACTTCACTCCGGGTGGCCCCGGTCCGGATTCTCCGGCCGATGTCAGCACACTCTGTTTTGACAGTGTTTTCGTGCCCCCGTCGGGCGCCTTTGTGTTTGTCGACGGTGGTGGCGGTGCTGCCTACCCGGTCACTCTGTGGCCCAATGGCGGTCTTTGCGTCCCGGTCACCGGTGCTCGTAATTTCTGTCCCGAATGGGACGGTGGCATCCCGACCACGATGAACATCGATCACTGCGGAAGTGGTATGGTTACTCTATCCGCTACTGATTTCGAAGGTGACGATATTGCTTATGGTCCGGCCGTTGTTACTGGTGGTGGCGCTGCTGCTGCTATTAATGCTGCCGGCGAGCTGTCCTACACTCCGGTTACTGC
>DAOUTW010000043.1 GCA_030668485.1 Candidatus Zixiibacteriota bacterium
ACCAACTCCCCCTTCCAATAACCATCCCTGGAGGAGATCGCCCTTGAAGACGGTGATAAGAAAACGGATGTACAATGAAATAACAAAATAGGACATTTCTATTTTGCTAAGAATAGGACATTTCTATTTTGCCTTGACACGAACAAAGAATTTACTTGTGCAACGGGACAAGAATTAATATATTCTTATCAGGGTAGGCATCTAAAACATCCATCATCAGTTTTTTCGCTTTGACACACTTGGGGGTGCGTTGAATATCTTATTATGCAGAATCAGGCTGCCACCGGCCAGGATGTAATAAATAATACTATATTCACAGTAATCTAGTTTTAGCCATATCCGCTCAAAGTCGGATTACTGACACAGGATTAATTCGTATTTTAGGGACGGAGGAAAAATGAAAACTCGCATAATATTGTTGTTGGTTTTTCTGATAGCCAGCACACCAATTTTTGCCCATAGCTTTTACACTCATCGAGTAGAGCAATACAATAGTCCGAGAGATGCCGCCGATGTGGCCGAGGCTATGGCTGTCGACGGTTCAGGCGGCGTTTATATCACCGGTTATAGCTATGGCGACATCACCGGCAGGGACATCGCCACCATAAGGTCTGCGCAATGTGATTGCAGGCCCGGCGACGCAAATGGCGACGGCAATATCAACATTGCAGACGCCTCGTATATCATTAACTGGATTTGGATGGATGGCCCGCCCCCGACACCGTATGCGACCTGCAGCGGCGATGCCAATGGAGATTGCTCATGTAATATAGCAGATTTTTCATATCTCTATAATTATATATGGTTCGGCGGGCCGCCGCCCGTCTCCTGCCCGGCGTGGGTCAATTCATGTGGCACACCGATATATAAGTAAAATGGCCTGCATAGCATGGTAGAAAGATCGATTAAACGGAGAGGGCTGAATGTGGCTGGCGGACGTCTCGTCTGCCAGCTTCTTTATTGGCGAACGAGGACGTACACCAATCACAAACCATCCTATTAAGTTCCGTATGGCCGAACCCTCTCTTTCCTGCCTAATTGCCCGACACCTCAAATACAGGGAATATCTGGTTTTTGCATTGACTTGGTATTTATATTACCGTATATTATTTATACTTCTGGCACAGGCATCAGACTTATTATTATGTGTAAATCTCCGGACTAATCTTATTTGGCAGAATTATCGAGGCAATCTCCTCGGGATTAACGCCATATCAGGCATATTGTGCTTACTATCATCATGGCAGACATGATAGCGGATCGCTAATTTTTGTTGAATGTCAAAATGGGAGGTCAGAAATGAAAAGGTTATTAGTCTTTGTGGGCATCGCCCTGTTGTTGTGCTCTCCTGTCTGGGGGGTAGAAGACACAATCAGGACAATCGGATGGAATGTGGAATCACAAAACGCTGATCCTGACAGCATTGCGGCACGCATGGCGGAAATGGACGGCGTTGAAATCTGGGGATTATGTGAGATAGATAATTCTTGGGTTTCAACGATTCTGGAGAAAGTGGAAGCGGGGGGTACCGACTTTGATACTATTATGGGCACTACTGGCCGAAATACATGGCTACTCCTGATAATCTACAATACGGAAAAATACGAACTGATAAGTTCGAGCGAACTCCCGATTTATCAGAATGGCTATCCGAGGTGGCCATTGGTCGGCCACTTTCGGGTTAGCAACACCGGCAACGAATTTTTGTATATGGTAAATCACCTGTATAGAGATAGCGCCGACAAACGATGGGCACAATCTGATTCGCTGAATGCATGGGGCAGAGATCAGGTTCTTCCGGTCATAGCAGTCGGCGATTACAATTACGACTGGGACGTTGATGAAGGCGATTCATTGCATGATTCCGGCTACGACAGGCTGACCAAAGACGGTGTATTTGCCTGGGTCAAGCCCGATTCGCCAGCAGCTACTTATTATTCCTCAGATCTCGATTCCTGTTGCGTGCTTGACTTCATCTTTATTTCATGGCATTTACGTTTGGG
This sequence comes from Candidatus Zixiibacteriota bacterium, assembly GCA_030668485.1. Classification (GTDB taxonomy): domain Bacteria; phylum Zixibacteria; class MSB-5A5; order GN15; family JAAZOE01; genus DAOUTW01. The sequence goes on from DAOUTW010000043.1 coordinate 2,004, forward strand.
AAAAAGCGGATCTGAAATCAGAGTATTCCAAAATGATTTTGCGGACAGCGCGTTTATGTCGAGCCACAGACCTATATGGGGCGAAATATGTATTTATGGCGAATGTCCGGTCGGGCCCGAAGATGGGAATCCTGGTTTACCTTTGACGTTTTCGCTTCTCCAGAATCACCCCAACCCCTTTAATTCCCTGACGACAATCAGTTATTCAATCCCCATCAGGACGCACGTAAGTATAACAATTTATGATACTATGGGCAGAAGAATCAACACCATTGTCGATGAAGTAAAGATGAGCGGACATCATACGGCCGAATGGAGTGGTGGTGATGAACAGGGAAATCCGGCAGCCTCGGGCATTTACTTTTATAAAATCCGGGCAGGTGAATTTGAAAAGACAATAAAAATGGTGCTAATGAAGTAGGGGATAAAATACCGTTGTGGGCAACAGAAGCCCTCGCCTGCCCCCATGTTGATCATCTATCCTCGCGACAGCAGAAAACAGGCTCTGCCTGTCAGCAATTCTCGTAGTTCGGGCCGCCGCCGCCTTCGGGGACTACCCAGTTTATTATCTGGTACGGATCGGCGATGTCGCAGGTCTTACAATGAACACAATTCGACGGCGTCAACTGCAAATGCGTGCCACCGCCCTCTTCATTGTCGACCATCTCATACACCTGTGCCGGACAGAAATACTGACACGGATTGCCATATTCCTCGGTACAACGATTATTGCAAATATCATAATCGGCAATCACCAGATGCGACGGTTGTTCCTCTTCATGCTTGGAACCGCTTTTATATACGTCGGTCAGTTTATCGTAGATCAATTTGTTGTCAAACTTGAGCGGTGGCTTCGGTTTCTTTCCACCGGAGAAGTAGCCGGCCAGTTTTCTCATGTGCGCATGATCCGGCTCGACCTCCTGGCGGTCGAAGATCCCTCGCCCGCCGGTGATGAACTGGAATCCGAAATGAATCATCCCGGCCAGTATGCCGCCCTCAAAACCCTGATGGTAATTGCGAACTTTATACAATTCCTGCTTTGTGGGACTACTCTCAAATCTTTTTTGCATCGCCGCCAGCGTTGCTTTGGAAAAATCTTCCTTGCCGATGGCATCAATAATCGTCTCGGCGGCCATCATACCCGAATCGATCGCCATGTGGATTCCTTTTAGGCGCTGCGAATTGAGGAATCCGGCCGAATCGCCGAGGATCAGCATGTTGTCATGATACAGTTGCGGCATCGCATGATAGCCGCCCTCCGGAATCGTCTTGGCTCCGTAATGGAGCATTTCGCCGCCCTCGATGATCGGCCTGATCGACGGATGCATCTTGAATTCCTGGAACCAGCGATGCGGATCATTGGTCGGATCGGGCGAGTTGAGACTGACAGCGAATCCGACCGCCGCCATCTTGCCCGACATCTTATAGACAAATCCGCCACCGTACATATTCGATAGCAATGGCGCGCCGAAAGTATGGATAATCTCACCTTCCGACATCCGGCCATCGGGGATCTCCCAGATCTCCTTGACGCCGGTCAGGTACGATTGATTGATCGCCTTATCGAAGATGCCCAGTTTTTCCCCGGCTTGTTTGGCCAGCGATCCGTGGACGCCTTCGCACAGCACCGTGACCGAGGCTTTGATGATCGTCCCCGGTTCGAAATTCGATTTCGGGTTGCCTTCCTTGTCCAGCCCCATATCAACCGTTTGCACTCCGACCGTTTTCCCATTTTCCACGATCAGTTCGAAAGCGGCTGTTTCGGGATAAATCTCAACACCGGTCGCCTCGGTTTGCTCAGCCAGCCATCCGGTGAATTTATTCAGCGAAATAATATAATTGCCGTCGTTCCCCATTCCGGGCGGTGTAAAAGGGAACTTGAAATGCGATTTTTCGCTCATGTACCAGAGCGAATCGGCTCCCGCCTTGGCCTCAAACGGCATCCCCTTTTCGATATAATCTGGGATCAGGCGAGCGATACCGGACGGATCCATAACCGCTCCCGAAAACGAATGAGCTCCGGGATGACTGCCTTTTTCGATCACCAGCACCGCCGGCGGTTCGCCACCGGCGACTTCCGCCTTTTTCATCAGGTGGTAGGCGCAAGCCAGCCCGGCCGGTCCGGCTCCAACAATCAGAACATCGACTTCCAGAACGTCGCGTTCAATATCCATTCGACTTCTCCTTTCCTGGTCGATCGGACAAATATAACCGAAGAGGAGACCCGTGTAAAGGACTTACAAGGTAAGCTAACAAATAATAATAATTTTTCGAAATTGGCGACGACGGCAGGAAATATTATCTCCTCTCCCGCCTCGAAGCCCCCTTCTTCTCACCTGAACCGTTATCCGAAACCGCGATCTGGAACATCTGGATTAGTTGCTGGCGATTATTCCCGAATGTCAACAACCGCCCTGACCGGATGATCGGGTTTCTCAGCAGATCGGGATTTTCAATGATAATTTCCAGAAGTTCGCTACGCGCCGGAATTTGTTTGTCCAGCTTTTTCTTCTTGAATGCCGCCGATGTGGTGTCGAGATAATGCTTGGGATTGAGGTATCCCAAGACAGCCCCTAGTTCTTTCTTCGTTAGAGGTTTTTGGGTGATATCTCTTTCAACCACTTTGACGCCGTGCTCTTCCAAAAAATTCTTGGCTTCCTCGGCACCCGGACATTTTGAACGATAATAAAGTTGTGCTCTTTTTAACATCAATCCTCCGGAGAGTACAGAATAGACCTGGATTTTTTAGGCCATAATCAATCGATCAATCAGACAATATATTATATTGAATTTACCCAGCAAGGTTTTTTCAATAGCCCCTTTATCTGCTTAATTGATCGGCTGTTATGCATTAATACTTAAGACTCCTCTTCTCCCAAATTCCGCCCGCTGTCAGGCGCCGTACTCCGTTATTATTTAATCCAAACAGTTATCATCATCTTTTATCCGATGCTTCGCATCAGACTTTCATAGCCACTGCGATCCCGTCTCGTACCGGCATTATGGTGGTAAAGAACCGGCGGTCGGCATACAGATATTTTGTAAATTTCCGGACACCACGGGTAGTTCGATCCTTCACGGCGGCATCGTAAACACGGCCCGACCAGATGATATTATCGGTTATAAAAAAACCACCGGGACGCAGCAGCCGAGCCGCAACCTCAATCGTGTCCGGGTATTCATGCTTATCAATATCATTGAGAATGATATCATAAGGCCCTTTAAGACCGGCCGCTATTTGAAGGGCATCACCCAGTATAAAATTAATTTTCGATTCCAAACCGGCCTGCCGGAAGTATTTCATAGCGCGATCACGATTATTCTCATCCGAATCGGTCATTGTTATATGACCGCGTTTTCCGGTCGCCATAGAAAACCAGTAGGCAGAATATCCGAAACCGGAACCGAGTTCCAGAATTTTCCGCGCTTTGGTGGCAATGGCCAGCTGATAGAGAAAGCGCCCGACCTGAGGTCCGATAATCGGAAAGCGATTGCGCCGTGCATATTTTTCCATCGCGGCCGGAACCTTCTCCCGTGGCGGCATAACTCTGCGGAGATAAGCATCAATATCCTGAAAATGCATTATTTAACCTTTCCACTTCACTCATCTCCATCTTACAGACTTGGCCTCATAGGAGATTATGGCCCCGTACCGGAACGAGGGTATTATAACAACGGGCCGCGTCGCCGCGATCATCCCCCCAGAGAATAAACGATCGGATTTAATAAATCTTCGTGACGCCGAAAGCATCACCAACGGATCGCTGTCTTTTTGTCGGCTGCGAAATATAAAGCCGCGGAACTCTGATACCGCGGTCTTCCAGCCTTTCGCCGCCAAATTGAGAGCAGTGGTACCATATTAAGCACTTGCGCTCAATATTGTCAACCATTATTTGCAATTAAGTACCCGCCCGATAAGGGAAAGAATCGGCGGTCTGGGCCGGTTTATTCTTCGGGATATTCCTTGTCGCCTTCACTTGACTTCAAGCGTTCCACTCCAGCCGACCCTCCGGAGAACCTCAGTAGATGTTCAATGATCTCTTCCACGAGGAAATCGGGAGTCGATGCTCCGGCAGTCAGTCCGATAGTTTCGACTCCATCCAGCCACTCATCATCCAACGAGTCAGCCCCGTTGATCAAAAACGCACGATCACAGATCGCCTCGGAGATATTGCGAAGGCGGTTGGAATTTGCCGAACTGGCCGATCCTACGACCAGCATTAAATCGACATTTTTGGCAATATCCATAATCGCCGCCTGGCGCTGGCTGGTGGCATTGCAAATGGTATTGAAAATCTCTATCCCGGGGAATATTTTGCGTGCTTCATCACTTATTTGCTCAAAGTCTTTAACATCGGCTGTCGTCTGTGACGTCAGGGCGAATCGTTCGCCCCGGATATTCAGTCGGCGCAGGTCTTCCATCGTCCTGACCACATGCACCCTGTCCGCCGGCCCCTGCCCGACAACACCTATCGTCTCATCATGATCGCGGTCACCGAAATGAATAATCTGATAACCCTGATCGATCAGCTTATGGATCGTCTTATGAATCCTGATTACCAGCGGACAGGTGGCGTCGACAATATGGAGCCCGTTTTTCTCAGCCTCGGCAAAGATTGTCGGCGGCGCACCATGAGCCGAGACGATGATGGTTCCGCCGGGAGCATCGGCTACCCGGCTTACAAATCCAATCCCTTCATCGGCCAGCTTCTTTACGACGGCATCGTTATGCACGATTTCATTAATGACATTAACCGGTTCGTTCTCGTTACGGCCCGTTTCCTGGACGATTTTAATCGCTCTTTTGACCCCCATACAAAATCCGTAATAACGGGCGAGGATTATTCTTTTCAGTTTCTTTTCCATCGTGCTCCAAACCTGATCATCGACGAACAATATCCACTCGGGGAACCGTCATATTATTTATGGGAATCGCGGCCTTCGTGCCAACGAATTATAACCTGTTCGATTCGCTACGAAAAATCGGCGGCAAACTTACGGGCGAAGTAATCATGCAACAGAGCCGACCCTGTCAATTCCGGATGAAAAGCAGACACCAGGACATTATTTTGAGCTAAAAGAACCGGATCGTCGCCGCACTTCAATAACGTAGTCACGCCCTCACCCACCCGGGTAACCCGGGGAGCTCGGATAAATACAAGATCCAGAGATTCGCGGTGGCCGTTGAGGGCCAGGGTTGCAGGCGCCACGGTGGAAAAAACCTGGCGGCCATAACCGTTCCGGTCGACCGCAATATCAATCGCTCCCAGCGTTTTCACCGAACGGTCATTGACTCCGGAAGCCAGCAATATCATCCCGGCGCAGGTTCCCCAAACCGGCTGCTTGCTGACGAATGACGCCAACTTATCTTCCATCCGCAGTCGCCCGAGCAACTCGGTCATTACCGTCGATTCGCCGCCGGGGATAATCAATCGTTCCACCCGGTCAAAATCTTCGGCCAAACGGACCTCGACTCCTCTGACATCGATGGAGTCGAGGATTTCCAGATGTTTTTGATAATCGCCCTGGAGAGCCAGGACGCCGACAACAGGTACCCGGTCCTTCATCGCGTGTGAAGCAATTCCTCTTCGCCGATATTAGCGACACTAATACCCTTCATGCTGGCGCCGAGGCCGCGGGAAATTTCAACCAAGTCCTTGGGATGATCGAAACGGGCAACGGCGGTGACAATCGCCTTGGCCATTTTCTCCGGAGTTTCGGATTTAAAAATCCCCGATCCCACGAAAACAGATTCGGCTCCCAATTGCATACAAAGGGAGGCATCGGCGGGAGTTGCAATACCACCGGCGGCAAAGTTAGGCACCGGCAGCTTACCCAGTTCGGCGACTTTCATGACCAGGTCCAGCGGGACCGCCAATTCCTTAGCTCGGGAGGACAGTTCATCTTTTCGCAAAACGGTCAGTTCTTTGATCTGCTTGTTTATAAGACGCAGATGCCGGACCGCTTCGGAGACATCACCGGTTCCGGCCTCACCTTTGGTGCGGATCATGGCCGCGCCTTCGGCAATCCGGCGCAAAGCTTCGGAAAGATTGCGACATCCGCAGACAAAAGGCACCTTGAATTGAAACTTGTCGACATGATTTTCATAATCGGCCGGCGTCAGTACTTCCGATTCGTCGATGAAATCGACTTCCATCGCTTCCAGAAGCTGGGCCTCGGCAAAATGACCGATACGGCATTTGGCCATCACCGGAATAGTGACGGTCGATTTAATTTTCTCGATGACCGCAGGATCGGCCATACGAGCGACGCCGCCGCCGGCCCGGATATCGGAGGGAACCCGTTCCAGAGCCATGACCGCTACCGCGCCCGCATCCTCGGCTATCTTGGCCTGCTCGGCATTGGTCACGTCCATAATCACGCCATTGCGGAGCATTTCCGCCAGTCCCACATTAACTGTCATCAGGTCTTTTTTATTATCCATCGTTCACTCCCGCGACGAGGTCAGTTTCATCATAATCTTTTCAGCCACCCGCCGCATTCTGTACAGTTCTATGTCCATGTTGCGCGATCGGACAGTCCCCGACCGCATCATCCGCCCCTAAAATATACAAACGGACGCACCAGCGCAACCCCTGTGATAAAATGATTTTCCGATGTTTGGGCAGTAGTCAAGACTGTCTACGAACCGGAGTCAGCCTGAACCGGACACCGTCCGGCCGCCTATAAGTACTTCACGACCGGAACCGATGACAAATCGTACTCTTCGCCGGCATGCCGGCTCCCCAAAGTCCCCGTATTAACGTCCGCTATTTAGATTCGCAAAAGTCTGCCGTTTTAGAGCCTTCGTAATCTGGTCCTGTTGCTTGACGAAAAACGACCTGATCTCGCACCCCTTTTCCTGAGTACATCCGCAATGGCTGCCGTCGACACAAAGGTTCACGGCGACTGGCCCTTCCATAGCCTCAATAACGTCTAAAAACGATACTTCTTTGGCCGGACGGGACAGTCGATATCCTCCGGTAACTCCCTGGAAAGAAACAAGAATTCCCGCCCGAGTCAGCTCTTTGAGGATTTTTGCCAGGAATTCACGAGGTATGCCGCGGGCCTTGGCAATTCTTCCGATCGATCCCAACTCATTCTTTTTAAGATGTGACACATAAGCCACGGCACGCAAAGCGTAGTCAGCCTTCCTTGATAATTGCATAGATAAAACATTCCTTCCTGCTATATAGTTTCACCCCTATTATTTCAAAGATTGGCAAGAAACAACATCGACTAACAATTCTATTATTTCTGCCGCAGAGGCACTTCAAATATATACGCAAACATAGTGAAATTCGACCAATTTTTCCATTATTTTTTTCCCGATAACTAATATTTTTTTGGGTATTCCGCCGTCGCCGGGGAACCTTCAAGTTCGTTATATTGTTTAGAGTTAGCAAGAGCAGATAAAATGGGCCTATATTAGCTACTTACTCTTGACAATTGGTCCGTTTTTTTATAGCTTGATTTCGGACTAAATTAGTCGGAGATAAAAATGGTCGGAGATTGTATATTAAATGTTTAACCTTTCAAAAAAGACCGAATACGGTTTGATGGCCCTGATCCATCTGTCCGGACTGGATGACGGAGACCTCGCCAAGGTCTCACAGATCGCCCACTCCACGGCGATTCCCAAAGAACTGCTGGCGAAAATTCTATCGGAATTGGTTCGGGCCAACCTCGCCGTTTCCTGTTCCGGACCGACCGGAGGTTTCAAACTGGCTCGTCCGGCCACAACTGTTTCATTGGCGGAGATTTTGAATGCTCTGGAGAAAAAATACGGTCTGACCGAGTGCATGTCGAATGATAATAAATGCCGAAAGGCCGGAAACTGTGCCATTGCAATGCCGCTGGCCGGGATTAATCAGAAATTCCGCCGGATTCTGGAGCAGACGATGCTGATCGATTTTATCTCTCACAATAACGGGCATGGGCCTCTTTTTCAGCTTGAATCGGCCCTGTCCGGAGAAGAAAACTGATGTCACTTGGAGAAAGAAAGTTAACCTTTGGAGGTTTGGGACGATGAAAACGCCCATATACATGGATTATCAGGCCACCACGCCGACAGACCCACGGGTCCTTGAGACGATGATGCCTTACTTCACCGATAAATTCGGCAATGCCGCCAGCCGTAACCACTCTTTTGGCTGGGAAGCCGAAGAGGCGGTTGATCGGGCCAGAGAGATTCTGGCCGGCGCCATCGGCGCCACTGCGCGGGAAATTGTCTTCACCAGCGGTGCTACCGAATCAAACAATATTGTGCTTAAGGGTATTGCCGAGATGTATGCGTCCAAGGGTGATCATATCATCACCGTTAAAACCGAACATCCGGCCATTCTCGATACCGCTGCCCGCCTCGAGAGACAGGGCAAAAAGGTAACCTATCTCCCTGTCAATCAGGATGGTATCATCGACCTGGATAAGCTTAAGAAGGCCATCACCGAGAACACCATTCTCATCTCGGTCATGATTGCTAACAACGAGATCGGCGTTATTCAGCCGATGGCTGAAATCGGAAAAATAGCCCGGGAGCACGGGGTTCTTTTTCATTCCGACGCCACTCAGGGAGTAGGCAAAGTACCGATCGATGTCAACAAGATGAATATCGACCTGATCTCCTTCTCCGGTCACAAGATATACGCCCCCAAGGGTATCGGCGCTCTCTATGTCCGCCGGAAAAACCCTCGGGTGCGCTGCGCGCCTCTACTCGATGGAGGTGGTCATGAGCGCGGTATGCGTTCCGGGACATTAAATGTTCCCGGAATCGTCGGTTTCGGCAAGGCGATTGAGATAGCGATGGCGGAAATGGAATCGGAAAACAAACGACTGACCGGCCTGCGAAATAAGTTGCAGGATATCATCATGAGCCAACTTGATGAGGTGTACCTCAATGGCCATCCCGAAAAGCGTCTTCCGGGCAACCTCAATATCAGTTTCGCTTATGTCGAAGGCGAATCACTCTTGATGGAAATGAACGATGTCGCCCTGTCATCCGGATCGGCCTGCACCTCATCCACTCTTGATGCCTCGCACGTCCTGAGCGCTCTCGGCGTCGATGAAGAGCTGGCCCATTCTTCGATCCGCTTCGGTCTCGGTCGTTATTCTACCGAAGAAGAGGTCGACTATGTCGGCAACAAAATCGTCAAAGCGGTCAAACGACTACGCGAAATGTCACCGCTTTATGAAATGGCCAAAGAAGGTATCGACCTTAAATCGGTCGAATGGAGTGAACATTAACGACACCGGGAAACATGAACATATATCTTTTTATATAGATCAGGAGGAAACATCATGGCGTATTCAGACAAAGTAATCGACCATTTCAAGAATCCTCGCAATATGGGATCTCTGGATAAAAATGACGATTCGGTGGGAACCGGAATCGTCGGCGCGCCCGAATGCGGCGATGTCATGAAACTGCAGTTGAAGATCAACGATGATAATGTCATCGAGGATGCCAAATTCAAGACTTTCGGCTGCGGCTCGGCAATCGCCTCATCGTCTCTTGCCACCGAATGGGTCAAGGGCAAAACCGTGGACGAAGCGCTGGAAATAAAAAACACCGATATCGTCAATGAGTTGTCGCTGCCGCCGGTTAAAATTCACTGTTCGGTATTGGCCGAAGACGCCCTCAAGGCGGCTCTGGCCGATTACGTGGAGAAGAATGATAAGAAAAACTTGCAGGGGGCGGATAAGAAAGAAAGGGTAGCCTGATGAACAATAATGATGTGCAAAAAAAGAATGAAGTCAAGGCGGAGGGTCTAATCAGTCTCACCCCTGACGCAGTGGCTGAGGTAAAACGGTTGATCAGCCTTCAGGAAGACAACGAAGGGCTGATGCTGCGGGTTGGCGTCGAGGGCGGCGGTTGCAGCGGCCTCAGTTACAAAATGGAATTTGCACGCGAGGTGGAGGAATTTGACCGCACCTTCGAATTCGACGGTATTACTGTCGTGGTAGATGCCAAGGCCTTGATTTATATGGATGGGACCACCATCGAGTACAACACTGAAATCTTGAACGGCGGTTTCAAATTCAATAACCCGATGTCGACCCGAAGCTGCGGCTGCGGATCGTCATTCACGGTATAAACAGGCGCGGGAGAGAATTGTGGATTTAATCGATATGGCCGTTTTCATGACCGACGGAATAATCGTCGAGTCGGCCTTTTTTGACAAAGTGGAACAGTTCGACTGGGAACAGTACCGCGACAAGCGGGTCCTGATTAAGGGCTGCGGCACGACAATTATACCGCCGTGGGCTTTTATGGTAGTCACCGCGCGGCTGACGCCGATCGCCAAGCGGATACGCTATGGCAACGAACACTCGTCGATTGCGGTTTATTCGAGATTGCGAAAGGAAACTGCCGATGCCGGTCAATGACAGCCCGCAGACGGAGACCTCCTCGGCCCGGTCGCTCTGCTGGTCATGCCGGCAGGATACGGGAAAAGGACCGTTTTGCAAACATTGTATAAAAATCCAGCCGGTCGATGAACTCGGCAATTACTTCGATCTTTTCGACCTCGGCAAATCGTTCGAAATCGATCAGAACAACCTGAAGAAGAAATTCTTCGCGCTGTCCCGGAAATTTCATCCCGATTACTATTCGAGTGGTCAGGACGAGGAACAAAAACTAGCCCGTGATAACACCGCCTACCTCAATCATGCTTTGAGCACCCTATCCGATCCGGTCCAACGGGCCGAATACCTTCTTTCACTTGTGTCCGGTTCCTATGCCAATTCACCCACTCCGCCCCAGGAACTTTTTGAAGAAATCCTCGAAGTTGGTGAATTACTGGAAAGCCAATCTCTTTCTATAGATGAGAACACCAGACTGACCCACGCCGGTGAAAGTTTCCGGCAGCGCCAAAATGAACTGGCCGATTCTCTGGCAGAATTGTTCTCCCAGCTTCTGGGCGGTAATGATGGCGCCAAAGGAGAAATCGAATCGAGGTTGAACCAGATAAAATACCTGCGCAAAACCGGGGCACGGATTGAAACGGCATTGATGGAGAAGGACAATCATGAGTAGCGAGAACAAGGACACCATAAAGGGAACCGCCATCGGTATTGACCTCGGCACCACCAATTCTCTGGCGGCGGTTGTTCGCAATGGGCGCCCCCAAGCCTTGGCTGGTGAACATGGAGTAATTGTCCCCTCGGTGATATTGCTGAAAGAGGGCAAACTCGAAATCGGAGTTCCGGCCCGCGAGGCGATGGTTGAAAATTCGGAGCATACTATTTATTCGGTCAAAAGATTGATGGGCAAAGCCGCATCCGACTTTGATAGCGACCGGGATAACCTGCCGTTCGAGGTTGCCTCCGATACCCGTGGACTCGCATCAGTGAAAATAGATGGCAGGATTTACTCGCCGGTAGAATTATCGGCGGCAATACTAAAAAAAGTGAAAGAGCAGGCCGAAAAGAAACTCGGAGCTAATGTTGATCGCGCCGTTATTACTGTCCCGGCCTATTTTGACGACGCCCAGCGACAGGCGACGCGAGATGCCGGCAAGATCGCCGGGCTGGAGGTATTGCGCACTATCAATGAGCCGACGGCTGCTTCGCTCGCCTATGGCATGGATAAGCTCGATCGTGGTATTATTGTCGTCTATGATCTCGGTGGTGGCACTTTTGATATTTCGATCCTCCGCCTGGAAAATGGAATTTTTGAAGTCCTGTCCACCGCCGGCGATACCCGCCTCGGTGGCGATGATTTCGATATGGAGATCGTCAACCTCATATTGAATAAGGCTGAAAAGCTGGGCGCCCGACCGGATCAGAAATCATCCCGGATGCGTGCTCTCCTGCGCCGCGAGGCCGAACGGGCCAAAATGGAATTATCTGATACCGATCATGCCACCATTACCATACCGGTCGATTCCGTAGACTACAAGATTACGATCACACGCAAGGAATTCGAAGCACTCCTCACTCCCTGGGTCGAACGCACAATGGGACTTTGCCGCCGGGCTATGGATGACGCCAAACTCACTACCGAAGACATCAATGAGGTTATACTGGTCGGCGGTTCAACCCGGGTACCATTTGTCAGGGAAAAAGTGGAAAAGCTGTTTCGTAAAACGCCCCATTGTGATCTTGGCCCCGATGAAGCGGTAGCGATGGGAGCGGCAGTGCAGGCCGATATTTTAACCGGCGGGCGCGATGATCTGCTTCTACTCGATGTTACCCCGTTATCGCTGGGGATCGAAGTGATGGGCGGTGTCATGAATCCGCTGATCAGGCGCAACGCCAAAATTCCGGCGATGGCCAAAGAGGTATTTACCACTTATGTCGAGGGTCAGACGTCGGTGGCGGTCAGAGTCTATCAGGGAGAGCGCGAATTGGTCGCCGATAACCGCTCCCTGGGCAGTTTCGACCTGACCGGAATCGAGCCGCAGCCAGCCGGAAGCCCGAGAATTGAAGTTTCCTTCGTTCTCGATGCCGATGGCATCCTGCGCGTTTCGGCTCTCGATATGAAGTCCGGTAAAAAACATGATATCACGGTCAGGCCTTCATATGGATTGAACAAAGATGAGGTAAGTCAGATGGTCCGCGACTCGTTCGTGCATGCGCGCGATGATATCGAGAAACGGTTGTTTATCGAACTGTCGCAGGAGGCCAAAACCGTTATCAACGCGACAGAAAAAGCACTTGAATTGATCTCCGAGTTCAAGCCCGGTGAAAAGGAAGATATCCTTGAGGCGGTGGAAGAACTGGAGACGGCACTGGGGGGCAGCAACTCCCGGGAATTGCGGGAGAAACTTGACGACCTCAATGACGCCACTGCTGATCTGGCTGCGCGAATGGTCAACAGCAATTTCGGCGAATTTTTGAAGGATAAATCGATCGATGACGCAAAAAAATATGTTAACTGAGGAAGTATCGGTTATGCCCAAAGTGACCATCAACGATAAAGAGGTGGAGGTTCCGGCCGGCACTACTATTCTCGATGCTGCTCTCGACAACGAGATCAAACTGGATCATAACTGCGGCGGTAATTGTGCCTGTTCGACCTGCCATGTGATCGTTTTGGAAGGGATGGAAAACCTTTCCGAGATGTCCGAGGACGAGGAAGACATGCTTGACAGCGCCGTCGGACTGACGCTGGAATCTCGTCTGGCCTGCCAGTGCAAAGTTTCCGGTCCGATCAAAATCAAAATTCCGGAAAAGAAGAAAATCTGATGGACTGGAATAACGCAGAAGATATCGGAATCGCCCTCTTTGAGAATTTCCCCGATGCAGACCCGCTTTCGATCCGGTTTACCGATATGCATAAAATGGTGATGGACCTAGACGAATTTAACGGCGATCCGAAGGGGTCCAGCGAAGGCAAACTGGAGGCGATCCAGATGGCCTGGCTGGAAGAGTATAACGACAAATAAATTTCTTTATCCCATCCCTTCTCTAATGGAAAAGGCCCGCCGGGTAAGGCGGGCCTTTTTTTATCAGCCCCAGCGTCTGGTCAGTTTTATTTTTCTCTTCGCCAGTTCTTTTGCAAACAACCCCGGATCAACCGCCTTCTCCTGCGGGACGACACCGCGGGCTTTGATCTGCCCGGAGGCTGCCATGGCGGCAATGATCGTCACCGGGAAGGCGGTACAGCGCATCATCGCCGTCAGACCGGTTTTCATATCCTGACGATCGATGATCTCGGAAACGAGTTTCCTCTTTTTTCCCTTAATCTTGCCTTCGGTGATCAATCGTACCAGCACCAGGTCGGGATCGCCGTAGCTGAGATTTTTATCGAGAACTGCCTTCAATACCGAGCGCGGCGAGACCTTGACGCCGTCGACAGCGATTTTCTCCCACTCTCCCAGGCCGATACCGAGCATGGTATTGAACCTGTCGCAGAATCCGGGATAGCGGATTGTCTTGTAATCGAGGTTCTTCAGAATACGTCCGTATGTTTTCGGCAGCGTCGATGTTCCGCCGGAGGTCGTGAATGCCTCCAACTTACCTATCCCCCGGAAGGATAATTCTTCGAGTCCTTCCATCGGTGGGATGGTTATTTTTTTGCCGTTTTTGATCGCGATCACCGGTTCGTAGAATTCATTGATCAAACCCTCGGCGGAGAAGACCATCTGGTAATCCAGCGGTGGACGCGGCTTCAGTGGCAACCCTCCAACCCGGATATGCAATGATTCCGGTTTGTCAAATTGGGCCAGGTCGCCGGCAGCGATGACCGAGACCATTCCCGGCGCCAATCCGCAATCGGGGATAACTACCACCCCCGCCTTTTTGGCGGCTGCGGTCAGTTTGAACGCTGCGGCGACAGCATCGTTGTTGCCGCCCATATCCATGAAATGAGCTTTAGCTTTTATCGCCGCCTTCGCCAGTCCCGGATTGTAACGATATGTCACCGCCGATATGACGGCATCATACGGTGCGAATAGTTTCGCAGCAGTCTTGGTATCACCGGCGTCGAACCTTTTGGCGGTGGCTTTGTCTTTGCCATATTTCTTTGCGACTTCGCGCGCCACCTTGAGATTTATATCGAACAGCCCGATTTTTTCGACATCTTTATTATGCGCCAGATCATAAACTGCCGCCCGCCCCATCAGTCCTGCACCCACAACTGCTATTTTCATAAGTTGTCCTTTCTATTCTCAGATTGCCTGCAGAATGTAAGACAAAATTAGTCTTTTGACAAGGGGAAGAAATGGCGGCAAAAGCCGCTTTTTGGCTGTCGCGCGGATGATATGAGGTTGTGCATAATGATTGGCGTCAAAAAATGTATTGGCAAAGAGAATCGAATTCGCACCGCAAGCGGTGCGGCACCCGGCGGGCAACAGCCATATTTTATCTGCGGCGTCACGAGCTCCTTGCCTGCGCCGTCAGGAACCCTTTTCTGACGGTTTTTCCGTGCATCATAATGTCCCCCATAGGTTTGCAGCCAATTTGGTTCGTTTGTCCTATTTTAATTCTCTACAATTTAACATACACCTTGACGTTAAACCGCACCTTCTATCAAGTTTGCAGGCAGTAGCTTACAAGAGATTTGGCTTTGGTCGCTCATTTTTAAAGTTTTTTTTTGTATCTGGTTGCCGTCTCTGGCATGAGTACCCCTTTCTGACTCTATTCACATAATGGTGCGGATTCAGGATTAACAACGATTTGCTGGTGATTTTGTAGATGGGCCGGCAAAGGCCGGATTTTGGCTGTCGCGGTGGCAGGGGCCACTTTTTGGCTGTCGCGTAGATGATCTGATGGCAGTGCATAAAAATTGGCGTCAAAGATGTATTGACAAAATAAATCGCATTCGCACCGCAAGCGGTGCGGCACCCGGCTCATGACCTTTGGCAGGGACGTACACCAGCCACGGGAATCCTTCAGGAGAAATATAGTATGGGGGACTTTCCGATCGGCGGTGCCAGCTCCACGTCATACAACTCTTTAAGCAAGTCATTTCTCAAAGACGCTTCGCTGCTATTACTTGTCCAATGTATACAAAATTTAGTTTTAAGAAACTGTGGAACACCACATGAAAAGTCATCTTCTCTTACAATAACTATAAATTTTCTACTATCGGGCTTCTCTTCATACATATCTCCCTGAATGAGCATTGTCTCCCAGCCGACACCACCGGATCTTCTATTGGCTCGATCTGCATATCTTTTATCAGTAATAATAATTACACGTTCCGCCATATCGAGTTCGTTAGTCATCCATTGAGGAAGATCCATCCCCTTTCGTAGATGCCATTGATCCAGTCGTGCGTTAATTCCGTTCGCTCTAAGAAACGTTCCCAAATCTGCTACCCATTTTTTATGGTTTTCATTGGTCCCAGAATAACTAATAAAAACTCTTAAATTCTTCTTAGGTGCTTTTCGCGAAAAAATGCCGGGAGTACCTTCGGCTGACAATCTGTCAAATACGCTTCGATGAAGTATATGAATAGTTAGCTCTGTATTTTCTGGTGCGTTTTTTCGAAATCCTTGAGATAAGGCATGCACTACCCGCTCACTTTTCAGTCCGCCGGCACCAGCACCCAGAAGGGGAGCAGAAATTGCCTTGACTGACGAGTTTTCTGATGCGAAATCCCCTAAAATCTCCCCTATCTTCTCAATGGCTGTTTCATTGGATTCCATGTGGCGAACTGAAACGGCAAAGGCAACGTACTGAGATATGTTTTCAGCACCTTTGAATGGTATAATTTCAACGCTACCCAGATCGAGACCCTTTCGCGGTCTCGGAATCACATATTGAAGTAGTCTATCAGCAACAGCACGCGTAACCGTTCCTCCAGTTGAACATGGAAGAACGATAAGATCAGATGGGCCATCAAAAAGGTCCCCCAGTTTTAACCTGACTATTGCAGACATTATATTTTCGCACCTCCTTCAGATCAATATGCTCCCAGCATTATGACCGGTAATCCTATTGAGATCAATGATTATATGGTGCCATCAAAATCATCAAAATATATGTAGGTTTCACACTAGAATCAAGTGTGATTTGAAGATATTAACAAGCTATCAAAATACATATGGACAGAGTCCCATCCGCTCGACGCTTTACCGCTAGTGGGCTTACGAACAGATAGTCCCCATTTTCGTCTATAATTAATGACCTGGATTGTATTGGGCTGGTATCGTACGCATAAGCTACAACAACTGCCGTCTTTTGCGGATGAACCATTCCAACAATAATGTGAAGACGATGACAATTAATAATATCCAATGATCCCAAAGACGGATGTCATGAGTTTCCTCAATCTCAACCACTTCCATGTCGAGAGCATTAATCAAGGGCTGGATATTTTTATATGATGCGAACATCCCGCCGGAATTACTCGCCGTCTGCGCCAGATATGTCCAGTCGACATCGCTGAAGGCGGTCTCGCGACGGGTGGCCCACCATTTAGGGCTTGTTGAAAAAGTCGGTTAGACGTTATTGATTGAGAACTCTACTAAATATTTGAGGTCTGGCCCTTATGAAGCGTGCGATCACTGAGTAAGAATTCGCACCGCAAGCGGTGCGGCACCCGGCATCTTGCATGACATATATCTCCTTTCTTATTCATCTCTCCTACTAAAGGATTTGATGCCGGGATCTACATCGATTTGGTGGTGATTTTGCAAAAGCCGGCAGCGAGATTGTCGAAACCGCAGGGGGTTCGACCTATGGATCTGTGCACCAGTCGGAGTTGGCGCACGAGGACGTACGCCAACCACGGAATATGTACGATCTAAAACGACCTTATTTCCTCAACGGCCAATCACAATTCTCAATCCATTCTTCGCAAGTAACGGGAGGCGGACCGCCTTTGAAAATATATGAAATAATATACACTGCGTCTCCGACGTTGCATAAGCAATCACCATTAGCATCGCCGCTGCATATGGGATAAGGGGTGGGAGCTGGGCCGCCCTTGAAGACGTAGTTGATGATGTATACGGCATCGCCGACATTTACACTGCCATCTCCGTTAGCATCACCCGGTATGCAATCGCATGGGAGAGAACAGCGGATTTCGGGATGGAAATCGAGGAAAGCATTGGCACCATCCACATTTTCCATTAATAGGATTCCATCTGCATCATCACGAGATGTAGCAAGGATCATAGTCACACATTGCGTATCATATGGCTGTAGGTCATATACATCAAATGTTACTAGCGAAAATAAATCCTCACAGGAATCAACGGCGGTTGTGTGATATCCATCAGTCGCAGTCATTAACTCAAATATGGTATCCGCAGGCAGGGGAGCATCACCGCCAAAAGGCCCACTGGCATAAATAAAGACATCATTCTCAAGGGTCATGGAGTTCTTGAACTCATCCAACAGAACCTCTGAATATCGGGGCGCGGCGATTCCTCCATATCTTTGGCAGGCTGCTGTGGAGTCGCACGGATCACTGTCACAACAGTATTGAAATAGAAGTCGCCGGGACTCATCAAATCCGGATTCATTCTTTGAACCGCTTTCATGGGATGGAATATCCCAATCAAGGATTTCCCCGACAGCCACGGAGTCCAGGGAACTGTCGGTTCTATTCCAGAAAAAGAGCTTCGCTATCACAAAGCCGCAGTTTCCTAAAGCTTCCGGCGTGTAATATTCAGCGATTAATCCAATAGCCGAATCCGCCGCAAGGAACTCGATCGAGGTCTTGTGGTAGTCCGGATTACTGGTCGAATCGATGATTATTGAATCGAGGGGACGTAATCCGTTATCTGAGGTGAAGATATTATCGTATGCGAAGAAACACTTCGGGGTAGAATTGACCATTCGACAAATTATAGGCGAACCGTCATAGAGGTAGATGTCTGCGCAATATTCCGGGTCCGGGGGATCAACAAAATCGAGTGACGAATTGGAGCCGCTGTTACTTAACCTCCCATTATTGTAAATTCGAAGGCGTTTGCATTCGGTAGCTATAACAGCGGATTCGGGATAAGCAAAATCGGAGGCCACAACCAAACAGGCCGGAATAATGCGCGGGCTGTCCTCAGCCTCGTGCATGATTACAATCTCGCACCGCCAGGTCGACGGATCAGGACTGCCGTCCGGTGCGGTAAATGTCATGCTGAGCTCCACCGTATCCGCAAGACAGCAACCAATAATACCAGAATCTGCTTCGGGATTAACCCAGTCGTCGCCATCTATGTAATTGATACTGAAGGTATAGTTATTGTCCAGCAATCCGGGATTGACTATTTTCAGGATCACTGTAGTGTCATTGCCGGGTTTGACAACCAGAGGGTTCTCCGAATAGCACTCGCCATACCCGGACCCGGCGTCGTCCGAATATCCCGGTTCCAATACTATATCTCTGCAAGGTGTTACCATCCACAGAACCTCGTTCATGGTGACGTCTTCTTCAAAAAGGGTTCCGGGCCATCCATCATCGACATATAGGATGTCCAGAACTGGTGTTCCGGGTTCAATGCCCTGACAACCACTACTATCTATCCGTCCATAACGTGCCATGGATGGAGAGGCCTCACTATGACATTCGCCCTCATAGCAATCCGGAGTAAATGTATTGGTCAGGTTTTGAGGTCTATCCCACATTTGGCCGCTATCACTTGATACCGCCAGATACAATTCTCCGTTAATCACTCTTCCTTTGTAACTATAGTACTTTGATACATCTGCACACGGATTAGCTTTGTTGCCGTATTGATTAAACAAAACATATAACTTGCCGTCACATTCGGAAATATTTA
Source organism: Candidatus Zixiibacteriota bacterium (assembly GCA_030668485.1). GTDB lineage: Bacteria > Zixibacteria > MSB-5A5 > GN15 > JAAZOE01 > DAOUTW01. The sequence continues at coordinate 21,182 of DAOUTW010000043.1, forward strand.
TTTTGGCGACGCTTCCTGTCCTCTCAGGGATTCCACACTTACGATTAGGCATTTCCCAATCAGCATTAAATACCGTACTGATAATTGGGTTATCCTCTGACCAATGGAAAATGGCTGACTTATAATAATCGATGCAAGTTGTAGGGGATTCCCCCAGTCTGCGATGGCTGGTCCAGATTACATGCAAATTATCATCACTCGTGAATAAGGCCGACAGATCGCAGTATGCCCACCATTTGCCGGCATACTCAAATACATATTGAGTTATGTTACCTCCCGGATACTGGCCGTCCTCAACCATATAAGCAATCGAAGGCGCTCCATTGGCTGTAAAGATACTGTCATTGGCCCATTCACTTCCCTGATCGGTTGATAAGGCATACCAAACATTATTCCTGCTGTACAAACAGTCGGGAACATCCGGATCACGGGTTTCGCCAAGAGGAGCGCTCCAAACAATAGCGACATCGTCATCTGTGGGCGATGCGGCTATGGTAACATTGTTATAGCTGTAAACAACCGTATCAATGACTCGCTGTGATGACCATACACCCGATCCCGTGCCATATCCGCCGACTCGGCGATAGTATGAAATTGTCGCAGGGAAACCTGATCGAATCCAAGTGTCATCAAGATAAGAGCTATTTCGCTCGGTTGCTACCATATGAAGGACCTGTTCGGTCCCATCGATATCCCATTCGATCTTGGGCCATAGATTAGAATTCTCATAGTTCGCGCTGTCTCTGTAGTACCAGCCCTCATAATCAAACGGATAATCGCTGGTGAATACCCCAAAAACCTGCCCCCCCGTCATGAAATCCCAGTATGCCTTTGGATAGATAATACTATCCATCTCATTACCGGCTACCACTGCCCAGCCGCCGGGATCGACATCTACCGATACATATCCTGCCTTCCAATTTCCGTGAATATGAATACCGCCGATTGGAAACAGGGGCGCACATTCCTCTATCTCAAAGGCCTGATAACGGATTCCTCGAATTGTGTCTGTACTGTCGGCCCAGGCAAAATGAATATACTCCGAATTTCGGTGTTCGATTTGTCTTCCGGACGAAGAAATCTGTTGCTCGTCAAAATGTGTCTCACCAATCAACATTGTACTGGTTCGGACATCCCTGGTCCGTAGAGGGATTTTGTAAGCACTTTCGCCGCTCAAATCATGCGGAAGGTTAGCAGCTCTACTGAAGTCAAATAAGAGCGAACGATACCCTGCATTGGCCCTCCCATCTTTTTGCCAGCGTCCAAAAGAAGGTGAAGCAGCTAAAATACAGGTGACCAAAATCGCCAGGATAATTAGGTTCGAGTACTTCCCTTTCATCTTATTCTCCTCCCATTCCATTAAATTATTTAAAATGGCCCTAATCTTGATTTTTATAATTGCCATTGTTTACACGACCAGGCCATGCAGACAAAACTTCTGATAAGTAATTCAATTAATCCCGAAAGATGAATTACAGGATGATGCCATGCCCCTCAGGATACCGTTTGCCCCCAACTAACGAGGACACTCTAATAACTATTATAGATCGATTTCTTTTATTATGCAAGCAAAATATCTATCCTGATCTTATTTGGCGGGTGGCCCACCATTTATGGTGGGAAATCTTCAAGCTCAAAGTTCAAAACCATCTATCGAGATCGGAACATCCCGATCGCCTTGGTACCATCTATAGCTGGACCACGGCCAATCCCCCGGACTCGACACCAACCTGCGCACTACCGGATTATTATGGCAATAATTAATCTTTTCTCTTACTATTTCCGGTTTCCGGCAATTATTATCATAGCATCGCCTCTGCCAGATTGCCGGCTGACCATTCGAACGTTTTAATATTTCTCGCTCTGGGGTTATTATAGCATAAGAGGCCCTGGCCTTCATTTGTCCAATTAGCAATCCCAACCTTGTTCCTTCAGGAGGATGAAGGACAAGGTGCACATGCTCCGGCATTATTACATATCCGTATATTTTTACACCATTATCGTCTCGGATCGTTATAATTTGGGGCAGTAGCTTTTCGATAATTGTCCTGTCGGACAGGTATGGATGCCTTTTGAAACATGAAAAGGTAATGAATCTTGCAGTTCCCAAATTATCGTAATGTCGAAGTTTTGGCATATTCCAAAATTAATGCATGCAGGATAAAAGTCTATCACAATTTATAAAAATGTATGGCAACTATACATCGGGAAAACCAGTTTCGGGTGGGATAGTCTTACCTCAAGTAAAATAGCTGCTGCACGGGGATGTGAACCAGCCACGAGAAGAGATTGCAGCCACCTATCTGTTTTCTTAAGAAACCCGGAGCAGAGCTCCGGGCCACGCAGATTAATGGCGCCGGGCACCAGGCGAAAGATGAATTACAGGATGATGCCATTCCCCTCAGGATACCGTTTGCCCCCAACTAACGAGGACACTCTAATAACTATTATAGATCGATTTCTTTTATTATGCAAGCAAAATATCTATCCTGATCTTATTTGGCGGAATATTTAAATAATGCGAAAAAGTTTTTTACAGCAACTGCCGTCTTTTGCGGATGAACCATTCCAACAATAATGTGAAGACAATAACAATTAATAATATCCAATGATCCCAAAGACGGATGTCATGAGTTTCCTCAATCTCAACCGTTTCCATGTCGAGAGCATTAATCAAGGGCTGGACATTTTTATATGATGCGAACATCCCGCCGGAATTACTTGCCGTCTGAGATAGATACGTCCAGTCGACATCGCTGAAGGCGGTCTCGCGGTCGATATCATCGACGGCGAACTCTCCGTCGAAATCACCCAGCTTGACCGAATCGGCATAAATTTCGGCATGGTAATCATACTCGCCCGGCGCCAGCTCTCCGACCCCAGCGATATATTTTCCCGCTTTGCCAGTAGCTGGAAGAATCTGAGCAACGGTGGTATCGTTTCCGGCAGAGACAATGATCAGATCGCCGCTGCCGCCTTCGATCGGGCGGAATCCCTCATCATGGATCGAACCTTCAAAGGCCGGCTCTTCCCCGCTCTGGAATACTTCCTTGACCGGTTTGAAACTGATCCGGTCCGACTCATCGCTGATGGTCAACCAACGGATGGTGCTTGAAACAAACTCCCGGTAAATGGTGGCGTCGCTTCCTACACCGACCGGATAAAAGGCCCAGTGCCATAATGGTGATACCGCAAAAGCGAGTATCTTTCCGCCGCCATGACGGCGAAAAGCGATCACCGATTTTCGGGCCTGCCCGGTTTTCGCTTCGATATAACCAAGCGGAACCGCTCCCGACCGTAGGGAATCGACCGATAGATATTGCTTGAACGGCGGCTGGTTTTCCCATGCCGAGACTATTTCCTCGCGCGTATCGGCCAGTTTAACCACCGGATGGAACATCATCCGCGCATCGGGACTTATTTGAAATTTTCCGTATTGTATCGGTTGCCTCTGAAGCGATCCGATCGCTATCGGAGATATCGATTCCATTCGGGATGTTGCCGACAGCGCATACTGTTCGCCCATCAGGATCATAATCGCGCCGCCGCGGTCGGTCATATACGAAAGCAGCTTATCATAATGGCTGTTGATCCGGTTAAGATTCGGATCGACCATTATCACCAGGTCGAAACTGTTTAACTTTTCTTGAGTGCTCGGAAAGCGTTCGCCGATCCGGTTGCCACCCGGCGCATCGACGACGCGGGTTATATCATAATCATCACGGCTTATCAGGTAGCGATTGAGAAATGCATATTCCTGGTTCAGAGATGAGCTATAGATTAAAATATTGAGTTTGCTCTTCAGGACCCGGACGGCAAAAGTGCGGCGGTTATTGAGGTCATTGGTTTCGTCGCCGGCCGCAACATCGATATTTAGAAATATCCGTCCCGGCCTGTTCGGAGTGAAGGTCAATTCCTGTTCGCTGGTTTTGCCATCCCCCGGTGATTCATCACTTTTTTGCGTCAATACCCGGTCGCCTTCCGACAGAGTAATCTGCATCCGGCTTTCGATCTCTCCCTGTTGAGAAATAATCGCCTTGATCTCGGTTTTCCGCCCGGCGTACACCACCTCGTTGAATTCGATGTCATCCAATGAAATGTCGTTATTGCGACTGGAGTCGCCGACAGCGATAGTATGGATCGGCAATCTGAGTGAGGCCGCCATATCGGGCAGGTTTTCTCCCTCAGTGGCTCGACCGTCGGAAAGAAGCAGAATATAATCCGGGGGATTGATGGCGGCGAGTTGCCGCACCTGAGCCACCGCGCGGCCCGGATCGGTTTTATTGCCGGATAGATTCAGCCCTCGGTCGGAGACATCGAGCGATTCGGCGAAGGCATAAATTGTAAGATCGAGATTTTCGTGAAGCGGCGCCAGCGATGGGCCGTCGAGCAGATTGAGCGCCTGTTCCAGTCGTGTCGTTCCCGATTCCGATCCCAGCGGCAGGTCCATCGATGATGAACGATCGATCAGGATCGTCATTTCTTTTTTATTCTGCTTGATTTTGGTGTATGACAGGATCGGCTGAGCCAGCGCCAGAAACAATCCGGCAAAAGCGACTCCCCGCAACACCATCAAAAACCAGCGCAATCCTCTCGGCAAAGGCGGCGTGGTCCGACGGTAATAGAGAATCGAAATCCCCAGGAGGATCAGGCACAACAGGATGGTCAGCCACAGATGACTGCCCAAAAATTCAATGTCAAAACGGTTCATAATATATACATCGTTATACTATACGATATTGAGGAAGGTCTAATTTTATCTGGCAGGGAAACCGTATGACATGAATTGTCAGCCGGCATTTAATTGTCCCGGGAAACGGTGAATTCCAGAATATCCTTGAGCGTGCGCAGATAAACGCTGTTTTTCATGGTATCCAACACCGATCCGGCTCGATCCGAATAATTGTGCGCGATATCATAGGCGTAATCGATACCGCCCTGTTCGGTAACAAATTTCACCACTCGCTTGACGCCGGTCTTATTGATACCGTTATCAAGGATACCGGCGATTTCCGCCCGGACTTTTTTCGATGACTTCGACAACGAATATATCAACGGCAGAGTAACCTTGCCCTGAAGCAGGTCGCTGCCGGGCTGCTTTCCGGTTTTCCGGCTGACGCCTACAAAATCGAGCAGATCATCGGCGATCTGAAAGGCGATACCGACATTTTCGCCGAATTCGCGGTACTTTTTCCGTTGAGCCGCCGGGGCTTTTTTTATAATCGGGCCGACCTCGCAGGCAGTCGCAAACAAAGCCGCGGTTTTATCGGAAATGATTTTGATATAATCGCTCTCCGGCAAATCGTAATTGGCACACTCCTCGATCTGGCGCAGTTCTCCGAAACTGACCCTGGCCGTGGCGCGGCTGATCGAATCGATTACCTCGGAGGAACCGGTTTTGACCATGATAACGAATGCTCGCGAAAACAGAAAATCACCCATCAAAACCGACACGAGATTATTCCAGCGATGATTGATTGTCTCCTGCCCGCGACGGATGTCCGATTCATCGACAACGTCGTCGTGCAACAAAGTGGCGGTATGGATCAATTCTATTGCTAATGCCGCCTCGACCAGCTTGGGTGAATAGTAGCCACCGCCCCGGGAAGAGAGAAACAGTATCGCCGGCCGAAGACGTTTTCCCCGCGAAGCCATGATATGTTTTATCACCGAGTTGATCAGGTCCGATTCGGCCGAAAGATATTTATCCAGCTTGGAATTAAAAGCCTGAAGGTCCTTGGCTACCGGCCGGGTCATTTCTTTTAAGTCAAGTTTCGTCATTCTGATTTCCTGGGCGTCAAAATAATACGCGCGCTATCCAATGTCAAACCCTTTAAGGAGATGCAAGTGACCGGGAAACTAAAATTCCGGTAAAAGATATTATCCCTTGGCCTCCTGCCAGAGTGCCTCCATCTCTTCCAGAGATGTCTCAGAAAAGGACTTACCCTGCTTTTTCAGGCTCTTTTCGATATATCCGAAACGGTCGATGAACCGCTGGGAGGTCCGCTTGAGGGCATTTTCCGGATCGATACTCAGTTTTCGGGCCAGGTTGACCATAACGAAAATCAAATCACCCATTTCATCGATCATGCCGTCGGAGTTGCCGTCGTCGAATTCTACTTCGAATTCGGCCAGTTCTTCCTTTAATTTGTCGAAAATATCCCGGGGATTTTCCCAGTCGAATCCGACTCCGGCCGCCTTCTCTCCCACTCTATACGCCAGGAGCAGGGCCGGCATTGTCTTCGGAACTCCGGCCAAAACCGAATCTTTTTCCTTCGACTCGACTTTAATCCGTTCCCACTGGTCTCGAACCTGTTGCGGTTTAAGGTCTTTCTTCTCGCCGAAAATATGGGGATGACGGCGGATCAGCTTATCGCAAATATCGGAGGCGACATCATTGATATCGAAATGGCCGGCCTCGTCGGCGATCTGGGAATGAAAATAAACCTGCAAAAACAGGTCGCCCAGTTCCTCCTTCAGTTTATCCCTCTGGTCCGATTCGATAGCCTCGACCACTTCGTAAGTCTCTTCGATCAAATAAGGCAACAGACTTTTATGAGTCTGGCTCAAATCCCACTGGCAACCATCTTTAGCTCTAAGACGGGCCATAATAGCCCGAAGTCGTTCCAGCGGGGGTAGTTTAGCAAGTTGTGTTTCCACCTAAGCATATCTCCTATAAGTGCCGATAACATGATACGATATAAATCCCCTTGCCAAAAGTCAAATTTATCCCCTATTTTAGGCGTAATATTGACTTTTTTAGATAAGAAGAGTATGTTTATGGCTTTTGAGGAGTCGAATTTAAATGGATGAAAAGCGGAAAAAGGGAAAACCATACAACCCCGGTGAAAACGAAGACCGATGGTATAAGACCTGGACCGAGTCGGGGTATTTCAAAGGGAATCCGGATTCGGATAAAGACCCCTTTACCATCGTTATCCCGCCGCCCAATGTAACCGATGTCCTGCACCTAGGACACGCCCTTAATAATACTATTCAGGATATTCTAATCCGCCGCAAACGGATGTTCGGATATGAAGCCGAATGGCTGCCGGGATCGGATCATGCCGGGATCGCCACTCAGGTAATAGTTCAAAAACAGCTTTCGAAAGAAGGTATAACCCGCCGTGAAATGGGCCGGGATAAATTCGTGGAACGGGTCTGGACCTGGGCCAATCGGAACAAAGACCTGATTTTAAACCAATTGCAGAAAATAGGAAGCTCCTGCGACTGGGACCGTACCCGCTTTACTCTCGACGAATCGCTTTCAGGGGCGGTTACCGAAGTTTTCCTCCGCCTCTATGAGAAGGGGCTGATCTACAAAGGTCATCGAATTGTCAACTGGTGCCCGACCGACCAGACCTCGATCTCCGACGACGAGGTCGAACACAAGGAGGTCGACAGCCATCTCTGGTATATCAGGTACAAGCTCAAAGGGAGCGACGACTATCTGACAGTTGCCACCACTCGCCCGGAAACGATGCTGGGCGATACCGCGCTGGCGGTCAACCCGACCGATACCCGGTTCAAAAAATATGTCGGCAAAACCGTCATCCTGCCGATTCTTGAGCGTGAAATTCCGATCGTAGCCGACAGCTTCGTCGATATCGAATTCGGAACCGGGGTCGTCAAGGTCACACCGGCACACGATCCCAATGACTTCGATATCGGCCGCCGCCATGATCTGGAGCAGATCAATATCATGAACCTCGACGGCACGCTCAATGAGAATGCCGGTAAATATAAAGGTCTTGATCGTTTCGAGGGACGCAAACAATTGGTCAGGGACCTCGAGGCCAAAAAGTATCTGGTTAAAACCGAAAAATACAAACTTTCAGTCGGTACTCATGACCGCTGCCATACCATTGTGGAACCGATGCTCTCCGAGCAATGGTTTGTCAAAATGGAAACGCTGGCCAAGCCGGCGATCGAGGCGGTCAAATCGGGCAAGCTTCGCTTCCACCCCGAACACTGGTCAAAAACCTACCTGCACTGGATGGAAAATATTCGGGACTGGTGCATATCCCGCCAGTTGTGGTGGGGTCACCGAATTCCGATCTACTATTGCCAGGAATGCAGCGAGGTGATCGCCTCGGCTGAAAAACCGGAGAAATGCCCCAAGTGCTCATCGACCGATATTCTGCAGGATGAAGATGTTCTCGATACCTGGTTCTCGTCATGGCTGTGGCCATTCTCGGTTTTCGGCTGGCCGGAACAAACCGACATGCTCAAAAAATTCTATCCCACCGATGTTCTCGTGACCGCCTCCGACATTATTTTCTTATGGGTGGCGCGGATGGTCATGGCCGGATACGAATTCATGGGCGACCTGCCGTTTGCCGATGTTTACATTCACGGCACCGTCCGCGATGCCGAGGGAATCAAAATGTCCAAATCGCTGGGCAATGGGATCAATCCTCTGTTGATCGTCGATCAATTCGGCGCCGACGCTCTCCGGATATCGCTGATCCTGGCGACTCCGGACGGCCAGGACCCGTGGATCGGACAGAACAGCTTCGAACTGGGTCGCAATTTCAACAATAAAATCTGGAACGCCTCCCGGTTTGTCATGATGAATCTCGGCGACGACCAGCTTGATCTTGACACGGTGCCGAAAGATAAATTGATCCTGATCGATCACTGGATTCTGTCGCGGCTGGGCAAAACGATCAATGCCGTCAACCGCAATTTCGATGATTTCAAACTGAACAACGCCGCCAAGGACCTTTACGATTTCGTCTGGAAAGATTTCTGCGACTGGTATATCGAACTGATCAAGCCGCGCCTGTACGACGGCACCGACGAGGAAAAACAAACCGCTCGCCAGGTCGCGGGATATGTCTTGAAACGGATTATGCTCCTCATGCATCCCTTCGTGCCGTTTATCACCGAGGAAATTTACAATCAACTGACGCACAACGAGACGATCACGAAAGGCCCCTGGCCGGAATCCGATGACAGTTTCGAAAACGACGAGTTGGAAGACCGCCTCGCCCGCATCCAACTGGTGGTCACAACTATCCGCAATATCCGGGCCGAGATGAATGTTCCTCCGGGCAAGCGGGCCGATGTGCTCATCAAGGTCGAGGATGAAGAACTGGGCAAAATCCTGACCGACTATTTCGATTATTACAAAGGCCTGGCCAAAATCGAGAATATTACTATCGCCGCCGAAGTCAAAAAGCCGCCCATGTCGGCCTCAGGCGTTATCCCCGGCGCCGAGATATTCATCCCGCTCGAAGGCCTGATCAATGTTGATGGAGAACGTCAGCGACTGAGCAAGGAACTGGGCAATTTAAAAAACCAGCTTGAAAAACTATCGCGCAAGCTGGCCAATGCCGATTATCTGGCCAATGCTCCGAAAGATGTTATCGAACGCGACCGCAATAAAAAAGCCGATTTCGAAAACCGGGTGGAGAAACTGAATCAAAACCTGGAGCAGTTGATGAACTGGTAAATTAAATCTTGAGCCTATATAAGACCCGGACAGCAACAAGTCGTCCGGGTTTTTTTATCTATCTCATTATGCCAGTCATTTGCGGCGTTTGCGCCGGTAGATTCCATAACCAACCAAAGCAATAAACAAATACGCCATTGTCGCCAAGCTAACGGTCTTGCCGGTATTATATGATGAGGGAATATATTTCCAGACAACGGTATGCTTTCCGGGCGCAAGAGCAACTCCCCGAAAAGTTGAATAAGTTATCAGGGGGGGTTGCTCTTTGCCGTCGACAAAAACATGCCAGTCCTTATAATAGTTGTCATTGAGCGTCAGGATTTTTCCGGTCGTACATTCTGTCCCGATCACTACCGAATCAATACCATAGTATACAATCTCGGCCGTATCCAGTGGGCTGATAATACTATCGATATCAATACCGGGATCGTCCATAAAATAAATCGTCCGTCGCAGGTCGTCATCACCGGAATAGATCGATTGATACAGGGAATCATTATCGGCAAAGACCTTGTATTTTCCTGCCAGATAGGCGCGAGGAAAACAGGCTTTATTTTCCACCACTTTAATATTATCGAAGACAGCCGCGGTATCGAGTTCGCCCTCCCGGTATCCCAGGTCGGCGAGTTCGGTGCCATCCGGTACGATGATGTACTTGACCCCAACCAAGGCTGCGAAACGGGGATTGACTCGATTCCGATTCCAGTTCCAATGATGATACAGCAGGCGATTATACCTCATAAGCTGATTTCCATGATTTCCGATCGGACTCATTATTCCGTGATAATAGTAGTGATTGCTTACTTCATCGATGCCGAAGGTGGCCGTCCGATATAGACCGGCATTATTTCTGACATATTCAATCTCCGGCGTAATGCCGAATGCAGTCTCACCATCATAGGTCGAAATAAACTGCTGGCTAAATCTGATTCCGTCGGTCATTATAATCAGCGGCAAAATCCAGAGAATAACCATGCCGAGGCGAAGTTTCCTTCTTAACAGAACTATCGCCGCCGTTATGAGCGACATGGCAAAAGCTATTTGAAAACCGGTTTTTATAGCCGGATAATTCAGGCGGCCATACGCCAACTTATTTTCATCACCGAGAATTTCAGATCCTGCCAGCTTCAAATACAATTGATGAGTCTCGGCCGGAGCAAAAGTGTAAAGCAGGGCGCCGAACAGGAAAATGGCGGGCAGAATGAATAACACGCTTTTCGCCAGGCGTCTTCTCAGGTTACCGATCTCCGTTCCGGTTTGCAGGTATTGCACCCCGACGGCGGCCAGTATCGACACGGCAAAACTGAACAAAAACATTATCATCGATGGCGCCCGGGTCGATTTTACCAGAGGGATCAAATAATAACACCATTTGAAGAAAGGCGTATGATCGGCCAGAGCGAATAAAAGAGCGCCGACGGCGAGAATACCAAAATAGTATTTGATCCGCCCCCGCCCGCATATCAAACCTATCATTCCCAGTATCAGGGGAATTAGCCCCGGCGTCTCGGAATTATCCTTAAATGGATTACGCCCCCAATACCTGAGCTTGTTGTTAAACAGATCATTGGTTCCGCAGAATTCCGGCACCGCCAGCGCAATAGCTTCCTCGGGATGAAGCGACCAGGCCGTGGCATAAGCGTACCGGCTCTCGTTTTCCTTCCGCATCGAGTCGGTTCTGGTGTATTTATAACCCGGAAACATCTGTATGGCCGACAACAAAACCCCGATCAATACCGCATAAACCGTCAAACATCCCGGAGTCACAAGAGGTTTGATACTCTTTGAATCCTTGAGTAAAAAAATCAGTTTGAAGATGGTGTATCCGGCCAAAGCCCATAAGGTATAATAAGCCAATTGAACATGGGGAGTCAGAATTATCAGACCGATAACGATACCGAGAAGAGTAAAATTCAGGAAACGATTTTTTTCAAAGGCCCGATCCAGAAACAAAATCGTCAAAGGGAACAGCGCGGTTACAAATATTTTCCCATCATGCCCCGGGGCCATCAGAGAATTCAGCCACCCGGAATACATATAGGCCACTCCCGCAACAGTGGAAGCCAGCTTGCTCAGCCGGAATTGGCGAGCCGCCCCATAGGCGGCGATCCCGGCAATCATTATGTGCATGATCATAGTGAAATCGATCATCCGTTTGGTATCGCCAAAATATTTGAGAAACGACAACGGGTAGAAAATATCACCGTGGAAGGCATCGACAAATGGAAGGCCGCAGAAGATACGAGGATTCCATAGAGGAATGGAACCGAATTCTTTGACATGCTCCACCAGGAAGGTGCGAAAATAGATCCCGGCATTATGCATATCATAGCCATAAATAATCTGATCGGAAAATATAAAATCGCGATAAAGATAAGTCAGGCCGGCTGCGATAAAGAGACAGTAATATAGAAAATATCGTCGCGGCGGCTCTGGCGTATGTCTTTGAAACCACGGCTCGTATATATTCATCAAGGCATCCGAAAGCGCTATGCTTTCCTGCTTATTATTGCTTCGTTGTTAATCAGACGGAGGAATATAGCATGACTGCCATTTGGCTGCAAGTCTTAACATCGGGCGCTCATCCGACTATTTTTCCCTCCTTGTTCCGGCATTTTTAAATCCAGAGGCATTATTCCTTGACCGAAATTATTTATATCGCTATAATTGCCTTAACCGAGGCCTGGGATTTTAATTGATACAATCGGGCGTCATTCACCACGGAGATGATTTTGCAGGATGACTTAATCGTTACAGGACCACCTAAGCCCTGGAAACCATTGCGCCGTGGCGATTTACTGCTAATTTTTGCTTTCGCACTGCTCCTCAGACTGGCCTTCTTTGCTGCCAGTAACGATCAGGCCGGTACTCAGCAGGTTATGGACAATTGTTTTGACTGCCGCCTGTATATGACCATGGCGCAGGCGGTCGCTGAGGGCACGATCGAGAACGAGAACGGTTTCTTCTATTTCGGTCCCGGTTACGCATCATTCCTTGCTCTGAATAATATTCTGTTTAAAGGCCAGGTGGTACCGATCATCGTTGTTAATATCATCCTGTCTTCGTTGTCATGCCTGCTGATATATTTACTCAGCATGATGCTTACGAGATCCTATCCGATCTCCATCGTCGCCTCCTCCCTGGCCGCCGTATCATATACATCGATTGTCCTGAGCTGCATTGTAATGTCGGACACTTTCTACTTCTTCATGTCACTGATAGCGCTGACCATATATCTTAAGGCTCTGTCATCAAACAGGTGGATTTTATTTATTGCCGCTGGCATACTTGTCGCCATTACCATCCTAACCAGATCGGTCGGACAGTTCTGGCCTTTGGCCATGATCGTGATAGCTATCGCTTATAGATGGCGAGGCAAAAAGAGCCGGTTTCCACATGAGTTCTCACGAAGCGGCATCATTGGGCGGGTTGCCATCGCAGTTGTTATCCCCCTTACGGTTATGGCCGTCTGGATGTCGCACAATTACCGGGAAAATGGCGTTTTCACCCTGGCGATCACCAGCGCCAATGGTCCGGCCAATGTCGCCGCTGTTACTCTTGAACGGCGAGACGGGATTTCATCTCAAACAATAATGCAGGGGTGGCTTGAGGATTACCGTTTGGGCCTGGACAAGCCGAATTTATCGCTCGGCGAAATTTATTCAGCTTACCAAATGCATGCGCGGGAGGTCATTGATTCGCTTGGATGGGAAGTCGGCAAAACCTACGTATTGCTGGTGTGGGAAAATCTCACAGAAATCAGCTACCTCCATCGTGTCCTGATCCCGGATCTTTATTATATTCTGGTTCCCCTTGAACATAAAATCATAGATAACGGTTTAAATCTCATTTGCTTTTTCCTATCGCTGATCGGCTTTGTAATCCTGATTATCAGACACCGCTATCGTATCGCGGTTATACTTGGAACCGTTTATGTTTATTATGCTTCCATGATAGGTTTTTTCCGCTGGCAGGGGTCGCGGTATTTCTTTCCCGGCCAGATCGCCTGGGATATACTTGTGGCTGTTTCCCTGGTCACCATCGGCGGATTGATCATATATGGGATTCGTGCGCTTGCCAAACGATTACGAAATTATTGATTGACGATATTGCAAATATTCGATTTTACCGTAACAAATAAAACCGATGATCAAGCGAATCTACTGCTTGCCTTCTCCCGAGTCGCCAAGCTCACCAAAACACATACCAGCAAAGCGAAGATAAAGGCCGGTACGATTTCAAACAGGGTCGCCTTCAACACCGGAGTCAAACGCCAGACAATGGTCACGATAGTCCCGGTAATCATCCCCCATAAGACCCCTTGCCGGGTGGTTTTTTTCCACCACAGGGTTAGCAGCAGGACCGGTCCGAAGGCCGCCCCCAGTCCCGACCAGGCGAATGCGACCATTTCAAAGACAAGCTGTTTGGCTCCCAGAGCAATCAGGAATGCCGCTGCTCCGACTACCAGTGTGATTATCCGTGACATCTTGACCAATTGTTTCTGATCGGCCGCCTTATTCATCAATTGATGATAAATATCTTCCGACAGAGCCGAGGTCGTCACCAGCAACTGACTGTCGGCGGTCGACATCATCGCCGCCAGCGCTCCCGCAATTAGAATTCCGGCAATCCATCCCGGTAAAAGATTGATCGCCATTTGGGGCATCACCTTTTCCTGATCGGCGATAACATCACCGGCCAGCAGCACCGTGCCGAACAGGCCGATAAACATCGCTCCCCAAAAAGCCAGCACGGCCCAACTGATACCGATCACGGCGCCTTTGCGGAGGTCATTCGGATTTTTGATGGCCATAAACCTCGTCAATAGATGCGGCATCCCCATATAACCCAATCCCCACGCCAAGCCCGATATGATCGACAGGACAGCGGCAATTCCCGTTTTGTTTCCAATCAAACTGAGATGATCGGGACTGGTGGCGGCTATATGTCCAATCGCTTTGTCCCATCCGCCAATTTCTACTAAGGCGACAATCGGCAACAGTACCAAAGTACCGACCATTAAAATCGCCTGCACAAAATCGGTCCAGGCGACAGCGAAAAAGCCGCCCATGAGAGTGTAGAACACGATAATGCCGCCGCCGATGAGCATTGCCTGGGTGTCGGTTACCGGTAAAAAGAGGGAGAACAGCTTTCCGGCCGCCATCAATTGTGCGCAGACATAGAAGGTGAAAAAGAAGGTGATGACGACGCTGGAGAATATTCGCAGAGAATGAGTTTTATCGCCGAAACGGCTTTCGAAGTAATCGGGCAATGTCAGGGCGCCGTATTTTCCGGTTTCGATCCGCAATTTGCGGGCGATAAATATCCATGAAAATAAAATCCCCGAGGTACATCCGATAGCCACCCATATTTCCAGAAAACCGGAGGCAAAAAGGACCCCCGGAAGGCCCAGAAGCAGCCAAGCCGATTCGCCCGAGGCTCTTTCGGATAAGGTGACCACCCAGGTACCCAGTTTTCGTCCGGCAAGAAAGAAATCTCCCAGGGTTTTATTGAGACGGAAAGTCCAGAAGGCAATAAAGATGAGAAGCAACAGATACAAGAAGAGGCCGATCAGAATCGAGTTCATAATTCGTCACCTGTCCAGTCGTCGGGAGTCGAAACCAGGTAATAAATGATCGCGATAATTACCAGAAGTATCGGCGGCGCAAAAATCCAGAAATATGTCCAGAGACTCACGGAAATACCTTTATGTCACGATTTTTCATTATCTTTTTTAAATGGGGGATTGGCGTAATCTTCGCCGGCTGAAATCGGATCTTCATCGACGATCAGGTAATCGTCTTTCATCCGCCGGATAACGACAAAACCGCGTGCCAGCCCGGCTGACAAAACCGACACCATGTAACCGAGGATAACAATGAAAATGAGGAAGAATGAAATTGCCAGCAAAACAGCCCCAAGCGATTGCTCGGTATCGTATCCCCATCGGGCAAAACTGAATCCAAACGCAATGCCGGGGAATATATTGGTGATGAATGACAGCACCGGAGAATCGAGTGGGAGCATGGCATAAGCCGAATTGAATAAACGTTCTATTTTATCACCGCCGCCGGTAATCAGGAGTATTCGAGAAAACTGTATGGTGCGATAAAACAGGTAGGCCATAATAAACGATGCCATCTTGGCCATGACGGCGGTCACGGCGGTATACCATACAAAACGTACCGGTTCCTTGATAATCACCGAAAACAGTTGCAGCAGTGAATCGAAAACTTCCTTTTCCTTGCGGGCGGCAATTGCCACCGGAAGCAGAAGAACGCCGACAATCGAAACAAAAACGATAAAAACCGTAAATACCAGCGTGATAAAAATCGGTACGATATAGAACGCCCCGATTAAAAATTCTCCGATATATGGAATACGCCCGATCAGTCCGACCAGAAAAGTCAGAAAGCTGATTATCCCGACCAGGAAGCCGAGTGATAAATACCCCAGAAGGAGCGTCGGTATCCGCCCGATAGTAAATTTGATGGCAGCCATGCTTGAGAAAAAGAAATCGCCGCGCAATTCTTCAAAATGAATCACGGCATTAGACATTATCGCCAGCGAAAGACATAAAAGCGACAGAACGATCCCGAAAATCTGAATACCCCCGGCTACCTGAGCATCGAAAGCGAACTGCTTGAGGGGAAACATCCCGTATGATTGCCAGATATAATCGAAGTTAACTCCGTCATAGAGAAGAGCCAGATAGGTGAATACCAGATAAACGGCATAGCCCGCCAGCAGAAAAATCGAGGCGGAAAAGATTTTCTTCAGCGACAGCGCTTTTCCCGGGGCGGTCAAAATCGCCCTTATATCATGCGGAAACGGTTCTCTCATATTGATTTATTTTATTCCATACAAATAACTTAGTCAAGTAAAATCGCACTTGGTGTCAAGTTGCCGGGGAAATAACCGATAAAAATAGTAGGTTTTTACAAAGGGAGATATGATGCGACGACGAATGCGGCCTTTTAAAAACCTCGAAACGGGGAGAGCGTTACGAGTCACTACCATCGTTTACTTTGTCTCTAGCTTCATTCTTTTTCTTGCCACCACGATGGCTTATTGGGGTGTGGGAAACGGTTCCACCGGCATAATCGGCTCATTTTTCGCGGCCATGAACACTCATGCGCCACTTTTTCTTGGGATCACGTATCTGATCGGCGCCGGTTTGGTCCTTTTACTGAATTGGAAATGCTCCCATTGCCGTTCCGGCCCCGGAAAACGAATCACCACCGCGCTGGAGAAAATGAGTAAAGGCGACCTGGGATGGAAAATAACATTGAGACGGGGCGATGAACTGGCCGGAGTCGCCGATTCGGTAACCAGAGCCAGCGAATCGCTGGCCGATCGTATCAGTAAGATGCAGATACAAACCCGGCAGTTAACCGAAGTGGAAAATTACCTGATCGACACCTTGGATGCCAATGGCGCCAACCCCTATACCATGAAAGCGCTGCGCAAATTGAAAATCTGCACCAGTCGACTCGATTCCAACATGCAGGATTTTCAGGTTTCGGCCATCGCCACCATGGGAACGCAAAATTCGGCAGAACCGGAGCGACCGCCTCGGGAACTGCAAGAAATCTAGACATTTCTTCCTTCCTGTGCAATGTGGGAATACGGGAGGGGCCTTAACATGCCCCTCCCGTTGTCTTTTTTGCCGAGTCTTACTGTTTGATATCACCTTATGAGGGTAAATCATAATCAATTGGGAAGCATCCATGAGTTTTAACCGTTCTGCCTGTCGTCGGTTTTATTTCAAGGCAGAACCGCCCGGCATCGATCACATCATTTTTATCTTCAATAGGATATATTAATTCCAGTCGTAAAGGGTTGCGAGTATCGATCCGGATACGGTCGGAACCGTCACGGATACGAAAAGTTTTCTCTTCGTTAATTTCCAGAATAATCATTTCGGTATAGATGGCATCGCGCCCCTTGTTGATAATCATCATCCGACAGCGGTAGCAGGGAGCGTTCTTGTCATCGCTATCGGTAATCAATTCCAGATGCACCCCTTCCACCTTCAATGGCGACCGCCAGATACGGAGTATCAGTCCGAGTACCGCTTCGATAATGTTATAGAAAAAACTAAGCATGATATCATTCTGCATTTCGATGGGAGCACATTCATCAAATCCAATTATGTTTACGCATCGTGATTGCTAATGTCAATTAAAAGATGATTGTGGGGCCGACCGGCTCATGTTTGAAATGGTGTTTCGGTAGGGGCGACCGGCCGGTCGCCCCTACCGGATGTTTTCCTACATCATTTTATATAAAAACGGCGTTTTTTTTTAATTCAGCAGCATTCTTAAGACACCCGGAGCAAAGCTCCGGGCCACGCACCGCAATTTCATAGCCATAACTTGTCTCGTCAATTGCTATTCGGCGGGCATTTCCCCACAATCCTTAGGTTCCTGTGCACTGGATAGTATTACATACTTATTCCGATCCTTGAGCCAATAGATATGGTATTTCGAACCCCCGCATTTAACACCCCCATAGAGAGGCATACCGTTCGAATAACCGTAACCTATTGCCCAATTATGGTATAAGCCATAGTGCCAGTTTTTATCAACCGTGACATTGCCGCCAAAACTGCCAATATTAACGGCGCTCTGAATTTCAGCCGCTGTCAGTGTATCACCATCACTAGGCATATCTGATCCTCCTTGGATTTTTTATTTAATTCATCTGGATACATTCCGGTCACACCATCCTACCCTATAAATATCTTATGCAATTCTATTAATTGTGTCAAGCAATATATTCTATTCTTTTATGTTACGGCGGGTCTTGATCCGCTATTATCCGCCGCGGCGGACCGGGTAAAAAATGTGATTGCAGCCCATATTGAGTTCAATATATTTATCGTAGGTCAAGACCCTTTATAAATCTTTCGCCATTTTTCAACGAAGGACAAATTATCAGGATGTGTATTTGCTTTTGCCAAATGCCAATATTTATCAATTTCTAAAACCAACGATATTTCAATAAAACCATCTTGACCTAAGCCACCTTTCTCTATTATTTTTAAATTCTTGCCATCTTTTTCCAGTTTGGGCAAGATATTCTTTGCTTTCTCACATGCCTCAAATATCACCTTA
>DAOUTW010000047.1 GCA_030668485.1 Candidatus Zixiibacteriota bacterium
ATATTGAGGGCCGCTTCGATCGTCTCGAGGTCGCGCATCTCACCTACCAGTACCACATCGGGGTCCTCACGCAGCGCGTATTTCAACGCCGACGCGAAAGAGGAGGTGTCACTGTAGACTTCTCGCTGGTTTATCAGACAGTTATTGTGACGATGAAGATACTCGATCGGATCCTCAACCGTCAGGATGTGACAGTGCCGTTCCCGATTGACTTTATCGATCATGGATGCGAGAGTAGTTGATTTACCCGATCCGGTCGGTCCGGTGACCAAAACCAGTCCCCTGGGGAGGTTGGACATTTCGGCGACCACTTTCGGCAGGCCCAGTTCTTCAAAGGTTTTAATCTTGAACGGGATCTGCCTGATGGCTGCGGCCGCGTTACCCCGCTGCATGAATATATTGCAGCGAAAACGGCTCAGATTTTCAATACCAAAGGACAAATCAAGTTCGTTCTGCTCTTCAAATGCCTTGCGCTGTTTTTCACTCATGATGCTGTAAACCAGCTTCAAGGTCATCTCCGCTGATAGAACATCATGTTCGGTGCGTGTCAGGTTGCCGTCAATTCTCATCTGAGGAGGCGTACCGACCGTCAGGTGCAAATCGGAGGCTCCGCGTTTGACCATTTCTTCCAGAAGTTCGCGCAAGGTGACCATTGTTTCTCCTTCTTATGAGAGCCTAAGCCGGTATATTCCTGTAGATTATATGTCTTTATTTATATCGACCGGTTGGGCTGAAATCTTGAGCCGGAAAGTTGTTTGGAGGATTCTATATCCTTATGGCGTAAAACAAGATACCTGAATCAAGAAAAAATCTGTTAGAAGTGGGTTATTTATGGAGATTTGCTGTAAAATCAGGCGGTGCCGGTAATGGCAAAAACCTCTTTGAGACCGATCGCTCCGGTCATCATTTTGTCGACCGCGGCTATACGGAGGGTAAGCATCCCTTCTTCCATCGCTTTCTCGCGAATCTGTACGTCGGTGGCCGATTCCAGGATCAACTGTTCAATGCCGGGGGTAAGCGGCATCACTTCAAAAATACCGGATCGGCCCGCCTGACCGGTGCCATTGCATTCATCACAGCCGGGGGCCTCAAATACTTCGCGGGTGGTAATGACCGATTCCGGGACATCGAGAACTTCTATATCCTCGTCAGTCAAATGATATGGCCGTTTACAGCTCGGACACAGTTTTCGTGTCATTCTCTGAGCCATAATCAATCGTGTCGCCGAAGACACCAAATAGTTGGGGATGCCCATATCAATCAAACGGTTGATGGATGATGGAGCATCATTGGTATGAAGGGTCGAGAACACCAGGTGACCGGTAAGGGCGGCCCGAATGGCGATCTCGGCCGTTTCAGCGTCACGAATCTCACCGACCATGATAATGTCGGGATCCTGTCGCAAAAACGATCTCAGGGCCGAGGCGAAAGTTAAACCGATTTCGGATCTGACGGCAACCTGGTTGATACCGTCGAAGTTAAACTCGACCGGATCTTCCGCGGTCATGATATTGACATCCTCGGTATTGATCTGTTTCAGGGCCGAGTACAGGGTGGTCGTTTTACCGGAGCCGGTCGGCCCGGTAACCAGGATAATCCCGAACGGGAGCGTAATCGCTTTGGAGAATCTCTCCAGCGCCTTTTGAGTAAATCCCAGCTTGGTCATATCGACCATCAAGGCGTTGGGGTCGAGTATTCGCATAACAACCTTTTCGCCGAATATGGTCGGTAAAACCGAGACACGCAAATCGACAGTGCGGTTGTCGAGTTTGATTTTGATGCGACCGTCCTGGGGCAGGCGCCGTTCGGAAATATCGAGTTCCGACATGATTTTTATACGGGAGATAATGGCGGCCCGGTATTTGAACGGAAGCGGCGCCATTTCCCTTAGGTTGCCGTCGACACGATACCTGACCCTGATTCGTTTTTCATACATCTCGAGATGAATATCGGAGGCGTTCATGCGAACGGCGTCTTTGATAATCGAGTCGACCAGGCGCACCAGCGGCTTATCCTGGACCGCCGTTTCGAGGTCGGTCATCGACAGGTCTTCGTCCTCGACCGAAACAATTTCGAGTTCTTCGTCATCCTCAAGACCTCTGAGGATTTCGCTGACGCCGTTTTCGTCCTTATAATAGGCGTCGATCGATTTCTGGATCGCCTTTTCCGGGGAAATTACCGGCTGAACGTTGCAGCCGGTGATAAATTTAATGGCGTCGAGAACGTAGATATTATTCGGATCGGCGATAGCTACGATCAGGGATTTGCCAAGTTTGGAAACGGCGATAACCGTGAATTTCCGCGCAATGTCAAGAGGGATCAGCTTGACGATATCGGGATTGAGCTCAACATCGGAGAGCCTCAGGCTGCCCATATTGAGCTGCTTGCCGATAAAGTCGGAGAGTTCCTCTTCCGATTGTATCGCGCCGACTTCGATCAGAGCAACGCCGAAGACATCCTTGTTTTTTTCCTTGATAACAAGCGCCTCGTCCAGTTGCTCTTGCGTAATCTTGCCGGCTTTTACCAGCATGGCGCCTAATTCAGCGGACATTCGCACACCCTTACAGTAGTATCTAAAATGTTGTCAGAAGCCGCAGATTCCCAAAAACTTTTTTTAATCCTTGAAAATATCATCCAGTTTGTCGCCGGCCGTGGCGGCGAAATCGGCCGATACTTCAGGGTGTCCTTGATGCGATCTATCGCTCATATGTGAGAATATTTTGGCCAACTCATCAGCCGTTTCCTTGGCATAAAGACGCACCATTCCGATGGTGGTCCGATCATCGAATATCACGACCAGGATGGACCGTTCGCCCACCAGGGACATATGAATATGATCCTTTTTGCCTTGATGAAACAGCACGGAAAACTCGGTCTCGCCCACCAGTCGGGCTATCTCTTTGGTGGAGGCGAAGGACCCGGCCAGCAAAGCTGCCAGGGCGGTCGTATCCAGAGAGTGAGTAAACCCCTGACGGGTGATCAGATGACCGTCTTTGTCGACCAGTAGAGCGCATTTGGCCTCGGCACCCTTGAGAAGCTTGGTCAACCGAGAGTCTATTTGCTCGATCTCTTCTTCATAAATAATCAGACTATCATCGCTCACGGGGATTTCCTCCCTATTTTAATCCAAACAGGCGTTTGAAAAATGACCGCTTTTTGCGGGGCCTGTCAGCTTTCAATGACGGGGCCATGCGCGGCGCACCCGCCGGGTTGGTGATATTCGTATCAGTATTTTTATCGGATCCAGGTAAGCCGCTGCCGGGATCTCCGAACACCTGCGGTTCGGGGTTGATTGCTGGCATAACAGGCGGCTCCAAACTTTGCATTTTCTGCTCGTCTTCGCTGGTATTTCCCGGAAAAGGCCGGTATACCGATTGCGGTGCGGGGGTGGGCTCTGCCGCCACGGGGCCGGCAGATTCTCCACTAAATTCACCCGGCCGATCGACCGGAGCAGGACTGGAGGCCGGCGACGAGCCGGCTATAACAGGTTGAGGTCGAGGTTGTTCCGCCGCTACCGGGGACGGTTGCCGGGCCGCAGGGGCCATCGGGGTGGACGGCTGTTCCTGTGGAGGCGCCGGTTCCCTGGTTATCGGTGTTTCCTCGTAGGGCGCAACCGGCGGAGCCACCGCTTGAGGTGCGGGCGGAGCTGGTGCAACTGCCGTCGGAGTTTCCGCGGGCGGAGACGTCTGACCGACAGTCGGAGCCGTCCCGCCTGCTTTGGCTTTTTCGAGGACCAGTTTCAAAATGCATTTGAGAGTATCGAAGACGCCGAACCCTTCGGTGGCGGAAGCCTTGAATTCCGGCCATCCCATCGGATTGAGAGCCTTGTTCATTTCTTCCTGGCTGAGGACATTGGGCAGGTCCTGCTTGTTGTACTGGATGACGATCGGCATTTCGTCGACCTTATATCCGTATTCGGCCAGGTTTTCTTTCAGGTTATTAAGCGACTCGATGTTCTCATCCATCTTGTCCGGCTGTGAGTCAGCCACAAAAACGAGTCCGTCGACACCTCTGAGCACGAGTTTCCGGGTGGCATTGTAATATACCTGGCCCGGGACGGTATAGAGCTGGAATTTCGAGACAAAACCGTTGATCGTCCCGATATTGATCGGTAGAAAATCAAAATAAAGAGTTCGATCGGCGTCGGTCGCCAACGAAATAAGTTTACCCTTGGTGTTCGACGGAACCTTCAAGTGCACGTACTGCAGGTTGGTCGTCTTTCCAGACAAACCGGGACCGTAGAACACTATTTTGCAGCTAACTTCTCTTGTCGCGTAGTTTATTGAAACCATTACCGCTCTCTTCTAGTAAACTGCTTTTTGATTGTTCAGTTTGCTGATAGCGTTCTTGATCTCCAGACGAACCAAACCGATGTTAACCTCCGGCTCGGCTATAACGACCAGAATTCCAATACGGGCATCGAAGAAAAATAACTTGGCGTTATCGGCCTCAATCGTCACCTGTTTCAGCGGCCTTGAGTCGAGGCGTTCCAGCGATTTTTGGATATTGGATATTATCGCGGCTGCGAGCGCGCCGATGGTTTCTTCCTCGATTTGCGTATTGAGGTCGGCGGCGATGACGATACCGTCATTACCCACCACCATGCTTCCGGTAATCCCGCTGGTCTTATTCAATTCCTCAAGAATTTGATACATAGCGCTCCTCCACCCGGGCGAACAGAGCCGGGCTGTATCGTTCACTCATGTATTTACGAACCATATCCGCCGCCTGTGCGATGCGGATTAGTACTGTTTCATCTATATTCTGATCTGCCAGAATCATCAGGGTTACATGTTCGATACGCCGTAGAATAATTCTCATATTCCTGGTACCGATATCTATTTTTTCCATATCGCCGCCCTGTTGATAATGATGCAGCAATTCCCGATTGCTCTTTTCCAGAACGATCGCCAGTGGGGCCCATAAATCCGAATCGGCCTGGCAGCGGCTGAATTGGGCCAGAGGCAATCCTTCTTCGTCAATCAGCAGGGCCATCTTGACAGCAGCCGATTCTCCGATATAGGCCACGGCCCGCTCGAACTGGTTTTCTTCGCTACCATACTTTCCTGATGACGCCAACGAACCGGCATCGAGCCGCGAGACGGAACCTGAGGGAGCAGGCGCTTTTTCATCAGAGTTTACCTGGAACTGAGTTTCATTTTCCCGATCGATAATAACCGGTTTGGCATTCGGATCACTGAAACGGGATCGCGAAGAGCGAGCCGGCGCCAGGTTTTCGGCCAAACCGAGATAAACGGTTCTCATCACAAAAGGCGCCGCAGCGACATGCAAAATAATTGCCGGTAGATATTTGCCCATGCCCAGCGAGAAGGCGACAGTGCTGTCGATGGCATACATGACGATAATGGTCAGCCCGAAAGCGGCTCCCATAGCCATGCGGTAGACCAAAGTCAGCGCCGAACCGATGAGAATGGTTTTCAGCGGAGTCCTCCGGCGGAAGAAATAAAGGACAACCCCGTAAAAGACAAATTCATACAACATATATACCGCTGACCCACTGATCAATGGCATCCCCAGACGTTTGGGAAAAATGACCATGGGGATGATCACCAGGATCAGGGAAAACAAGAGCATTGCTCGTTTAGTCTGTTTTTCCATTTTTCGTTTCCCCGTTATGATTTCAATCTGCCAGTCGCGGCATTAATGAGGTCAACTTCATTTTCAAAGAACCGAGGTTGACCTTTTCAGAACAAACCAGAGCCAGCAATTTCCCTTTGGCCCCGGCCAGATAGAGAATCGAATCAGGGGTTTCGACCATCATCGAATTCAGATTTCCAAAACCGCTCTCTCGCATCTGTGCGGTGCTGTGCCGGGCAGCCTCTACAGCCAGAGCGCCGACGAGGTCAGTATTTCCCGGGATATTCCAAACGGCCTCAATCACCAGGCCATCCTTGTTAATGAGCAAAACGCCGTCGATTCCGGGGGTACCGACCAGCGATTTGAAAACCTGTTTGTAATCCAGATCAGGCAATTGAGCAGATTCCTGTTCTGCTGTCGGGGGCGGACTGACTTCCGGTTCCGGAGGCGGAATCGATTCAGTCGGCTTTATCGGGGAAGACTCCGGAGGTGGCGGGGCGACGTTTCCCATGATATCATTCGGTGCCTGATCCAGCGGGATTTTCTTCGCGATATCCAGCAACTTAGTTATCTGTTCGTTATGAGGATCGCCCTGATGGAGAATTTCCAACATCCGGCAGGCCTTATTAAATTCACCCTTGTAAATATGAATCTCCGACAGCAATAACTCCGTTGTGCGGGTGGTACCTTCGAGTTCCATAGCCTTCCGGACTTCGGTTTCGGCCCAATCGTACATTCCTTTATCAAGATTGATCTTGGCCATCACCAAATGGGCGGAACCATAGTTGGGGTGTACCTTGAGGCCGTTCTGACAGACTCGAAACGCCTTATCAAGATCCCCTTTTTTGCGATACGCTTCGGCCAATGCGGCAAAGATCTGAGAACTCGGATTCTCATCCAGGATCTTATTACACTTGGCTATTCTTCCTTCTATGTCCGACAGATCAATCATATTTTAAGACCTATCCAAGCTTTGAAAATCACGGCTTCAAGGCCGTTTCGATTCGATAATAACCGATGGTCTGAAGGTAGTCAAACAAAATAAAAACTATCCCATGACCTTGCGGGTTTGCAACAAGCCGAGAAACCACATAACGACGGTAACCAGGTAAAAGAGACCGACAATATCAAACCCTATGGCAAAAACCTCCAGCTTCTCGGCCAGAACAAAAACCTGCCCGAACGCCAGCGCAAAAAACGAAATTATCCAGAGCTGCCAGCCTTTGGCCAGGGCGCCACCCTTGACGAGGTTGAACAGCTTGATCGCCACCGCCAGACAGGCCACGGCTGCGGCCAGTATGACAATATTCAGGATCACCGGGACCTGCGTGATAACGGCAATATTGGCGGCATCAGCGGTTCCAGAAAAAACCGACAGCATACCGGCTGTCATAATCAATGGCTTATATTTCATGACATACCTGACAACAGTTTTATGGTTCGTTCCGCCTTTTTAATGGAATCGTAGAAGTTTTCATCCAGACGGTATTTCTTTACCAGTTCGCGGCGCATCGCCAGCGGTTCGGATATTTCCTTTTTGACATGCCCGACAGCCTCACGGAAAGGCCCCTGCCCCAGTTGAACAAAGATAAATTCCAACTGCTCATTGAGCATCTCTTCCAGCATCGCCAGAATCCGATGCATTCGGACCGTGTCCGGTATTTTGCGGACCTCTTCGAGGAATTTCTCGAAAGAGGGACCGGATTCGGAACTGACGTCGCATCCGGGGAAAAAGACCAGGAAGCCGCGTCTGAAACTGGAAATGAAACGGCTGTATCCCGGATTGCTTACGCCGACCACGCCTTCGATTACCTTGCGAATCTGCAGGAAACTGGAATTGTACAATTTAAAGATCAATCCCAGGATAATCTCCTCGACATCTTCGGTCGGCCCTATTTTATCCTCGGCCGCTTTGCCGGCCCCTTCGACCAACCCTGAAACGATCAACTTGTACAAAGCGCGACAACTGGGAAACTCACCGACCGGTGACGCCTCGATTATATCCGGCAAGGTTCGTTCGCCATTTATGATCGAGATGATTTTGAATTCATCCAGAGACAGGACCACTTCATCGGCTTTGTTTTTCGGCATCAGCCTGATTCGGAGAAGAACATCGTTGGGCGGAAGTACTTTCTGGATTTCAAGCCATTCATCGATTCGGCGGGTTCCCTCCATGATAATATTCATGGTGGAAAGATTTACCAGAAGCTTGACATTTTCCGGCGCATCCCCTTCCGCGAATGAAAATTCACCTTCGGACCAACTGAACAGATTATAAACAATCTCTTCAATCTGCATCCGCAGGCAGTCGGCGACCTCCTCCTTGTCGAACAGTTCCATGTCGATCAGGGTCGATCCCAGAGCCCGTCCGCTTTGTTTATGGAGGGTAATCGCCCGCTCCAAATCCTTCTTGCTTATTTTCCCTCGTTTGAGCAGGAGATTTCCGAGCAGATCTTCATTGGCATTGACGGAAGTGGCATAAATAATATTGCCTTCACGGAAGGCAATTTCTTTTCTACGGGAACCGCAAGAGACACTCAGGGTACCGGTTTTTTTGCCGGTTGAAAGCAATTGCAGCACATCCGGAAAAGAGACTGTTACTAAATTTCCAGTTAGGCCCATATCGTCTTATCTACAAACATGTTAGAGACAACTTTTGGCATTTTGCCATAGATTATTACCATTTCTTTATTTTTATCGGGAGAAAACCACAATATCTTAACCAATAACTTGTGAGTAAATGTTGGAGTTACAAGGACTGCCTTGGGGCAAAATTCTCCGATTGGATATAAACCGCCCCCTCCTCCAATTTGACAATTATTGGCGATTCGGGGCCTGGTAATACAAAACCATCTATATCATGATAAAGGTCAATGGGTTGTCTCAGCAATAAAATGGCTTTCCCCGGATCCGGGAGAGAGTTAATTTGGCGAATTTCGGCATAGTTTCTTATGGCGACAAAGTAACTTTGAATCTGAGATATTTTAGACGGTGGATACAATTTTAGATTTTCGATCGTGGCGGCATATAATACTTGGACGGAATCGGGAAACTGAATCGCCACCAGTCCGTTTTCCGAATGAAAGGTATAGCCCGAATCAAGTGAATTGTCAGCATCCGGCGATCTCAGCTCCCAAATCGAGGGCGCTATTCCCTTGGGATCGATCTGACGCGGTCGAAAATCGAGGTCGTAACCTTTGTCACTAACCTTGTTCAGACGGTTCTCCGTTCGGTAACGGCTTTCAATGAAAATGTAATAGCGCGGCAACGGCTGCTTTCTTCGCTCCAGGAATGGTATCAGGTCCTCGCTGAACGATTCCCGACGATCATGGCCATCCTGTCGAAACAATACCACTCCCTCTCCCCGATTCAAGATTACAGTCTGGGTTTTATACAGATTATATATCTCGACTTCGGGATTTTTATCCGAAGTCGGAAATAATATCATGACCAGCGCGATAATAACGACGAGGCTGAGAAAAGAAAGAAGTGGAACTCTAAGAAGGCGATAGCTGATCGCCAGCATGGTCATAATCACCCCCGCCAGAAGACCAAAGGCATAAACGGCTGAAAATGAGGTCGTGGTAGTCGAGGCATATTCCCATTGACCGAACCAAAGGACGACCAGATTGATCAACTCCAGCAGACGGTCCAGAAATATTCCCGGCAGTACTGCCGCCGCCGGCAGGATCAGATAGACCAGAAGCAGGATGGCGATACCTATCACGGCGGCTGATACCAGCGGCACCACGATGAGATTTGATATGGCCGTCACCAGTGATATTTCGCCGAAATAGTAGGCGGTAATCGGCGCTGATATCATGGTTGCGATAAGGGAGCAAGATATGATCAGCAGCAGGTATCGCCATAGTTGATTCATTCGGCGGTCGACGGTCAGCCGGTTTATATGCGGCAGAAACAGTATCAGGCCCCAGGTAACGGCGAAGGATAGTTGAAAGCCGATATCGAACAAATTGCCCGGATCGTAGATGATCAGGATGGTAGCGGCGGCCGCGATGATATTATGCAGATCGGCCCGGCGGTAGCAGGTGTGGGCGATCAGCAGCATCGCCGCCATTATCGAGGCTCGGATAACCGACGGTTGATTATATGACAGGTGAGTAAAAACCACGATTACAATCAGGAATGCAGCCAGGCGAATGATCCGGTTCAGTTTCAGATATCTCAAAAGAAAAGCGACCACCACCAGAACCAGGGCGACATTCGATCCGGAGACAGCCAGCAGGTGCATGGTTCCGGTGCGGCGGAAAGCCAGGTAAACATCATCGGGGATATCCCTGGTTTCACCGATCAAAAATCCGGACGCCAGCGCGGCAGGTAATTCGGTGAGGTTTTCACGGAAGCATTTGAGAACCGATTGGCGGAGTTTGTTAATTTTTCGACCGAAGAAGTTTCGTTGATCTTTTAGAATCATTATACCGCCGGGGTCGGCGATATGTATTATCCCATGAATGCCTTTGCCGCTGAGATAGCGGGCATAATCGAACTGTCCCGGATATCCGGAGGTGAAAGGTTTCTTTAATGTGCCGGTGAAGCATATTCGATCGCCCAAAGAGAAATGAGTCGTTTCCCGACCGATGCTGACAAGGATCACTCCTGATGCATTCACAATCTCATGCCCGTCGGAAACCGAGTCAATTTCGCAGGCGATAATGGTTTTATGTCTTTTGAGCAGCGGCCATTTGACTATTTTGCCGAAATAACGCAGCCTCTCCCCGCTATCAACAAAGCGACCGATATGATCACCGGGAAAAGATTGATACATTTTATTGGAATTCAGAAATGCCGCCGAGATAATAAGGAGAGACAGGGGTAGCACGAAGTACTTCCCCGGCAGGCGCAAAAAACCATACAGGAGAAAACAGGCCGCCGCAACAAAGACGGCAACGAGAACCGGCAGGCCGGGGTTGAGCTTAAGTCCAAGAAGAGTCCCTGCGATGGTGCCGATCAGCAGAACCACGGCCGGATAACGAAAGCCAAACATAATTAAATTTTTGTACTACTTGTTCGTACCCCCGGAAAAGCTAGGAATATTTTTCATGACGAATGAGATCAGGAGATAAATAATGGCCGCCGCCCCGAGAAGAATTGCCATCCTCTCCATTCGCCCCACAAAACTGCTACCAAGCGAAATAAGCCAGTCGCTTCGCTTGATAAAATATAATATAAGCCAGCACAGAACCGAAGACAATAATGATTTAATAAAATATGACATCGGGATATTGAGCCGTATCGGTTTTACCACCTTCGGCAGATTGTACAATAGTAAACTGAAGTTAACCAGTCCTCCCAGGCCGGTAGCCAGCGCCAGTCCGGCGAAACCGAGGAATGGAATAAAAATAAAGTTGGCCCCCAGATTGACGACCACCGCGACAATGGAATACCTCATCGGTTTGACGGAATTTTTAAGGGCGTAATATACCGGTGCGGTGACCCGTACTCCGGCGAAACCGATCAGGCCGACGCTGAACCAAATCAAGGCCTGATAGGTATTGAAAGTGTCATTGGCGGTGAAGCGGCCATGTTGGAACAGCAGACCGATTATCTCATCGCCGCAAACGACAAAAAAGGCGGCGACCGGAAAGACCAGGAAGAAACATAGCTGGATGGCCCGATAAAAAGTCCTGGCCAGCCCCTCGGTATCATTGTCGGCGGCCAGAGCGGAAGCTTTGGGCAGGGCTACGGTCCCGAGAGCGACGGCGATAATTCCCAACGGCAGATGCATCACCCGGTAGGAATAGGTCAGATAAGAGACCGACCCGGTCGCCAGAAAAGAAGCCAGCAAAGTATTGACAAAGATATTGATCCGGCCGGCGGCCAGACCCCCGATCATAGGCGCCATCAATTTGCCGATTCGGGCCAGACCTTCGTTTTTGAACTGAGGTCGAAACCGGAAGCGGAAGCCGATCCGCCGCAGGCTGGGAAGCTGGATCGCAAACTGTCCGACTCCTCCCAACAAAACTCCGAAAGCGATTCCGAAAATGGGGCGTTCGAGATAAGGGCAGATGAGGTAGGCGGCCGAAATCACCCCGATATTGAACATGGCCGGCGCCAGGGCCGGTACGGCAAAACGATCGAAGGAATTGAGGATCGACATCACCAGAGCGGCCAGGGCGACCAGCAGCAGGAAAGGAAACATCACCATCGTCAATTGGGTGGTCAATTCGCTTTTTCCCGCAATATCACCGAAACCGGGAGCGATTAATTTGACCAGATAGGGCGAGAGTAGAATTCCGGCAAAGACGATAAGCGCCAGGATAATAGTCAATACCGAGAAACAGACCTGGGCCAGTTCAAAGGCGGCTTCACGGCCATCCTGTTTCAATTCCCGCTTAAAGACCGGCACAAAGGCTGACGAAAGGGCCCCTTCGGCAAAAAGATCACGCAATAAATTGGGAATTCGGAAGGCGGCAAAAAAGGCATCGGCGACCATTGAGGCCCCGAAGAGGTGGGCAAAAACCTGTTCCCGGACCAAACCCAGGATTCGGGACAGGAAAGTCCCTGAAGCTACCTGGGAAAATGCTTTGGTAAAACCTTTTTTTATCGCCATTTAGTCTCTTGACACAGTTTCAAAAACTGTTATATTATGTGGCTTTGTTGAGAAAAATGAAAGGAGATTTTCTTGCCACACCACAAATCGTGCGTGAAAAGACTGCGGATATCCGGAGAAGAACGCGTCCGAAATAATGCACTGAGAACTGTTTTACGGAAAACTATGAAAGATGCTCGCGATAAAATTGCTGAGGGAGAATCTTTTGATTTGAATCACGCCTACGCCGATATCGATCGTGTCTGTAGCAAAGGTGTCATTCCGAAAAACAGAGCATCGCGCCTGAAATCCCGCCTGGCTAAAGCGGCCGGGAAAATCACCGCGACCAAGAGTTAAAAAAGATGACGGGCGAGCCGCACCAGACGCGGCTCACCGGATATGACCGATTTTATCATCGCAGCCGGATCAACCGATCCGGCTTTTCTCTCGGACAGATATCTCTTCAAGAACCGGGCAAAAATTTCCCAGTCTTCGTCATTGAACTTGGTGAAGAGGGCATGAGCCTTTTTAAATAATCTTAAATCCCGCCCTATTTCATCGTCGACTTTTTTTCGGTAGACCGAGACCATCTTATTCCGGTTGATCGAACCGTCGGCTGCCATGAGAACCGTTTCTGCCGCCAGTTTACCGGTATGTAAGGCTCGGTTGATGCCGGCCCCGGTCAACGAATCGATCGTGCGAGCGGCGTCACCGGCCAGAAGCAAACAATCGCGTCCCAGATTATTCAGGCCGAGAAATTTCGGCACCAGGCCACAGGTCTCAAACTCGATCTTATAATCACCGTATTTTTCGCGGAGGAAATTATCAAGGCGATGGCGCAATTCCCCGCAATCGTTATGGGCAGGATTGAGACCGAGACCGATATTGGCGGCCCGATCCGATTTCGGGAATACCCAAAGGTAGCCATCGGTGGAATACTTTTCGCCGATATAAAACTCAAGAGTCTTCGGATCAATATCTATTCCTGAGACCCGATACTGCAGGCTGGAGTCATTCTGATCGGGACCAAGCAGAGTATCTATTCCGGCCATCCTCCCGATCATCGATTCGACGCCGTCGGCGGCGATTATATAGTCGGCTTCGACCTGACGGTGGCCTTCTTCGGTTTCAATGACAACCTTTGCCGGATTACCAGACGGCAATTCCAATCCGCAGGCATACGCCTCGGTTTGAAGTTCGGCGCCGTTGGACACCGCCTTTTCGGACAGAAATCGGTCAAAAGCGGGACGATCGAGAACCATCCCGGCAAATTCCTGAAGATCATAATCAATTCGATAGCCGGAGGAAACGGTAAGAGTGATGCTGTCGATTTCAGTGGCGATGAAACACGGATCGGGGTCAATAAAGTTCTGCATCCCCTCCAATGATACCGCCTCGGCGCAGGCCAGCCGATAGCCGACCTCCCGGTCCCGTTCCAGCAAAAGGGTATCGAGACCGCCGGCGGCGGCAGTCAATGCGGCATATGACCCGGCCGGGCCGGCTCCGATGACTACCAGTTGATAGCGTCTCTTCATGTCCCGGCTCCATTGCAGTCAATCATAAGTGCCTGGACCGGGCAAACCATGACGCAAATGCCACACAAGGTACATATGTCGGTATCAGCCTTAAGGCCGGTGAGGTCGTGAAAAAGGGCAGCCTCGGGACAGAGACCGATACATCCGGCACAGGAAAGGCAACATTTTTCGTCAATTATGAGCATAAAAAAAACCCGGTCCAAATTAGCAGGACCGGGTGATTTATTCAACCATTTTTTTTAGCCATTGAACATAAAAACGCCGCCGTCATAATAATTGACACGATCGGAGGAGATGCGCATCTGGAGCATTTGCCGAAGGAAAAGCTCCTTTTCACTGGCGGGAACTTTTTCGCGGAGAACCGAGAGCGAGTAATCGACACCCAAGACACGATTCGGATGATTGACCCGGACGATCCCGCGAGGAAGGCAGACATCATGGAGGGCCAGCCCGGCCAATTCCGGAAGTGAAAAATAGGGCGGAAAAACGGCGACTGAAGCTTTGGAAAAACCTCTGAGAACGTCGGAATCATGATAGTCGAGTTTGACCCGATAATTCGTATGATGGCAGGAAATATGATTCAGCAACATGGCACAGATATCGGAACGAATCATATATGATTTCGAGGTCAGGGTCAGCCGTTGTCTTGACTTGTCGGGGAACCTGAACTCGGCCTGATTGGCCGCCAGATCGCCGTCGCTTGAAATCTCAATCCGGATCTGTTTGGGGAACCTTTCACAAAATTCAAGCAAATTGTCACGGCTGCATTTATCGACCACTCTTTGCCACGGACGAACCGATAAAACATTCATATCGGCCAGTTGGACCGGAATATGGACTACGTCGAGAGATTCCAGAGCCATGATTATCGATACATCGTCGAGAATCAGGTATTTATCATCGAGGGGATAAACCAGCAAGGGGTTTTTCAATTTGCCGTCACGATTAATATCCTGCGCAATCTTAACGGCGCGTTCATCGGAGGGCAGCTCAAATGAGATTACCTGAGCGGAGGGGATGATTTTCAGCTTTTCAATCATGTCAGTCGTCCTGTTTCATAAAGGTCTATGACCTCAATTTAGCAAAGTCGATGCCGTCGATCGTTTTTTTGATGAAATAAAGAGGAGTAATGGACAAAAAATCTTTGTTGGGAGCCAATGAATTAGGCGGAGGCGGAGGCTCTCTATTCGAGTCTCCAATCCATATTTAACGAAAATCAACCATCACCGGAAGGTGACGGCAGGAATTGTGCAAAGTATTTCCCTTTCGGTGACTTATTTGATCCGGAATTTCTCCAGCTTTTCGCGGGTCTGCATAACTACCGATCCTGAAGATGTGGTGAAAACACCTTTCGGTAATCCGGTGCCCCATATCTTGTAGTTTTCTTTTTCACGGGTCATCGTCTTACCATTCGAGGTGAAAAGAAGTAAATACCCTTCCACATGACGTTCCGCCTTTGGTAGCTGGTTGCCGCCATTAACATCAAGACCGCAGACGATGAAACGGGCATCGTTGGAAAGATCCAGCGAATTCAACCATTTCGATCCGTCGGTGATTCTGTGCTCCCAAAGCTGTTTTTTAGTGGTCAATTCATATACTTCCAGTCGTTTGGCAGCCATCAGTACTACAATATTGTTTTCAACATTGATAGCCATGTCACGGATTGTCATTTCGGGAGACTTAAAGCTTACCACTTCTTTTTCATCTTGGTATAATCTGAATATCCCCTGAAAGAAGGTAGCAATATATCGTTCATCTCGGTCGATAACATAATTTTTCGAAACCGGCAGGGAGTCCAGCAAGGTACCCGTGGAATCATACACCTCAAGTCCGTCCCTCGCTTTATCAATGATAAACTTCGTCCCTTTGGGTGAAATTGAAAGGCCATGATATTTATTTAAAATCAGGATATTTGTGCGGTCACCGTATTGATCGTAGAGATGGATTTTGGTTGGCGAGATCCCCGGTGTCCCTTCGATGCCGTAAAAGGCACCGTTGTCAGCAATTTTAAAAGCGTTCGCGGCCGGTTTGTCGATCTTCCACCGGAACTTCCCGGATTGATCAAACATTTCCAGCTTGACTGTCTTCAAATCGGTCGGGGAACGATCGGCATAGGTAATCAGCCCGAAGTATTTGCCATTGGGTGACAAAGTCGGTTTAACATTATTCTTGAGCTTTTTGGAAAACAGGGCCTTGCCCCGAATATTGTACATCTTGACATAGGGCCGGCCATAGACAAGGTAATTACCTTCCAGCGAACCGAGTATCCGGTCTTTCTCCTTGAGAGGGATCGAGTATTCACTGACAAGTTCCAAAGCGCCGGCCGGGATCGCCATCAGGATTATAAGAGGCAGGGTTAACAGTAATACGGCGTTTCTGATAAAGTAGCAATTCATGGTTTTCCAGTCCTCCAAATCAGCATAATGGCCCCCATCATAAAAAAAACGGGCCTCAAACGCAACCATATATTTTACAGGAAAGGAGGCTAAAAGATCGCGGTAATTAGAAATTCAAGCCGTCGGAACGATTATCTTTTGATTTTTTGACCGCCAGATTAGTAAAGGTCTTGATTTTTAAGGCTGAGCCGATCGGCATGGCCGGAATATCTCCGGCCGATCCGGCGGCACGATTTGATGGGGAATCGATAAAGGTGACTTTGAATTGTAACTTCCGGGCCGCCTTTTGAGCCTCGCGTCTGACGGCATCCAACTCCTGCCCGGAAACCGAATCGTTGTTCATAATATATGCCAGAACCGGAAAATCGGTATATATCTCCAATTCTCTTTTTTGGAAAATCTCGATATTATGTTCGGCAAAGCGGAGGAAACTGAGAAGAGCGACAACTTCAAGTTCAACACGGGAACCCTCGGCGAGGCATCTGAAAAGCAGACCGTAGTCGGGAACGGCAAAAGAAACAACCCCACTCTTTTCCTGCCCGGTGAGATGGCGCCCGGAGACATAGCATTTAAGAATATTATTCATGATAAAGGACAAAAAGCAATCCCCATGCCACCACAGGGGAGCGTAGTCCCCTTACGCCTAATAAACTATGCTGCATATACTTAAAAGGTTTTCAGTTAATCATGGGAGTTGAAGCTGTGCATTCATCTGCCTATTTACGAATATGGATGAAGCTTCGATTTTGCAGAGCGGCAGAGGCCGCTTGACTGGGCATTCTACTTTTCGACTGATTGTTCAAGCCTTGCTGATAAATCGGGATTCGGTTTTATATATTTGCCTTTGGCCTCGGCTACCACCTCTCCCCTCTGATTGACGGCCTGACCTTCGGTGAGATAGAGAGGTCCCTTCTTGCCGGTTTTCCAGCCTTCGAAATGGAGCTTGTCTCCGGAATAAACCGGCAGTTTGAACTTGACTGTCATCTCGGCGGTAACAACGAAGAGGTCTTCGGCCAACAGGGCTTTGATCATGGTTTCATCAAGGAGGGTTGAGGTGATACCACCGTGGAAAATGTTTTTGTACCCGGCGTACAGTTCGTTTGCCGTGATTTCACAGACCGCCCTCTGGCGGTGGCCGTCGAAGAAAAAACGGGCTTTGAGGCCGATATGATTTTCGTCACCGCAGACAAAGCACTTGGAATATTTGGCAATTTCTTTCATGGGCATAATTTATTCCGTGCAAAGATGATTGTCAAGAACGTAAGAGTCCTGACCAACGGGGATGTTTTAATGTTCTACCAATGAATTTGTTTACGTGTCAGCAAACGGGTGGCTTCTGCCACCCCCAAAAAACCCCGACTGGCGGGCGCCGGCCGGGGTTTTGATTCTGTATTTTCAGGCAGGTAATTTAATCGTCGAGATTAATCGTGCAAACTTCGCATTCATAACGCCAGGTCACGTCGCCATTGTTGGCCGTGACCGTAGCATTACCGTCATTGAAGCTAACATTGATGGCCCAGTCAGCACCACCGGTGCCCTCGGTCGTGGCATCGGTCCAGTTGTAAACATTGGACATGCCGATATTGAGAGTTCCGGACTGCGGACAGCCGGAATTCCACTGACTCAAGATCTTCGGAACATTAAGGTCGGTAGCGATAACATCGAAGGTGTACAAGTTGGTCATGCTGGTGTCGGAGTCGATATAATTGGTCTCGATGGAATTGGTGGTCGAGCCGTTGATTACGGCGACCGTCTGGTCGAGACCAGCGATCTGGAAATCGTTACGGCCGGCGAAATCGTTGTGGGAGACATCCTGATTGATCGCGGTGAAGGTCCAGTTATCGATGTAATGGATAAAGTCGACCTCGGTGGTCGGGTTCTGGACCGGCGTATCGTCGATCTGGAACATAATCGAATCGGTTATTTGAGAATAATATACATCTCCGGTATAGGTGGCATAAACAAAATGCCAGCCATTTTCATAGATGGCGATAAGGACATCCGGATCGATTTCAGGATCGGGCTGGGTCGCCGGAGGCGTCAGTTGATTCTGTACCGAAGAGGTGTCGCCGGGAGCGACATAGAGGTTGCTGCAACCGGCCACGATATCGTCAACGATGGTCGATACGGTGTTATCAATCTGGGCTTTGACAGGGACAAATTCGGGATCGTCGAGCGATCCATAGGTCATTGTCGGAGTGGTGGTTGTCTTATCGAAGGAGCAGCCGTAAAGGACTGCCATCGAGATGATAATCACCCCTGTGAGGACGGTAAGCTTGCCGAGTCGCATATGAACAACTCCTTTCGTTCGGCCAACAACCACCCTCGAATCAAATTTAGCGGTTCATCGCGAAATCCATGATCGCCTTCTGAATATGCAGCCTGTTTTCCGCCTCGTCGAAAACGACCGAATGCGGTCCGTCCATAACCTCATCGGTTATTTCCCGACCCCGTTCGGCGGGCAAGCAATGCATCACCAGACAATCCGGCTTCGCCAGCTTCAAGAGCGCATCGTTAACCTGATATTGTTTAAGTAATCTTGTCTTTTCTTCTGCCTTATCTTTCTGGCCCATGGAGGCCCATACATCCGTATAGATTACATCGGCTTCTGCGACGGCTTCTTTAGGATCGTTGGTTAACATAATTTCCGAAACCCTGGCGGATTTAGCTTTTTTCAAAATAGTCTCATCGGGACCGGTTTCGGCAGCGGTTCCGATCCAGAATTTCATAGGGATCAAGGAGGCGAGATTAAGCCATGAATTGGTAATGTTGTTGCCATCACCGAGGTAGGCGATTTTGAAGTCATCCCGGCGGCCCCGATGCTCGAGCAGAGTAAAATAATCGCCCAGAATCTGGCAGGGATGAACCAGGTCGGTCAGGCCGTTGATTACCGGAACATCGGCGTGCTCGGCCAGTTCCTCGACATCCGAATGAGAGAAAGTGCGGATCATGATGGTTGCCAGATACCGCGAGAGAACCTTGGCGGCATCGTTAATCGACTCTCGAACGCCTAGTGAAATCTCCTTCTCGGTGATATAAAGCGACTGTCCGCCGAGCTGGTGGATACCGACCTCGAATGATATTCTGGTGCGCAGCGAGGCTTTATGAAAAATGCATCCGACCGATTTACCCGCAAACGGTTTGGGAGCAATTTCACCTTTTTTCATCTTCTCGCAAAGGTCGAAAACTTCCCAGACCTCATCGACGGAGAGATCGGTTATTTGAACAAATGAACGAGCCATGTTTCACCTCTTTTTCGAAATGGTTACCCAAAATTTCTTTCAATTAATATCGGACTTGATTAAAGTCAAGAGAAAGTTGACCGGCAGAGACTTATATTTGGCGCAAATGACAGGCACGGGCAAAAGATCGGATTTCAATTGATTTTTTTTGTTGCGTCTACAGGATAGTAGTTTGATTTTTCAAAGGCAGTGACAGAATTTAACTTAACATCGAGATAAGGCGAGGATATAAGTATGAAAATGTATCGGATAGTTGTATGCGGCCTGATCTGCCTGGCGGTTATGGCAATCGGCGCCGAGGAAATTCTGGCCGGTGACAAACTGTCATTTGACGGCCAAGTTCGACTGCGGAATGAATACGATTTGAAATCGACCGATGCCTTCCGGCATTCCGAGGTATTCCATGATTTGCGTACCAGGATCGGGCTGAAATTTGAACCTACCGACGAAACCATGGTTTACATCCAGTTGCAGGATTCCCGTCGTCTTGGCGATCCCTCATCAGGAGAGCTCACTTCGACCAACAATGTCGACCTTCATCAGGTTTACTTTGAAATCAGTGATGCCGTCTTTGAAGGGGTGACGATCAAGGCGGGACGGTTTGAGTTGAATTACGGCAATCAGCGGATGTTCGGCTCGGTCGGCTGGCATAATGCCGGGCGAAGCTGGGAGGGCGGGCTGCTTTCCTATCGCAAAGAGCAGTTCCGTTTTGATTTTTTCAACCTGCACAAAATGGAGATCAACGACGAAGACTACAACCGCGACTTCGATATTTTCGGTCTTTATGGAAAATTCCCCAAACTGCAGTTTGACATGTTTGCCTTCTACGAATCGAATGCCGACACCAATTTCTTTGTCCAGGAGCAATTGAAGCGATTCAATATCGGCGGTTATTATCACCGAAAGCATGAGAATATCGATTTCAACCTCCAGGCGGTTTTCCAATTCGGTGAAAAGCCTCGTGACTCGTTACCCGATGTCGTGATTCAGGATATTTCCGCCTTCATGTTTGCCACCGAAGCGGGATATAATTTCGAAGGAAAATGCAAAGCCCGTATCGCCGCCGGATTCGATTATTCTTCAGGCGACGACGGCAAGGATTCGACCAAATACGAAGCGTATACCAACGCCTATTACACCGGTCATAAATTTCGGGGATACATGGATAAATTCATTCCCTCAGAATCGTATGGATTGGTCGATATCATGCTGCGCGGTAAATTCAGCCCGGCCAAAAAGTGGACAGCCGGCGCCGATTTCCATTATTTCAAGGCGGCTGAGGACTATACCAGCCTGGCCGACGACTCGACTCAAACCAGCGATATCGGAATCGAGCTTGATTTTACGGTCGCTAGCAAATCAATCAAGGGTGCAACGGTTACCGGCGGATTCTCGGTATTCTTTGCCGATGAGCACTATTCTCCTTACGGCGATGACCGCAAGGTTGGGACCTGGGCATACCTGATGACCACGGTGAATTTTTAATACAAACGCAGGTGTCAATCGGGAGCCATAATGGCTCCCGATCTATATTTATACTTGCAAAGGCGCAACCGGCCGGCTATTTTTTCGTACCTATCATAAACGGAGGTTTTAATTATTACTAACACTCAATCAAGAAATATATTCGGGTTGGTCCTGGTTATCGCAGGGCTGCTCCTGTTGCTGAACAACCTAGATGTCGAAATTTTCAGTCTTGGCTGGCCCCTACTGATAATCGCCGCCGGTGTTTATCTGATCTATCGCTCTGTCCGTAAAAGCTCCGGGCAGGATTCCGCTTTCAGCGAATTCAGGATTTTGGGTGACTCCTCTTACAACGATTTATCCGGTGAAATCGACGGGACCTGTATCGACCACATTATCGGCGACACGAATCTGAACCTCAGCGCAGTGAGTCTCAAGCCGGGAATCAACCATCTCAAGATATCTCATTTTATCGGCGATATCGACATTATCGTTCCCGATCATATGGCTGTTTCCGTTCGTGGCTCATCGGTCCTCGGGGATTTGGTGGTATTGAACCGGATGCGTGACGGTTTGTTCACCTCGGCCGAGGAAAAAACCGGCAGTTATGAGACGGCGGAGCGGAAACTGGTAATCAACTGCAGCGCTTTTATCGGCGATATCAAGGTCAGATCAATCGGGGCAGCCGACGGAAATTAGATTTTCCGGAGAGATTTCCCTTGAAAACCTGATACCCTGAGTTTTCGTGAGTGAATCGATTTAATCATCGGCATATCGCCCGGTGTCCATTTTATGCCCAAAACCATCCAATCATATATTCTAATCTTTAACTTTATGGGAGATGTTTCCGACATTAAAGAATAGAGGTTTAAATATAAGATCCTTTAGGATGGTCGAGGAATACTTTATGAAGCAAATACTATTATCCGTCACAATTATTTTGTGTCTGGCGACAGTGGGCACCCTGTCAGTCAATTCGGCTTATGACCACCGGATGCAAAACCGCGTTACCGATATTCCGGTCGGCCCGGATAATTATCTTCGGGACAGAATTTCCGATGACAAAAATATTATGCCCGATTACTATCCAAAAGCGGCACTCAGGCAGGATTCTATTCTGGAATATATATCAAGCAGCCTCTGGCTCGGGGTTCAGGATATACTGGTCGATAACGATTTTGCTTACTGCGCTTTTATAAATGGCCTGGTCATCTTTGATGTTTCGGATTCAAGTCTACCGGTTATGATCTCCGAACAATATATCAACGGGGGAGCCAGAGAAGTTTTCAAGCTCGGCTCACTGCTCTACCTTGCCGGCGAACAGGGGCTTACCATAATCGATGTAACTCTGCCCGGCAACCCGGCGATTGTTGGCGAGCGCCCGGTTACCAACGGTATCAACGGCCTGTTTGTCAGAGACGGTCTTGCCTGCGCCATAACATCCAACGACATGACCGATTTTATCGTCTTCGACGTATCTGTCCCATCAGCCCCCGATTCTCTGGGGAGTTTTAACACACCCGGTTTGCCGTGGGATATTTTCGTCGTGAATGACCTCGCTTATGTCGCGGATGATTTTAATGGATTGTCGATTATCGATATCAGCAATCCCGCAGATCCGCAATTGTTTGACAGTCTGAATATTCCGGGGATATCAACCTCCGTCATCGTTAACGACAGCCTGGCCTTTGTGGTCGGCGACAGTTTCTGGGTTGTGAATATAGACCTCTCCCCGCCTGAGGTTGTTGGCTCGCTTCCATTTGAAATTATTCCCGGTGCGGATTGTATCTCTCTGGATATTACCCATGAAGACAGCCTGGTATATGTCAATTACATGGAATTTTTCACGCAGTTCGATGCTCACCTGGAGATAATAAACGTTGCCGATCCCTCCAATCCGGTGCGGGTCGGTCTTCCCGATCTGAACCCGACCGGACTTTTTGTGGCAAATAGTCTGGCCTATACCATCTACGGTTTTCCCTTCTATATCGAATCGGTCGACCGTCGGAGAGGCCTTGAGATATTCGATGTAAATGATCTGCTATGCCTGCCGCCCAATTGTCCGGCCGACTCCAATCCGGTTGGTTCCTTCGGGTTCCCGTTTCGGATTCGCGATGTTGATGTTGTCGGTGATTATGCCTACGTTGTCTGCGACAGTTGCGGCCTTTTCATAATGGATATCAGCGATCCGGCCAATCCGGTCGCATCTGGAAGATTTAGTGATCTTTCGGGAAGCATGTCGGCCGTGAGTGTCAGTGGCGACCTGGCCTGTATAACTTATCATAACGGCGGCGATCATCTGGTTACTATCGATGTCGGTAATCCGGCTGATCCGGTTTTCCTCGACAGTATCGAAACGCCGGGATTCGCTTATGAAGTCTGCGTCCGGAATACGGTCGCTTATGTGACCGACGGTTCTCCTCATCTGACCACTTTCGACATAACCGATCCGGCCGACCCGTTCATGCTCGACAGCATCACTGTTTCAGGGCACGGTTATGGTATCGTCGTTCAGGACAGCCTGGCTTATATTGCCGATTATTTCAAAGGCCTGACAATTATAAATGTCGCCGACCCTACTGATATCTCATTTGTAAGTTATTCTCCTGAGGCATGGGAAGCACGGGATATTTTTGTATTGGACGATTTCGCATACCTGACCGAAGCCGACTATGGGATGCACATTGTCGATATAAGCAACCCTTATGCACCGGCCATGCGTGGTGACTACAGCAATGCCGGTACCAATCTTGGGGTCAACGTTCAGGATGGCAGAGCTTATGTAGCGGTTGAACGGTTGGGACTTCATCTGGTGGACGTTACCGACCCGGACAATCCGGTTCTGCTCGATATCTATGATACTCCGGGATTCGCCGGAGCCTTATCAGCCGGCGGCGGGATGGTATATCTGGCCGATTACTTCTCATTGATGATGCTACGAGATAACGGATTTCCACCGGTATTAACCTGCGGAGATGCTAACGCCGATGGGATGGTCAATGTTGGTGATGCCGTTTATCTTATCAGTTATGTCTTCCGCGGCGGCGAGCCTCCGATTCCGGACGTTTGTACCGGGGACGTCAATGCCGATGGTTTGACCAATGTCGGCGATGCCGTTTATGTTATCAGTTATGTCTTCCGGCACGGCGCTCCGATGCTGGAAGGATGCTGCGATTAGTGGCAGGGGCCACCCTTTGGCTGTCGCGTAGATGATCTGATTTCAAGTGCTGAAGTTTATATTGTGCACGGCATATGTCCGCAGTGGCAGGGGCCACATTTTGGCTGTCGCGCAGATGATCTGATTTCAAGTGCTGAAGTTTATATTGTGCACGGCATATGTCCACAGTGGCAGAATATTTTCCCATCCTAAATGGTGGTCCCCCCGTCATTAATAGCATTGGTTCTCCTTGACTAATCGGATTTTCACTTTATACTGCTTATAGGCATCCCTGATTGTCTCAGTTGGAGGTGGGATTATATGTGGAATACCTTAAAATATGATCTTATTATTGCCGTAACGGTAATATCATTTTTTATGTTGTCGACGCCGCTTTTGCCGGATGCATCTTCTGGCATTGATGCGGCGTTTCCCAAAATCGATTTCGATCTTGCTGAATATTTAATAAGTCGCACCACTAACGAATTTATTCCGGTTGAATTAAAAATAGTCGGGGGATTATCGGCTGAAGAGTTAATGCAAGAAATGAATGAAGCCGGCGAAACACTCGATCAGAAGCGCCGGTATGGTCTGCACCGACTGCGTGAAGTGGCGGCGTCTACCCAGATTCATGTTTTAGATTACTTACGCGGATTAGTGAAACAGGGTTCGGTCAGAAATATCCAGAATCACTGGCTAACCAACACCATATCCGTCGAAGTCACGGCCTCAACAATCAAATCCGCTGTTGCACATGAGGATATTATACAGGCTTTTCGATACCCTGATCCAATTATGTTAGCACCTGATGATCCTGTAGAATCTCAACTAAAAAGGCCAATAACGGTCGGGGGCGTGGAGGAGAATCTTCGTTTTATCGGCGCGGATGAGGCCTGGCATATGGGATATACAGGTTTGGGCCGTATTGTATGTATATCTGATATAGATGGTGTTGACGGCAATCATCCCGCGCTTTATGCCAACTGGAAAGGACACGATGGAGACACATCGGCGGCATGGCATGGATATGGGCCGGGGTTCCCTATTACATCCGGTTATCACGGAACGCACCTGATGGGTATCATGGTTGGCCATAACGACGTAACAGGTGACACAATCGGAGTGGCGCCCGACGCCAAATGGATCGGAGGCCCAGGCTGGCGAGTTTTTGAATGGGCTGCCGATCCGGACGGCGATCCCCATACAACCGATGATATGCCTGATGTGATCAACTTGTGCTGGGGATCTCGGGGTGATTGTGACGAATATATGTGGGATATATTCGATATGACCGAGGCATTGGGAATTGTCAATGTGTTCGCCGCCGGTAATGGGGGCCCAGATTATATGTCCTTAATCTGGCCCGGTGGCCGGGCCGATGATTCCCTGACGAATTTCGCCATTGGCTCGGTTGACCACAGATCGGGTATGCGGTGGTTTTCATCCAGCCGGGGACCGTCGGGATGCGATTCCATCTCCATCAAACCCAACCTATGTGCCCCTGGGGCATATATATGGTCATCTATTCCG
The DNA here is from genome assembly GCA_030668485.1 of Candidatus Zixiibacteriota bacterium. GTDB lineage: Bacteria > Zixibacteria > MSB-5A5 > GN15 > JAAZOE01 > DAOUTW01. The sequence continues at coordinate 25,473 of DAOUTW010000047.1, forward strand.
GGTAACGGATACAGGGTTCATGGTGGAACCTCAATGGCCGCGCCCCATGTGGCTGGAGCGGTGGCAATACTCAGGCAGGTTGACCCCAACGCTACGGCTCGTGAGATCAAGGAAGCTCTCATTGCCGGAGCTATTCCATACGGCGAGCCTTGTCCCAATAATGATTGCGGCTGGGGCATCCTAAATATACCCAACTCTATCAGATATTTATCACGCATCAGGTTAATACCCGAATCCCTGGTCCTGGAACAGAATTATCCAAATCCTTTCAATCCCTATACAACCATTACATTTGCTGTGCCGACTGCATCGCAGGTAACCCTTGACATCTATAATGTTTTGGGACAACGAGTGAAAAGAATAGTCAACGGGAACCTCCCGTCAGGTTATCATCAGATCAGATGGGATGGTAAGGATTCATTCGGTGATAATGTTGCCAGCGGCATCTATTTTTATCAAATTCGCGCGGCAGATCGCACAAAAACGAAAAATATGATCCTCCTGAAATAGAATCATTTTTTCATGCCAGATATTGGTCCGCCGTGGCGGAGGACCTGGGATTACAATAATTCACTCTGCAGCCTAATCTCAAGTATAATTAGTGCATGGCTGATGTCCACATCGCCCATTATTTTCCCACCATAAATGGTGGGCCACCCGTCAAACAATCAATGGGTAACCCAGGTACGCACGCCTGGGTTTATAGCCAACTTGACGCCATATTCAAATTTATTTGTTGAGATAACATTTTCCACGTAATATAATATACCAACGCAACGCGCCATTCAACAAGGGAGCGGTATATCGTGTTTCTGACAATTGTCCTGACCATCTGGACCGGCCTGCATGTCTATGTCTTCTGGCGCGCGGCATCGGTACCATTTATTGCCCGGCATGTGTCTACCTGGCTTATGGTAATTATCGCGGCCTTCCTCTGGTCGAGTTTTTTCGCGCCGAGGTTTCTCGATTTACCTCAAGTCATTTCCCGATCTTTGGAAATGCTGGGTGAAAACTGGCTGGGAATTTTGTTTCTCCTGTTTTTATGTCTCCTTGTCGTTGATATCATCACCGGTTTCGGATTTCTGCTCTCGAAGCAGGCGCCCTCATGGCGCGGTATCGCGCTTCTGGCCGGGTTGGGCCTTTCGATCTTTGCTTTCGTGCAGGGTTTTCGCGCTCCGGTAGTTAACGAATACGAAATTCAAATGGCAGGACTGCCAAACGAGGCTGATGGTCTTGTGATCGTCGCCCTGTCCGATCTGCATGTCGGTAATTCTCCCGGCGAAGGCTGGTTGGCGGACCTGGTGGAACGGACGAATGAACTGCAACCGGATCTGATTGTCCTGGTCGGTGATATCATTGAGGGTCATGGCACTGGCGAACGCGACCAGCGGATATCTTCGATAATGCGCGGCTTTTCCGCGCCGCAGGGAGTTTGGGGAGTCACCGGAAATCATGAGCGTTACGCTGGTCATGACTCGAGTGTACGCTTTCTTGATGATGCCGGTATTCGGATGCTTCATAATGAATGGCATGAACTTCTCCCCGGTCTTATCCTGGCCGGTGTCGATGATGGCCGGGAGATGCGCGATTCGGACGATATTAGGAATCGTTACGGAAGGGCCCTTGATGGCCGATCGGAGAATACCGCGACGGTGTTTCTTTCACATCGACCGAACGGGGCCGAAATCGCCGCAGATTTGGGAGTGGGTCTGATGTTGTCGGGGCACACGCATGGCGGGCAAATCTGGCCGTTTGATTACATCACTGCCCGGTTCAATGATTTGCTTGAGGGTAAATATATAATCAACGGTATGCCGGTACTCGTCAGCCGCGGCACCGGCACCTGGGGCCCGCGTATGCGGTTATGGGCGCCGGGTGAGATACTTCGGATAACCTTGCGGGCATCATGAGGGTTGGTATATAGAGCACCCGTTGCGGCAAGCCACTGCCCCGGCCTGCCATTTCTGGCAGGCCAGGTTTGTAACTGTAGAACTCGTTTCCACAAAGCCGCTTAGTCAACGCAGCCGCACGTCGGAGTAGGACCAGTCTTGAATACATAGTTGATCAGGTAGACCACATCGCCAATATTGTATTCGCAGTCAAGGTTTACATCGGCCTCATTGAAACATGATGGGGCGGGCCCACCCTTGAAGACATAACCGATGCCATACACCGCATCACCGACATTGACATCACTGTCATGATTGGCATCACCGGCAACTTCGCAACAGTCGCCTGATGGCCAACCGACAGGCAGCATGTTGGAATGATGCTCTGCGATAAGAAGATCGGTTGGATACGAGTGACTGTTGAGGTAATCTTCCTCTCCTCCGACTGGTACTGGAATGTTCTTTACCGGGTCAATGATAAATTCGCTCACCGCCCAATACACGCCGTCACACCCAATTGCTTGCCCGCCGAGCACTTCTACGTCAAGGTCGGAAAGAGTCTGCCCATCGGACCATTCGCCGCCATTAATACCGGTCGGATTGTTTTGGATATATTCTCCCAAATCAACGGCTGTAAAAATGGTATCAAAATTACCGGGTGTCGACGGGACAAGGTCAGGCAATATCCAGTCAGCAGTGAATGGCACACCAAGAGCATTGTAGGCATAGACGTCGCTGACACCGTTGGGATGAATAATCGTCTGCCTCCAACCGTTGGCACCCGCAGGTGGATAGAATATGAAGTACAGCGAAAGTCCGTCATATTCCGGATACGATTCCCTGAAGTTGAGCATGCCGGTATGAGTTTGACGCGTGGGATCCATGTCGCCAAACGCTGCAAAGTCATAGAACCACTCAATATCCATCATCAACTGACCATCCTGATACCAGCCAAAGGTAACGTTCTCACCGGCCAGAATCCGGTCGGTTACGCCAGATGTCGAAATTATATGGTTTATTGCATCTATCGTGTGACCTTCACGGGGAAGATGATAAGCGCTATCCTTATCGTAATCAACCACAATAACATAACCGGTATCCGGAACCCCGTTAGGCATGTACGAATCCCAAATCATGGTAAGGGGAATATTACCGCTGCTATCTGTGACCACACCTGTCTCCGTGATGAACGATCCAGGTGGAATAGCGGCGTGATCCGACCAATCTGTTTTGGCAGTCAAGTAAATTGCATAAGGTGAGTTTGGCAGGTATTGGGTCCCGGTGACGCATACCGAATCACCCGGGTAATACACGTATTGTGAAGGATCGATGGTTTGCGAGAAATTATTGACATAAACCAAATCCTCTTGCTCTTTTTCGGAACCGAGGGGTTTGGAGCCGGATGAGCCCAGGAATACACGTGCTTTTGTGGTTACTCGATATCGACCGTCGGGATATTTGGCATCCGCGTTTTTGTCCGCTTTGTCATCTGTACCCGTACCCGTGGGACCTGTCATTGCGTCATCATCATTCTTATCTTTGTCAACGGCTGTTTGCCAGGCGTTTTTCATGACATTCACGGTAGCATCATTAGCAGCTCGAATTTGTGTATCAGTTTGCTTTCCGCAATTAGTTACCAGGAAGTAGTTGAAATAGAATTTATTGTTTTCCGTATTATGCTTTTTGTCATATACCAAATCAGCCTTGCCACCATCACTAAAATTTGACGAGATTACAGTCCAATCCATTAAATAGCGTTCATTGATGTCCTTTCCAGCCACATTACCGAGACCTTGAACCCGGTAACTAATGGCATTGATCTCGGCCTTATTCTTTTCGGCACCGGCGCACTGAGTGACATCAGTAGTCGAATGAGATACAATGTCAACATCATCTTTGATAACACGGGCGCCATCAACCACTGTGTTGAAATCATGTGTAGTGGGTCTGGCCTGCCAGTTATCGGTATCTATCTTGAAAAGCGCCGGATCCAGTTTGGCCGCCATACCTGGCATCGGATCAAGTTCATGCAAGGGATTTATGATGGTATGCAGATTGGCCGGTGGGACACTGGTTTTCGTAAGATGTATGTGATCAACTACACCCCCGAGTCCATTCCATAGAAAAACTTCACCAATTTTAGTTGTTTTTGTAATTGCACCAGCATTTGCGGCGCCGTCATTAACAACGTCTTTTAAATCTCCAGGAATGTTATCCAAATGGTAATGATGCCATGCAAAGGGCCCTTCCGCTGTCGGAGCGACTGATACAGAGCCATTTTCTCCTGAAGGCGTCTGGCTGTATAAAACACCCTCAATTACTGAAAATACATCCGTCCCGGCAGCTTTGGGTATATCTATTCCTCCATGAAAAAGGGGACCTACCCACTGATATCCACCAATCCCATGGTTATAACAATGCGCCTTTTTTTGGTCATCGAAAGGCCATTGATCAACGAGTTTCTTGACAGATAGTGTAACAGCAACAGTTTTGTTTCCACCATTTGAGGTAATCGTTATAGTCCCGGTATGTTCACCTGCCGGAACATCGTTTCGATCAACCGTTACTGTGATTTGAACTGTTTCGTTGGCCATGGTGGTTCCGTTGGCCGGATTTACGGTAAGCCATGGTTTGTCATCGGCAATACTCCATGTCATTTCCCCGTCACCTGTATTGCTGATTGTAAAAGTCAACGAATTGTCACTTGGGGAAAAATGGAGACTGGTTGGGTCCACACTGGTTATCGGATCGGCCCATGCGTTGGACCATAACCCCCCGATAAGTATCATCACGAATGCAAAAGTGATGAGAAAATGGCCTCTGCAAGTAAAATCATTTATTGCAGGAATCCCTTTTTTAATTGAGTTTAAATATTTCATGGTATCCCCCTATCGCAATATCTGAAGATTATTTTTGCAGCCATTGTCCAAAAGGAATACTTTGCCTTTATCCAGGAACAAACGCAAATCATCCCAATCGGATTTCTTCACTGAATACTGTTGTCGTCCCACCAGATTACCCGATTCATCAAATGCCATCAAGACTCGACCTAGTTTTCCTGAAAAGGCCGCGGCTATTACGGCGTCGGCTTCCTCAATCAAAAGGCAATCATAAAGAAGAGACTCGTCGTCGGCATCACTCCACTCCCATTCCCATAGTATCTTTCCATCGTTTGCATCGATCATAACAAGGTGGTGGTGCCCGTAAGCCATCAGAAAACTTTCTGATGCCGAGACTCTTAAGTGATAGGCCCCGTAATTGGGAATTTGAGGATCAACCTGACAGATTTCACGGCCATTGGTGTCATAGATATTAATGAAATGCTTCCGGCCACTGTCAGCATAAAAAGACGCAAAAACACGGTCACCGGTAATCTGGATTTGACCCGCAAAATGAAGACCAAAGGCCGTTTCCTGCCATAACAACTCGCCCCGATTATTGTAAGCCATCAATTGATCGTCCATGGAAACAACTCCGTCCGATGCATCACCTTTTACAGCCGTCACAAATAACTGGCCGTTTGGCGATAGCGCGGCGCCCTCAGATCGAATGGCTAATCCCTCTAATGAGTTTATTGGCCTTCCATCAGAATCATAAAAGACAATTATTGATTTGCCGCCAAAATCATTAATGCCATTTAGGGCAACGACCGAACTCCCGTCATCGGAGATATGAATGCGCCCTGCCGGTATGTTATCAGAATTCCATATTACTGTTCCATCGAATCTGATGAGGGTCAGATCACATGTTGAGCTGTGATGCTGATGAATGGCAGCTATGGCGAGGTACATCCCCGTTGATGAGAACCAGAGTGTTTCGAGGGGAGTAATTTGTCGTGTGAATAGAACGGCGTCATCTGTATGGAAGGAAATGTTATCATCGTACTGAACAAGCAATCCGGTGAAATCGCCGGAGGTTACTGTCGCTGCAAAAATAGCTCCATCCAGGTGAGCGGGAGGCGATTGTGTTCTCAACTCATCGGAATAAGTAATGCTGGATAAAGCGCATAATTGGACAATCATGCCCAGACACGCAAGCCACGTATATTTTTTCATTGAGCTTCCTGGCATTGAATCCTCCTTTCATTAAAAATCAGCTTTGATAAATAATTAAATCATGATGTGACTTTTCATCTACCTCCAATCAAAACTGGACGCTGTTGGAGACGAATGGTATTCAATTCTTTCGAATTCTTTGATCCGACCGGCATGCCGGCTTATCCATCGGAAGATACGGCTGATATGATGCAAAATCGAGATGATTGCCCTGATTATGCATTCAAGATATAAGTATATAACAGATCAGTCAAGTGGATTTTTATGTAATTTACAGAAAATAAGTATATTGTCAGGTGCCACAGGCACCTGACCTACTATTACAAGATATACCGGCTGAGATCTTTGTCCTTGACGATGGCGGATAACTTCTCGTCGACCATCTCCTCGGTGATAGCGATTTTCTTGTCGCAATCGGGAGCATCGAACATGATCTCATCCAGCAATGTCGTCATCACGGTGTGCAGACGGCGAGCACCGATGTTTTCCGCCTTCTCGTTGACATCAGCGGCTATCTGAGCAATCTTCTCAATCGCATCATCGGTAAATGTTAACGCCACCCCTTCCGTCTCCATCATCTCTCTGTACTGCCGCGTCAATGCCGCTTTCGGTTCTTTGAGAATGCGGACAAAATCGGCGGCTCCGAGTGAAGTCAGTTCAACCCGGATCGGGAGTCTCCCCTGCAGTTCCGGGACAAGATCGGAGGGTGACTTGCCGTGGAAAGCTCCGGAGGCGATGAACAACACATGATCGGTGCGGACCATGCCGTACTTGGTCGTCACGGCGCATCCCTCCACCACCGGGAGGATATCACGCTGGACACCCTCACGGGAGACATCGGGGCCATGCTTGCCGTCGCCGCCGACAATCTTGTCGATCTCATCGATAAAGATGATGCCCGATTCCTGTGCCCGTTCGAGCGCGACCGAAATTACCTCATCCATATTGACCAGTTTGCCGGTTTCTTCCGCTTCCAGGATTTTGCGGGCATCGGATATCACCAGCTTTTGCTTCTTGGGGGCCTGCGGCGGCATCAGGTTACCGAACATTTCCTTGAAGTTGACGCCCATTTCTTCCAGACCCTGCGGTGTGAACACTTCGACAATCGGCATATTCGACTGGCTGACATCGACCTCGACCTCGCGATGTTCCATCGTGCCGTTTTCGAGCTTCACGCGAAACAACTCCCGTGCGGTTTTCGCGCGATTGCGGTCTTCCTCGGTTTCTCCCGGTTTCGGCTCCGTGGGCCTTAGTAGCAGATCGAGCAATCTTTCGGTCGTACGCTTTTTGGCTTCCTCGGCAACCTGTTTGGCCTTTTCCTCTTTGACCATGTTGACCGCCAGGTCGACCAGATCGCGCACCATCGATTCGACATCGCGGCCGACATATCCGACCTCGGTGAACTTGGAGGCCTCGACTTTGACAAACGGTGCGGCGGTCAGGGCCGCCAGTCGCCGGGATATTTCGGTTTTACCGACCCCGGTCGGGCCGATCATGAGGATATTAGCCGGCATGATTTCGGCGGCGATATCCGATGTAATCGCTTGCCGCCGCCAGCGGTTGCGCAAGGCGATAGCCACGGCGCGCTTGGCACTATCCTGCCCCACGATATATTTTTCGAGTTCGATGACAATCTCTTTGGGTGTTAATTGATCTATTGCGGGTTTCTTTTCTACTGTCTTTTTATCAAGCGCGTGAGATTCCATGATTACCCCAGAGTTTCAACTTTGATATTGGTGTTGGTGTAAACGCAAATACCGGCTGCGATTTCAAGCGATTTGCGAGTGATTTCGGTGGCGTCGAGATCGGTGTTGGCGATCAGCGCCCTGGCCGCCGAGAGTGCATAATTACCACCTGAACCGATGGCGATAACACCATCGTCCGGTTCGACGACATCGCCTTTGCCGGTGATGATAAATGAATGATCCTTGTCGACCACTGCCAGCAGAGCCTCAAGGTGCCTCAGAAATTTATCCTGACGCCAATCTTTGGCCAGTTCCACCGCGGCTCGTGGCAACTGACCCGAAAACTCCTCGATTTTCTTTTCGAACAATTCAAACAGAGTGAAGGCATCGGCCGCCGAGCCGGCGAAACCGGTCAGGATTTTGTCGTTATATATCCGACGCAGTTTTATCGCCGATGATTTCATGACGGTGTCGCCAAAGCTTACCTGCCCGTCGCCGCCCAGAGCGACCTTATCGCCGACTCTGACGCCGAGTATGGTTGTGGAACGAATTTTCATAACTACCTCATGCTCGTGGATGAGCTTTTTTGTATGCTTCTTTCAGCCGTCCGGCTGTTATGTGAGTGTATACCTGGGTGGTAGACAATGATTCATGCCCCAGCATTTCCTGGATCGCCCGGATATCCGCGCCATTGTCCAGTAGATGTGTGGCGAAGCTATGCCGCAGCATATGCGGTGTCACCTTGATACCTGCCTTTAGCCCGTAAATATGCACAATTCGGTTTACGCTGCGAACCGATAAAGGTTCCCCGTTGCGGTTAAGAAAGAGAATATCGCTTGATTTTCCAAGGTTGTCCAGTTTCTCCGTGCGCGCGTCTTTGTATTTGTGAAAACTCTCAATGGCCGGTTTTCCCACGGGAACGCTTCGTTCTTTGTCCCCTTTGCCCAGGACAGTCACCAGTCCCCGATCAAGATCGATGGCATCGAGGGTGATTGCCGCCAG
>DAOUTW010000074.1 GCA_030668485.1 Candidatus Zixiibacteriota bacterium
GAGCAATTTATTGAGCGAGTCAGATTATACAATCAAACACCCAGAAAATGTCTGGACTTTCGGACTCCGGCAGAAGTATTTTACAACCTTCTGTTGCACTTCAAATGTGAATGCACCTTCCCGCCTGCGCGGGAATGACATCGTGCGTGACCGCACGAAATGGGGGGAGATATCTACTACTTTTTCAACAAGCCCTTCATGATGGGCAGATAGCTGCTCATGAAAATCACCATCAGAATAGATGAGCCACCCCGCGGATGTGCGTTTCCAATTGAGAAAAACCAAACCGGCAAGAGGTGTTCCCGGACATCAGAACTTGTAAAAGCTTCTTGCAATTTTGTCGCACATTTGGTATAAGTTGGAGTAATCATAATTGGCTCAATCTCAGAACGGAAAGGCCCTTATTATGGAGATGACTCTCGGAGAGCAAGAGGGGATACAAGTAATAACTCTGGAAGGCAAGTTGATGGGCGGCCCCGAGGACGAAGAGATCGCCAAAACTCTCGATAAGTTTGTCGATCAGACAAAAATTCATGTGATCCTTGATTTGACGAAAGTAACCTGGATGAATTCAAGCGGGCTGGGCATGTGTCTTGGCGGTCTGACCCGGATGCGTAACCGGGGTGGTGATTTGAGGCTTGTCGGCATGCCGGCGATTGTGGAATCGCTCATGGATCGATGCCGGATTCTTCCGCTGTTCCAGAGTTACAAAAGCATCAAGGAAGCGGTCGAAAGCTTTTAACGATCCTTTGTTGTTGATGATCCGGGCGCCTGAGTTGTATAATTAACCTACAGCCAACCGCGTTTCTTGCCATCCACCTCGATTTTTACCCGGACAATATCGTCCCATTGGAAAAAGACGGTCCCGGAACGAGTTTCATAGCACAGAATATCCAGGTCCTTGAGTATCAGGGCCGATTCGATGGCCGCCTCCTTGGGATCGATGGCCATATTTCCCTGACAGATGGAGATAATAATTTTCTCACCGTCTCCGCCGGAGATGACATCGTCGACAATCCACCCCTTGTGTTCAAAAAAGGCTTTCCACTTTTCACCTTTGGTCATGATATTCCTCCATAGTTGTGCAATAATTTAAGATACTGTTTTTTGATTCTAAAATCAACTCGCGCGTTCCTTGTCTGTCGGTATCGCCGACCGCCCTGAAATTTATCCCAATGGCACGGATATTTGTCCAAGCTTAACCTCGGGGCAGACCCCTCTATTCTCAGGACAGGTGGGAGCCGATGATTTGACGATCATAATCTGTGACATAAGGGACTTGACCCTCTACTATTATTCTTGCGTTCCGTAAATTAATATATTATCATGCTTTTATAACAATCATGAATTAATATTGGCGATAGTGGGGATCCTCTGTGCGCCTGAGGCATATCGGAGAGGCCATCGGTCCAATACGATAGGAGCTCTTTATATTTGAAGGAGGGGTATTTATGAAAAAGTTACTGGTGATGGTTGGGGGCGCTGGCTTAATTATTGCCCTGGCCCTGGGGTGCGGCGACGATGATTCGAGTGTAAGCCCGGTCGACAACATTGCGCCGGCAGCAATTACCGACCTTGAGATTATTGGCCTGGTGGACACCACCGCCCTCTTAACCTGGACATCTCCCGGTAATGACGGCGATGAGGGGACGGCGACATCATACGATATTCGTTATGCAACAGATGTTGGTGTACTCACGGAATGGACTGACGCAAACCAGGTACCCGATTTGCCAGCACCAAAAGTGGCAGGTTCGACTGAATTGATTGAGATCTCAGGGCTGTCTATTGACAGTATGTATTATTTCAGAATCAAAACCAGCGATGATAACGACAATGTCAGTCTCCCATCCAATATCGTACAAAAAACGGTGTCATCATACCCGGTGGTGCAGATAATTTCCCCACTTGGTGGTTCCCTTATCGGTGAAATTGTTGAGATCGAGGCTATCGCCACCGACGATAAAGGCGTCGTAAAGGTTGAGTTTTTCGCCGACAACAATTTTATCGGCGTCGACCTGGCACCGCCGTATACTATGGAATGGGATGCGCACTGGCATCCACACGGAGCAGGGCACGTTATTTATGCTTATGGTACCGATGCCGATAATCATATTTCCAGCTCCAATGCTGTCTATTGCTATACCGACACAACGCTGTTTATGCCTCAGAAACCGAATATCGTTGCGGTTTCCGGAGTTACTGACTCATCGGCTACCATAACCTGGGATAAGAATGACGATTTGGACTTCGAGATGTATTTCATATTCTATGACACAACGGACGCAATCGATCACCTCTGGTCCCCCCGGGCGCCGATAATTGAGGATCAGGCGGATACCTCATGCACCATTACTTCACTGTTGGATACCGCCGCCTATTATTTCCAGGTGGCCACTATCGATATTTTTGGCAATATCAGCTTTAGCAATATCGACTCCTGTACAACCAACAACGGGGTTCCCAGCCCGGTTCAACTCAATTATCCGACTTCTTTTTCGGATAGTGTCATAATAACGTGGGTCCAGTCACCAATTAAAGATTTCCAGAGCTATACGCTTTACCGATCACTCGATGAATTGGTAATCACCGATGATCTCCTACTGGCGACAATCCAGAATCAGGACAGTATTGTGTTTGTAGACAACTCAATCGATACGGGGCAGATTTATTACTATGCCATTTTGCTGGAGGATGTGGGCGGCCTGTCATCTTTCAGCAACGTTGTCGAAACTCAAGCGAATCTCGGAATGTACTCTCTTGAATTCGAGGGCGATGATTATTGCGTGATTCCGCATTTTAGCGAATTGGATTTTACGACCTCGTTTACGCTGGAAGCCTGGGTATACCCCAAGTCGACTGGCGGATACCTCAGAATCATCGATAAAACCGAGTCGCAATGCTGTCTTCAATATAGTCTTTTGCTTCATGAACGCTTAGTCGGAGCCGATCTTGGAGTTCAGACGGTGAATGGCTATGAGCGTGTAAATGGAAACCAGACGATTCCGACTAATCAATGGAGTCATATAGCGGTGACATATTCTTCCGGCCGCGTGTGTTTCTATGTTAATGGGTTTCTGAACAGATGCGAGGATACCGATTTGACATCATTGAATGCTTTCCCCACCGATCTGAATATCGGTCGTCGGCTGATGTATGATGAGTTTTACTTTGTCGGACTGATCGACGAAATAAGAATGTGGAACATCGCCCGGACAGAGGCGGAAATTTTCGGCAGTTATTCTCACCCGCTTCTGGGTATCGAAACGGGCCTGGTCGGATATTGGCGGTTCGATGACGGTACCGGTGACGTGGCGGCAGCCGTCAATGGTAATGATTGCCAATTGGGAAGCGAGGTCGGTGTCGATGAGAACGACCCCGCCTGGGTAGAGAACGGCGCACCATTGAGCAAATAACTTTTGTTTCAGATATTGCACTCTCGATTGGCGGAGTGAAATCTATATCTTTGATAAGTAACCCATCCGTCCATGCTTACGGCGTGGCGGGTGGGTTTGCCTTTTATGGCGGGTAGATATCTCCTCACAAAATATCCTATCATAAATGATGAGCCACCTCGCCGGCAGAAGCCTGTTTTATGCTGACGCGAAAACGTTCCTACAGCTTCGATGGTTGATGTCAGAAATTTCTCGGTTACCGCTAAAAAGATGTTGCTAATTGTCGATATTGTTGTATAATAAAACAATTCGATAATTGGCGAATTATAGGAGATGTTGTGCAAGACTTTCTTTCCATAACCAAAGCCCTCAGCGATGAGAACAGAGTGAGGGTTTTGATGGCTCTAAATGTTGGTGAATTGTGCGTATGCCAGATCATAGAACTGCTGGATCTGGCTCCGTCCACGGTTTCCAAGCATATGTCTATCCTCAAACAGGCGCGGCTGGTGGAGGGTGAGAAAAACGGCAAGTGGGTCTACTACCGTCTGGCGAGTCGCGCGCCAAAGGCAGCGGTTGAGGTTCTTGAATGGGCGAAAAGACATCTGGTGTCGGAAGCTATCATCAAGCGAGACGCAAAAAACCTGCAGGCCATCATAAAGCAACACCCTGTCGAGGTGTGCAAGAAGCAGAAGGCCTCCCGGACAGCCCAGTCCGTGAAAGAGAACGCGGGCGTTGCAACTCCCTGACGGACTGAAATAGCCGGTGGTCGCGATTTACTCATAAGGTCCCGCCAGCAACAACGGTTCTTATGGAATGTTACATTGAACTTTGAGTGAAGCAGGCTTTTGCTGCCGTTGGATTTTTAAACTTGTAACGAAATTAGTTCATATACAGTCAGGAGTAATGATGTTCAACTACAGAAAAATCGTGGTGCTGTTGATCACGATATGTCTGCCTGTTGTGGCTCTCGCTTCTACGAGCGAGCAGCTTGAGTCGGCAGCCGACGCGGGTAACGCTTCCTTTGTGCTGGTTACTGCACCCGGCGCTACGGGGGTCGATCAGGCGAGACAAATGATTCAAAATGCCATGGATCAGACTCCCGGGTCAGTGATGATTGAATCGAATCGTGCTGATGTTGCCAATTCATCCTTCACCCAGAAGTATAAGTTAACCGCCGTACCGGTTCCTCTGGTCCTTGTCTTTGCATCCAATGGAGTCATGGCTGGCGGCAATGTAGCGTCTAAGCTAACAGCGCAGCAGTTGGTGGCACTGGTGCCCAGTCCCAAAAAAGCAGAAGTGCTAAAAGCCATCCAATCAGGTCAGGCTGTATACGTTACAGCGTCACGCTCCGAAATGACCTCTACGACTGATGTCGCCAAAGGATGTGCTGCGGCTTGCACACAGATGCAGGGCAAATGCGTGGCCATCGATGTCAACATGGATGACCAGGTTGAGAAAGGATTTTTGAGTCAGCTTAAGGTCGACATGCAATCCACGGATCCGGTCACTATTGTAATCAATGCTAAAGGCCAGGTTACCGGGTCTTACACCGGTATAGTCGAAGTAGAGAGCCTGATTACCTCGGCGACGAAGGTCGCGGCAAGCGGTTGTGGTCCCAAAGGATGTGGTGGCAAGCCATGCGGCCCTGCCCCCAAAAAGGGGGGTAAGTAATCGATGGCGTTCACGTTTCGGACGATTGTTCTAAAGGAAATTTATCAGCGTAAAGGTCGCATGGTTTCCGGCCTGCTCGCTATCACGCTTGGAATCGCCGTTATAGTCGCCATTCAGTCCGTGACATCCGTTTCCAGACAGGTGGTGGCCAGGAAGCTGGATCTACTGGGCGCCAACATAATGGTCCTTCCGCAAGGCGCCGCGGTAGATGATTATTATACGGCCGACGTCGATGCTCCGACATTTCCGGAGGAATATGTTGAGCGGATAGCTTCTTCGATGATCCCCGGCGTCGACAATATGTCTCCCAAATTAAGCAGGCGAATCGAGATTGAGGGCACGTCGGCGATTCTGACCGGTATACTTCCGGCAAATGAGCTGGCCTCAAAGCCGATCTGGCAGGCTTCGGGCCTGATGGGTGCCGAATTGGAATTAGCCTGCGCCCCATCACAGAACAAAGAGTCATCCCTGACAGAGGACGATCTTAAGGCCCAAAGGAAGGTAGTTGATTCTCTTGGAAGCAACGAGGTCTGGGTTGGCAGCCAGATTGCGGAACGCCTCAAGGTCAATACCGGTTCGACCATTCCTATCGACGGTCAAACCTTTGAGGTGACGCATGTGCTCCCCGAGACGGGGACCATCGACGACAACCGAATTTTCGCACACCTTCATACGGCTCAGCAACTACTCGGTATCGACGGCCAGATCAGCAACATCGAAATCATGGGGTGTTGCAGTGAAATATCGGATGGTTTGCTCGGTAAGCTGCGAAACATCCTGCCGGACACTCGAATCACCACCATCGGTCATATTGTCAATACTCAGATTGAGACCAATACTCTTATGGCCAGGGTTGCCCTGGTTCTGCTCGTGATCATCATTCTGGTCGGATCGTTCTCGATCGGCAACTATATGTGGGCCAATGTCGAGGAACGCCGTAAGGAAATCGGCACCCTTATTACCATCGGTTGGGGAAGGCGGCACATTTACTGGCTCTTCCTTACCAAGGCGATCATTCTGGGGCTGGTGGGCGGTGTTCTCGGGTATCTGACCGGCACAGTGTCAGCAGTAATTCTTGGACCTTATCTTGCCGGTCTGAATATCAGTCCCGTGATTGGTTACTTCTGGTGGTCGGTCCTAGTCGCGATTGTCATCTCTCTGGCCGGCAGTTGGTATCCAATATATCGAGCAGCTCGGATCGATCCGGCTGTCATTATGCAGGAGGTCTGAGCATGTTTGACATCCATGGACTTACGAAAACATACACCCGCTCCAGGCAACAGGTCCATGCCTTAAGGGATATCTCACTGAGAATCGATGAGGGCAGCTTTGTGGCCGTAACCGGCCCATCCGGTTCCGGTAAGACTACGCTTCTGCTGTCTCTGGGCGGCCTTATTCAGCCGAGCGGGGGCCATGTGAAGTACGGCGGCCAAAACCTGTATACTCTTCCAGCTTCCCGGTTAGCCGCCTTCCGTAATCGGACTATCGGATTTGTTCTGCAGACGTTCAATCTGGTGCCGTATCTCACGGCTGTTGAAAACGTGATGTTGCCGATGCTGCCGCAGGGCGGAAACGGAACGAACCCGAAAGAACGCGCGATAGAGTTATTGGATATGCTCGGATTGGCTGATCGCCGGGATTTTCTTCCCAGAGAACTCTCTGTCGGTCAACAACAGCGGGTCGCAATTGCACGAGCGCTGGGAAATGACCCGGACGTGATACTGGCCGATGAACCAACCGGCAACCTTGATCCATCTCTTGCCGATGAAATTCTGAATGTCCTGGCAGAATTGAACAAGAGCCAGGGGAAAACAGTTATCTTAGTAACGCACAGCCCGCGGGCTGCGGCAAGGGCGGAAGTTATGTTGAAACTGAAAGAGGGGGTGCTTATCGGCTGATTCCAGCCGAAGGCGGAAATCTCCGGCGATTATTCTCACCCGCTACTGGGCATCGAACCGGGGCTGGTCGGATATTGGCGGTTCAATGAGGGTACCGGTGATGTGGCGGCAGCCGTCAATGGTAATGATTGCCAACTGGGAAGCGAAGTCGGTGTCGATGAGAACGACCCCGAATGGGTCGAGAACAGCGCACCATTGAGCAAATAACTTTTGTTTCAGATATTGCACTCTCGATTGGCGGAGTGAAATCTATATCTTCGATAAGTAATCCATCCGCACATGTCTGTGACGTGGCAATCTATGGATGCCATTCTCATTTATATGGGCAGCAGACGAGACGTCCGCCAATCACGAAAATTCCAAATGGTGCATGACGATACATACCGGCTACAATAATTATCAACTTGTTTCATATAATTCATGCATTTCAAGTCAAGGAGATTCCGGGACAAAATATTTTATAATCACAAGAATCAGCACCCAATAAGCAAAAGCCCCTATAAAACCCACTTTTGGATCAAGAATGGTAAGCAAAACAGTCACCAGAAAAGCCAAGACATATATGATCGGCAGAATAATCAGCAGGTTTTTGCCTTTTAGACACCAATACATCAAAGGCCAAAGCAATATACCGCATACAACAGCATACAAGGACGCTGTTTGTATTACTCCGGGCAGAGTCAGCGTATTAAGACGAAATTGCCCACTCGATGAAGCCGCAAATGCAAAAATTGTAATAAAGCATCCCAGCAGGCTAAATCCTATCATGGTAAAGAAGTTTCCAGACGGCATGATCCTACCTCCCCATTATCCGGGTTATTCTATAATCAATAATCATCCCTAAAAAGACAAATTGAAAAGCAATATGAAATTCTTAATTCCGGTCGATCCAGACCGGCGTTGTCTGCAGCACTATAGCATTCGAAATGCGATGTAAATCTTGATACACCATGCCCTTCCATACAACGTAAACAACCACGTACATTTTGCGACCACTGGCTGTTGCCCGCACATTTGCAAAAACACCGAAGGCTTACGCCCAAGTACGTATCGTCCTGATATTTATTACATTCATCAGAACTACTTCGTAACGGCGAGGCACTAAGGCATTCTTCCCAAGGTTCTTTTTCGTCCTCACATTGGCTGGCCGCCAGCCCCTCAGGATCCATCATATTTATGGGATTATTCGTCACATAGGCAAACATGTTTATCTCTTGCGGTGTCCTCAGAAGAGAAGGAAGGAGATAAGAGATACCGGATCCTTGCTGTTGGATAGAATGACTGGGATCCGGAGTAAGATATCTCCCGGTCCTTGAATCAAAATATCTATGCCAATTGTAAGACAGGCCGGTTTCCTCATCGTGGTATTGCCCGGGGAATCTGACTTCGTTTGATACTACGGTAAACTCATCATAAATTTCGCCGAAGGGATAGTACTCAGCCTTCCAAAAAATATGTTTTTTTTCGTTAGTCATAACTATCGGTGTGCCAAGATGATCCACGTGAAAATAGTAAATATCCCTCAGAGGCATGGCGGATTCGGGTAAGTCATCCGTTCCGCCGACAAGATTATACCGGCGAGAGTCACTTCCCCGAATAGGAGCCGTATGTTGGCGATTCATCCTGGCCAATGGCTTTCCATTGAGGTAAATATAATCGGTTTGCCAAGAACCTGAGGAATCCATTTCGCATATCAGGCTACCAAACTGGTCATATAAATATATCGTATTGGACGCCTGCACGGTTTTCTTTATCCGTTTTGCTTCGCCGTCGTAATAATATCTCGCTGTGGTCCCGGAATCAACCGAAATCATTCGATTATTGTGGTTATATTCATATGTGCGTATTAGACCGTTAGTGCTGTCGAAGGTGATATTTCCCAGATCGTCATAACGATAAACGGCAAATTCCTCTCCTGATAAGCCAACCAATTTGTTGTCATTATACTCATATTGGGTGATAAGAGAAGGATTTGAAGCGAAGAAGGTTGCCTTTCTATTGCCGTTATCATAATAATTGAATGCGAAAGCTACGAGGGGTGGCTGTTGATGGGGATTGGACGTTTCTATTGCTAATCGATACAAATCATCGTAAATGTATTGCCGCCAATTAGTATTATCCAGATTATCATAGATCAGAGTAATATTCCCGACCGAATCGTACGTATAAGATCTGTTTAATATCGGTTCAATTCCAGTATACAAACTATCTATTAGGTACCTGTAGTTATAGACAAGAGATGTCGTAATGCCGCTTCCGCTGGTATAAGTCGTGGGATTGCCGAAAGGAGCGTAGCCAACTTCACTGGCCAACGATAGCCAGGTGCCGTTGTTGTCCCAACTGATTTTGTTGACCCGATCAGCCTGATCGTATAAATATTGCAATTCCAAACCGGATGGGTAAATGATCTTTTCGAGATTGCCGTTCTTGTTATATCTATAGGTGGTTGTATAATCAATGCCGTCAATCCTTTTGAATTCCTGGAACAATCTGCCATAATTATCATATCGATAAGTAATTGTGCAAGCCGGACTCTGCTCCTGATACAGTCTGCCCTTTCCAAGCGCATATTGAGTTCCATCGTAGATATACGTGATATTCTGGGTGGGATCAGGGAAACTTATGTCGATCAGGCGGTTCAATTCATCGTAGTCGTAAGCAGCCGTATTGTCAACAGCGTCGATTTTACGAATCAGGTTCCCGGCAGCATCATAACTATATTTCGTTACACCAGTAATCGATGAGCTATCTTCAATCAGATTATCCCTATCACTATATTTATAAGAAAATACATTGCTATCAGGGTCGATAACTTCGATGATATTATTGTGCGCATCATATTTGAAATGTGTAATTATACTGTCTATATCAAGCATCTGAATCGTCTTAACTAGCCGGTCCAATTCATCATACTCATAGTAAGTATAATTCCCGTTGGCATCCATTTGAGAAATTACATTCCCCACGTCATCGTACTCATACTCGGTATAACTGGAATCCGGATTGATGGTCCTGGTCAACCTGTCTCTGTTGTCATATTCATAATTTTCGAATTTTCTAAGAATCCCCAGGGAATCTTTAATCTCTTCACTGGTGCGGTTATACCGGTCGTCATAGCCATAAATGAGCGAGTCATTGGCTCCATTAACGATATCCCGGAGCCAATTATTGCTGTCATAGCCATAGCTTATAGAATTACCTTCCGGCAGGATAACCTCAGTGATATCTCCTGCAAAATTGTGGATATACTCCGTCACCGTACTGTCGGAATAGCCGGATCGAATCACCAATTTTGTGAGTTTGCCTCTCGTATCGTAAAAATACTTTGTAAGAATGCCATTTGGATCTTTCATCCAGGGTCTGTTCCCCAAATAATCCCGCTCCCCAAACTGGGTAGTATCTCCATTGGCTTGGATAATATATTTCAAATCGCCGTTGAAGTAATATTCAAAAATAGTCGCATCTGCCACATCATTCCTGGGACCGTCAAATTTGGTTACCTGGCCGGCCCAATTGTATTCATAGATAGTAGTGTCGCGGTACATTTCAAATATATTTATCCAACCTGCAGTGATTTGTCGGTCCAGGTTACCATTGTCGTCGTATTCATAGTATGTTGTATCCCAGGAAGACGGATTGGCAACGCTCTGAGTGTATAGTCTGGTCGGAAGATTGAAGTCATCATGATATACATAACGGATTTCCTGTGCCAGAGAGGTATTGGAGGCTTTAATAGCCAGAATCATATTGCCCCTATAATCGTAGGCGAAGGAATCGACGATGCCGTTTTCATATGTAATTCTGGAGATATTGCCACCGGCGTCATATTCATACTCGACCCCGCATCCGCTGCAAGTTGGATTGAATACTTGATTCAAAAAGCGGCGGGTCCCGTCCGGACCCCATGATGAGACATATTTGGTTGAATCACCAACTGGAGTTATCGCCCAAGTATCCAATATCCGGGGGCAAGTGGAACAATTAGTCTCGAATGTAGCGTCGATACGTTCGACTCCATCGTTTCCATAGGTTTTATTTGCTCGCCCAAACTGATCATATCCGAAATATCTGCCGACACCGTTAGAATTTGATATTTCGGTTATCCTGTTGATCTGCGGCCCTCTTTCCCCATAAGTATACATGACCCAATTGCCGTCAGGGTAGGTTACTTTTTCGAGATTACCATCAGGATAATAATCATATATGGCTTTAATCTCATTCCAGACAAGGAGGTTTTGTAAATTCCCATCAAGATAATAATTGAAGGTTAAAAAGGGGTCGTCGCCGTGAAGAATATAAGTTAATTTGCCCTGAGAATAACCAAGAGTAAGATAATTGCCGTTTCTATCTCTAATACTTTCCAGCATATAAGATGAATTAAAATAGTACTTGGTATCATCTTCGGTAGTAAGAATGTATGGATTCCCACTGTTTAAAGTATCAAGCCTGTAATGGATACCATAGGGTGGCGTATACTCAATTGTACCCTCCCACTCAAAGCGGACGAAGGTGATTTCTCTACCGGTCGGTTCCTTTAGGGTCACATTCCCGGTGGCCGAGTCAACGTCCAAATAGTATTCGTAGCTATGTTTCCAGTTATAGCCCAGCGGCCCAGATGAAACGCCGAAGGAATTATAGCTTCTGGAAAAATCGATTGACAATCCCCGATCAAAGGGAATGAAAACATCCTGCTCTGCCTGATACATGTTGCCGTTGTTGACATTTATGGGATCGCCGATCTGGGCCTCACAGGGTGGCGGCCCCAATTCTTCTGGCGTGGGAAGTTCTGCGGTCGTGTCAGGAGGCGAAATATTGACCGTGAATGAATCTCCCATAATGGTGCATACAGAGTGGCCCATGTAAACATACTGAACTCCTTTGGCCCAAAAATCAATGGACGGGTCTTCCGGGTCGAAACCGGAAGTCCATGTAAACTTGGTTTCGCATTCCAAGCAGGCACTTCCGGGACCTGAATTGCTGCATCCACCGATGTAACCGTTCGAAGATGCATAAACATGCATTCCTATCCTTCCTCCGCCATAATCCCAACCTCTACCTTTAACCTGGATGCAGAAGGTGGCAAGACTTCCGGAAACTTCTATCACGTGGACTGAAAGGTTGAGGGGTCTTGTCAGGCATTCCGGACAACACTCGTCTAAACAATCAATGTCAGAAACAAATTCCTCACCCGAATCATCACTTGAATATTGATTCAAATCGGGGTCCTGATTACCGGCCTTAACCGGATTGATGCTTACCACGGTAAAGGCAAGCATTAAGAATATTGCAACTGAAAGATTCATTATTTTCCCCCATTTCATGTTGCTTATGTTAACATCATTAAAAGCCTAATGGGCTTGAAAGAATATATATTATCCGAAATTCCCAATATTAGGGACCAAAAACACATTTGTTCATCCTGGCATTTTAAATATGCAAGAATCTCCACAGGTGGGAAATCATGCATTATCCTTCCTTACCTTTACACACTGGTACTTGTCCCGAATTGTAGGACACTTGTCTCAAGAGCACCGGATGGATGTCTATATTATTCCTTGGAGGTAAAACACTGATGCTGATAATTATAAATACAAAAAAATTCAATGATTGTCAAGGTAAGATAGAAATGTCCTATTTTGTTAATTGAGCGCCTCTTCATTCGTACAATAAATTTCAGATTTGGTTACCTCCTCCAAGGATGAGCTTTGGGAGGATTATGGGATTCTTCTAATATCCGCGGCCTTACAGGCGGAATTGTGATGAACCGCCCTACGGGGGAATTAATTTTCGCGATTAGGTTTTAGGCCCAGCTGCAGTAACCCGGTCAACTGAAACGCCACTTCTGTGGCCGGCTTAGACCCAGCCGCGGTCGCGGCAGGCCTGTGCTACGCGACCGACGGCGATAATATAAGCCGCATCGCGCATATACAGATTTTGTTTCTTCGCCAGATCACTGACCGCAATGAAAGCCGAAGTCATCTTGGTATCGAGACGATCCAGGACTTCTTCTTTCTCCCAGAAGTAATTCATGTTGCACTGGACCTGCTCGAAGTAACTACAGGTGACGCCACCGGCATTGGCGAGGAAATCGGGGATATTGAAAATACCCCGCTCGGAAATCACCGCATCGGCTTCCGGAGTGGTCGGACCATTGGCGCCCTCGGCGATAATCTTGACGCCGCCCTGAACCTTTTGAATCGTTTCAGCGGTGACCTGATTTTCCAGAGCGGCCGGCATCAGGACGCCGACATCCTGTTCGATCCAGGCATCACCCGGCAGGACTTCATACCCGATATCGCGGGCCTTGTCTTTATCGATGCCGCCAAAACGGTCGGTGATTTTCAGCAGCGCATCGATATCGATACCGTCGGCTTTTTTGAATGAATAGGAGGTGGAATCGTTCTGATCCCAGCAGGAGACACAAATTGTCTTGCCGCCGAGTTGATCATAAAGCTTGATGGCATACTGAGCTACGTTTCCGAAACCCTGAACGCTCATCGTATGATTTTCCGGTTTGAGATTCATCTGTTTGAGGGCCTCGCGGACGGTAAAGATGACACCGTACCCGGTCGCCTCGGTGCGGCCGAGCGAACCACCCATACCGACCGGCTTGCCGGTGATGAAACCGGGATACTTGGCGCCGTGAATTTGTTCGAACTCATCGAGCATCCAGAGCATATGCTGGGCGCTGGTCATGACATCGGGCGCCGGGACATCGGAAAGAGGGCCGACATTTTTGGCCAGTTGGCGCACCCAGCCACGGCAGATCTGTTCCTGCTCGCGCATGCTGAGATTGTGGGGGTCGCAAATGACGCCGCCTTTGCCGCCGCCCAGAGGTATATCGACGACAGCACATTTCCATGTCATCCACGTGGCCAGAGCGCGCACGGTGTCGATCGTTTCCTGGGGATGGAAACGGATGCCGCCCTTGCAGGGGCCGCGGGAATCATTATGTTGAACGCGGAATCCGCGGAAAACCTTCACCATCCCATCGTCCATCCGGACCGGGATACTGAACTGGTATTCTCTCATCGGGTTACGCAAAAGTTCTCGGGTCGATTCATCGAGATCGAGTTGGTCGGCTATTTTATCAAATTGAGCCTGGGCCATCCGAAACGGATTAAAACCTTCAGTACTCATGGCAAAGCCCTCGAAAGTTAAAAAGTCATATTAAAAAAAGGACGACGATGCCTCTGGTTTTCCGAGAAGGTCGGGCTAATAACTGTTAATCCCTTATGCAATATGGGGGACCGGTTACGCCGTAGAAAAGCAGATGTCATTTCGCCGCCTTTACAATCTAGCCAAAAATTTTCACGAGGACAATATAGTATAATTATGCGGTTGTCAAGCAAATCGTATCGAGAAAAATAAGAAATATATTGGTGTTCCAGTTTTTATCAGGTTATTTCAGTAGCAGCATTTTCTTTGACCGCTCATTGCCGTCGGTGGTAAGTTTGTAGAGGTAAATCCCGGTCGCCGCGATTTTGCCCTTGCCGTCGCTGCCGTCCCAGATGATTTCATGATCGCCGGGGGGGAGGCTTTTATCAACCAGAGTGGTCACCTTCTGGCCGAGGATATTGTAGATCGACAGGCTGACTTTTGACTGTCTCGGTAGATAGAATCTAATTTTGGTCGAGGCATTAAAGGGATTGGGGGAGTTCTGCTCCATAGAAAGCTGCCGGGGAAGAGAATGTTCACCATCATCGGCATCGGTTACGTTTTCTATGGCAACCGATTGTAGAAAAACACGCGAAGAGAGGTAGGGCAGTGGTTGGAAGGCCGAGTAGGCGAAGTATATCTTCCCATCCTGGGAGCAGTATTCGAATTGTGAAAAATCACCGGCCGTACTATCCAGCGGGATCACATCATGGCCCTTGAAATTCCAGAAATTATCGAAGACGAGCAGGTGGCTTTCCGATGGGTTAAGATTATTAATCATGAAGACGGCGCAGCCGTCATCCAGCTTTACCGGGTTGAGGGTATAAGGGTGGGAAAAAGTATAGCCGAAATCAATCCCCGAAGCCTCTGACAGATCGATGACGGTTTCGAATCTTTTCTCGTCAACATTAACTTTCATAAAGGTCAGACTGCATTCCCTCCAGATCAAATATTCATCACCCAATTGGATGGCAAAAATATCCGAAAAATGGTCGCCGAAGGCGTCAAACCCGGGAGCACCGCATCCCAGGACCGGTTCATTATAGTCGATATAGGCAAAAGCTGTACCTGTCCATAGAAAGCCTTCATATGAGCAGTAATAATCCCGGCAATAAGTGGGAGCGGGTTCGATGCAATCATTCGTGAAAAGTGAAACAACAGCGGTATTATTTTCGGGAACCAGCGCGAATCGGCCCGCCGAAGACTGTATCCTCTCCCAGGGCAGCAATAGATCCTCATTGAGATTATATACTTTCATACTGGAATACAAAATCAGATTATAAATGACATTATATGTCCAGTTGGCGAATTGGGCGATGTACAAAAGAGAGTCGATTCGCAATAATGCCGGGGGTAATGTTTCATCTGCGTAACTGAGGCTGCTGGCCATAGCCCTTAGGCTAATTCGATTGTCAATATCTTCATATAGAGGGAAATTACCATCGAAGAATAGCATTCGGCCACGATAGCGATCGGTGTATTCATGCCAGAAGAGCCCTTTACGGTCACCTAGGTCATAGAGCCACGGCGCACGGTGAACAGTGTCGACATAGATGACATTTCTCCGGATTAGAGGCACCGGCGGATATTGCGCGACATCCAATCGGTATCCGATGATTGATACGCTGTCGGGGGTGGATAGCTGATTATAAAGCAAGACTCCGGAACTGTCGGCCAGCAATGTAGGATGAGTATAATAGGCGGAATTATAAAGGATCTGCCGCGTTTGATATTCACTGAAGGGGGCATCAGGGTTGATAGTCCCTACTTCCACATTGTCGTTTATAATATTAAACATCAATAAGACTGAATCATGAGCAACAAATTCCCTTGGTTCACCATAGCCATCAGTATTAGAAATGATTCCGCTGCGGGTTATCTCCTCGAGTATCGGATCGAATTTGATAAAGGCGACAGGATTGTTGCTGAAGCTGATTCTATACTGAGCGACAAACGACAACTCGCCGTCGATTTCCTGAAACCCTTTGAGCCGAAAACCGACATCGCTGGAAAGACTGTCGAGATCAAGCGGTTCCGATTCCGTTGTCGAAGGAGACGTAGGTGAAATTTTTATATACTGCAATTGATAATTTCCTGAATCGGGTTGTTCAAACCAGCAGAAATAAGCGGTATTGGAGTCATAAGGTATCAGGCATAAAGAATAAGAAGGGATATACTGCCCGGTTGTTTCGTTGTCAACAGAATCGAGTATGGTTAATTGGCCTTCCGAACTTATATGTGAAGGATAGAACCTTGTATAGGATAATGCCGGCTCACAGAGCCAAAGGCCGTTGTTGGCAACGACATGATCGGCATAGAAAACCTGTGGCGGAATCGCTATATCATCAAAATCTGGAACCTGAGAAGGAATTTGGTAGCGGTTGATAATATATTCTCCCGGAGCGGCTTCGCAGGTGGCCCAGAGATAGTCGCCGTCGGCAAAGAGACGATGGGGGCCGTCGATGTATTCGACCGGTTGAGCATCGACCAAAGACAGATCCTCGGTAATCCGGGTGTAGTATATTTTATCTTCGAAAAGGGTCAGAATATAATAATACGGCGCCGACCAGGTTGCCGCCTTGAAGCTATATGTTTGTGATCCGTCACCGGCCAAATCGATATGCCGCACATAGAGTGAAGCGGAATCGATCAGGTTGCCGTTATGATCGACACGATTTATCATGCAACCGCCATAGGTATAATTGTGCGTTAACACCAGGTCATAGTTTGGCCCAAGGCATGATTTTACAACCGAGATGCGGATACTGGCATCGATAATCGAGTCCGCCGGAAATAATGGGCCGGGATCGGTTTCGATCAGGTAAGGATCGGAGAAAGTGATCTCGACGGCCATAATTGCCGAGGGAACTAATGTTAATGATATCAAGAAAAGAAATGAGGATAGAATGGCGTACATATTCCCCTCCATTTGTATCGCTATATTCAGTATAGATATATTTACATTAATGTCAACGTCAATTATATTATCTAGGTTTTGGACAAGGTATCCTCCCACCGATATAATAAGACGATTCCGAGATGACGGAAGTGCAAAATAAAACACATGTACCCTACCCAAGCACGCTTGTGGGCGCAAAGCGGGTTTACCTTTTGATCCTGAGACGATTCACCCGGTAACTTAGTTTATCTGATGCAGCCACGTTTATCAAATTCGCGAATAATTATCAAAAACCACATAGCCGGTAGGTCGGGTCCCAATCTGAAACCGGGGCATTACCCCGGCAAGGATTGAAACCCGACATCCTCTCCACAAATACCCAAGCCCGATCATTATCGCGACAGCCAAAAACAGGCCTTTGCCTGCAAAAACCACATAGAATCTGCGTTGATTCCTGCATGTTCTCCTTTGATAGAACAATTATAGAAGGATGAGATGTGAACATGAACCGGATACTATATAAAATCACCAAAATCAACAAAACCAATAATCGGCGAAAACAAAAACACTATAAAAATAATGTAGCCGAAAAACTAGTAATGTACAAAACGAACCCAGTTCCCGGTAATGGAAAGGAGAACATAATCTTACTGGGAATTTTCCGTAATCCGAGACTATATGTGGTATAGGCAAATAAGATTTTACTACCACATATTGTGTCCCCAATTATACAAATTAGGTGGAGTGATCTTAATAATGAATGGAGAAGATGTCTAAAACATATCGACGGAGAATTTGTAGATTTGGGCTTGTTTGTCTTTGTAGCTTTTTTTGGGCAGGCCGGCCTTGAGGCAGGTTTGTTCCAGGAAGGTATACCGACCCCATTTGTGCTCGGTTGCGACCTGTGGTAAAAGCAAGCCGGAATGCATTGCCAGACGGATCATCAAACCGTCGCGGCCAACCTCAATGGTATTAATATCTATTACCAGCGATATCTGCGACATGACAGAAATCTCAAATTTAAGCTCGGCCAGTTCACTCTCCGTGACCGGGGGGAAGCGGGGGTCATCGAATGCTGCTGCGACAGCCATATCGGCAACAGCATCGACCAGAGGTTCTTTGGCATGAACCATCCCGATGCAACCGCGAAGCCTTCCGTTTTTTGTGATCGTGACGAAAGCTCCTCGTTTCTCCTCCAGGCGGGAATGCGGATTTTTAAGAATCTCCGGTTTTTCATCTTTCTCGAGTTTCTTGGCGCTGGCCCTGATTTCCACTGACCGGCGGGCCAGGTCGAGCAGGAACTGTTTCTCTTCTTTGGTATAGCCGGGCGTTTTTTTCTTCTTGGGCGTGCCGATGGTTTTTTTTGGTTTGACAACTGCCTTCTTACCGGTGATGACTGCCGAGAGATAACCGACTACCTCGTTAAAGTCGCCGGTAATTGTTCCGGAGGTGTCATAGCTGATAATCTCAACCTTCTGACCGCCGATTCGTTTCATCGCCTCCATAACGGCCGTCACCGGGCCGTATCCGCAGGCTTCCGACCTTCCTGAATCGATGGCGTCGATAATCCGGGAAGGGTCGAGCGATGCCAGGGCGGTTTCAAAAACTTTATCCAGTTTGCGGGCTTCTTTTTCCGTGTGAAAATGGGACATGTCGGTAGAAGCGACAAGAAGCACGTTTTTTTCATTCAGGATGGCAGTCAAAACCTCGGTGGTAGCGCGAATAGTCGATTCCTCCTGATCGCCCATGACCATCGCGACCAGCCTGAATTTACCCAGAACCGTCTGCAGAAACGGCAATTGAACTTCGAGTGAATGTTCGCCGCGGCCGCCCGAACCGGTATGCCCGACGGTGGAGGCATATACCGTGGGGTGTTTTTCGGACATGAAGGCAGAAAGCTTGCGATCGATTTCGACAACTCCCAACGGGGTTTGGTAGCCGCCGCCGGAATAAACCGAAACGCCTTTGAAAAAACCGTGGAAGGGAGCGACGACAACCACGGCCTCATATTGCTCGCCTTCGATCTGTTTGTAGGCGTCGGCGGCAATCTGACCGGAATACATATAACCGGCATGAGGCGCAATGATTGCCCGCACAGTGCCATCCAGCGGTAGGCGTTTGGCCTTGCTGAACATCTCGGCAATCTGTTTGGACAATTCGACCGGATTGGACTGGTAGAACGTACCGGCCACCATCGGTCTGCGCACTTCGAATCGCTCTTTACTAAATCCCATATAGAATAGCAATCTACAAAACAGGCCATCAAATGTCAATTCGGATATTAAGACAAAAAGAATATTAATTTCCTCGAATAAAACGCAGTATTGATGTCCTGCGTGATTCGGTGGCAAACATTTCACTTGCCATTTGGCCTAAAATATCTATATATCACTCCCAGATTGACTGAGATTATGGAGGATATATGGCCAGGATTTTAACAACCAGAAGGTTGTTTTTTGCATTGGTTGTCATTGCCAGCTTCTGGATTGCCAACCTGCCCGCTTCCGGTGACAGCACCGATCAGGCTGTTCCCGACACGATGATGGCAGCGGATGAGGTCGCCGATCCGGTAGAACCTATTCAGGAATTGACTGAAGACTCTCATGGGGCGACAGAGGAAACGGCAAGTGAGCATGGAGAAAATGAGGCGACCGGAGGTCACGGTTCCAGCGAAGTTTCCGATGTCCTTCTCGGGTTGATTATAATCCTGCTGGCAGCAAAGATCGGCGGCGATGTCGTCGAACGGTTCAAACAACCTGCGGTTTTGGGTGAGTTGATAATCGGTATGGTTATCGGCAACCTGGTTTTGGTCGGAATCGATGTCTTCGAACCGTTCAAGCATTCACTTACCTTGGAGGTCCTGGCCGAAATCGGGGTTATCATTTTGCTTTTCCAGGTTGGGCTGGAATCATCGATCAAAGAGATGATGAAAGTCGGCCTGGCCTCGTTTATGGTGGCGGTTTTTGGTGTCGTTGCTCCGTTTTTCCTGGGATGGGGTGTGGCCGCCTGGTTTTTGCCTGAAGAATCGATTTATGTTCACATCTTCATCGGCGCGACTCTGACCGCGACCTCAGTTGGTATCACAGCCCGGGTGCTTCGAGATATAGGGAAGATTAAAACCAAGGAAGCTAAAATTATCCTTGGGGCGGCTGTTATCGACGATATTATGGGGCTGGTAATCCTGGCTGTTGTGGCCGGCATAATAACTGCCGCTTCGGGCGGAGGAGAACTCAGTTCCGGCGGAATTTTCTGGATTGTATTCAAGGCAGTAGCCTTTGTTGTCGGGGCGCTTGTCATCGGCAATTTCCTGGCTCCGAAAATTCTCAAAGTTGGATCCAAGATGCATGTGCAGGGGATTTTGCTTTCGATCGCATTGATGATATGTTTCACCCTGGCTTTTCTCGCCGGAATGATCGGCCTGGCTCCGATCGTTGGCGCCTTTGCAGCCGGGTTGATTCTTGATAAGGTCCATTATAAAGTGTTTACCGAGCGGGGCGATCATGGTATCAGCGAGTTGATCGAACCGATTGCGATATTTTTGGTCCCGATCTTTTTTGTCCGGATGGGTATGATGGTACAGCTTGAGACCTTCGGACAGATGGATATCCTGTTCTTTGCAGGGGTCCTCACGATTATAGCCATTCTTAGTAAACAGGCCTGCTCGCTGGCTATCTTCGATAAGAATATCAACCGGATTGCCATCGGTCTGGGTATGATTCCTCGTGGTGAAGTAGGGCTTATTTTCGCCGGGATTGGCGCCAAATTGATGTATGACGGTCATCCGGTGATATCCGCCAGTACTTTTTCGGCGGTGGTGATTATGGTTATCGTGACGACTTTGGTGACACCGCCGTTTTTGAAGCTTTCCATGCTAAAGACCGAAAAAGAGCCGCCTCCCAAAGAAGTCACCGGCATATAAAATCCCGGCAAATGATGGAGCCCGTCGAGTAATAATAGCTCGTCGGGCTCTATTGATCGACTTGTATGATCCCCAGAAAAAAATAAAGTCTTTGCTTGACATTAGCCTAAATAGCATATAATATAGATGCCACGTCGCGGGGTGGAGCAGTCCGGTAGCTCGTCGGGCTCATAACCCGAAGGTCGCAGGTTCAAATCCTGCCCCCGCTACCAATATATGGGGCTTTAATCAGAATAATAGGCGGCAGGAATAAATTGACGGGCTCATAGTCAGCCGTTGATGGATCGCAGGTTTCCTTCGCACGACTCAGGACCTACGGCATCTCACTTCGTGGATATCCTTCGGTAAATCCTGCTCCCGCTACCAAAAACATGGGGGCTTTCTATGTTTATTGCTTATGTTATTCAATCCCACGCAGGGAAATTATATGTAGGATATACCTCCGATATAGGCCGACGACTTAAGGAACACAATGCAGGGCTTTGTAAAACGACCAAAGACAGTACTAAGTGGCGTCCAATATATATAGAAGCGTATTCGACTCGCGGGGAGGCCATGCACCGCGAAAAA
>DAOUTW010000072.1 GCA_030668485.1 Candidatus Zixiibacteriota bacterium
CCGTCTCAACTCCCTCATACTCATCCTGATAATGTCCTCTCCGACCATAATCCTCCCCAATTCTTTGAGGATTATTATAGCCTCTCAACAGGACATTTCTACTTTGCTCTTTTAGGACATTATCACTTTGCGGGAACAGATTTTACTCACTTGAGAGGGAATTTAGTTAGAAATAACCATTTACACAGCAACCAATTATACCACAATCACCCAGCCTCGCGACAAACGCGCTGATACCAGATATTTGACAAATCGGCCAACTGTGACTACATTGGGCCAATGAAACTTTCGATTATTGTTCCTGTCTTCAACGAGGAAGACTCGCTGCCGATAATCATGGATCGGCTTTTTGAACTTTCAGTTGAAAAGCAGATTATTGCCGTCGATGATGCCTCCAGCGATAATTCGCCCGATATTCTCAAAAAAATGGCCGACGCTGGGCGGTTAACCCTCTTCACTCACTCTCAGAATCAGGGCAAGGGAGCCGCCATTGTTACCGGACTGGCACATGCAACCGGCGAATATACTATTATTCAGGACGCCGACCTCGAATATGATCCCAATGATATCCCTAAAATGCTGGCGGCGGCGGGAAGGCACAATGCCGATGCCGTTTTCGGCTCACGGATCCACAACCCCGAAGCCGGGGTTTCGTATCGCAGGTATTATTGGGGTGGGAAACTATTAACCCTGCTCGCCAATATCTTATACCGCGTAAACATTTCCGACGAATCAACCTGCTATAAAATGGTTAAAACCGACTTAATGAAATCATTGAATTTATCATGCCGACGTTTTGAATTTTGCCCCGAACTGGTTGCCAAGCTGGGAAAGCGAAAAATAAAAATCTTCGAAATCCCGATTTACTATTCGCCCCGAAAAATAGAAGCGGGAAAGAAAATCAGATGGCACGACGGGCTGGAAGCGATATGGACTTTGATTAAATTGCGTATCACCTGAGGCGGCGATATAGAACCGGCCCGGCCAGGGAAGCCAGGATTGAAATCACCGAAACCAACAGCCCGAGATTGAAATAATCGGGATAATAATAAATTTCCACACGATTATCACTCGGTGATACCCCGAAAGAGATCAGGTCCTGATAAGACGATATCTCCCCCCCGTCGGTGCGACGCCACCCGGTATCATATCCCTGGGAAATTACCAGTATCCCTCCCCTGGCCGTTAGAAGATCAAACGAAATCCGGTTAGGACTAAAATCACGTTTGATGACTTCTACCGCATTGGCGTCCGAATACCATTCCGAAGCCCGATTGTTATAATCGAGTATACCTCGCCCGGGACGATAGGCCGACAGCCAGGCGGCCCGGATGGTCCCCCGGTTAGCCTGGAAAGCGCTGTACATATGATTGGGATCGCCCATGGCTTGTTTGAAGTCCACATTGAACGCCGGCGGTTCGGGTTTCCTGGTAAAAGTCTCCCCCAGAATCGGCATACAGATATATAAGTGCGTTCCCAATACAGCGGTAAAGATCACCAGCGTCAGGGCGCCTTTGCGGAATTTGAAAAGCGACAGAACAATATCTACGCCTCGTCCGGCCAAAATCGCAATGGCGAATAGAGCCAGAAGAGAAAATCGCGAGGGGACACGGATCGATTCAAAACCGGGCAGCTTATGCAGAAGGTCCCAGGGCGACCAGGGCGGAAGGAAAGAACCGAGGACCAGAATCAGAGAAATAACCGCCAGAGCCAGATAAGGCCAGTCTTTCTTGATCCGGAAAATGAGGGCCAGAACTGCCAGAATCATCACCAGCGGTCCGATAAAAGCGCCATACTCATGCCACCCCCAGATATGCCCTTGGATATGATCGGCAAACGGCGACTGATTTATGGCGAAAAACATTTTGGGGAGAACCGACAAAGGCGTTGACTGCACCGTTCCCTCCGGGATCCAGGGGAAACGGGAAAGGTAATCATACATCGGGAAAAACTTTACGGCAGCAAACAAAACACCGCAGATACCGCTTCCGATGGCATAAAGCGGCGGCTTGAACCTGGTCTCGCGATTGATATCGAACAGGCTGATAATAAAAAGGAAAAAGAGCGAGAACAAAAGCGGTACGGCGGCTCCGGACCCAAGAATCACAAATGCGACCACACCTCCCGCTGAGAGGATATGGATCGGTTTATCAAGCGATTTCTTGTAAAAAAAGACCAGCCACGGCAAGGCCGAGAAATAATGGAACGGGATATGCCCGGCCGCAAAATGGAGCGTTAGATACGAACTGAGCATATAGACCAACGGTGGAATAAAGGCGCCGTAAAAGCTGATTCCAAGCTTGCGAGCCAATTTGTAAAAACCGGTCATGCCCAGGAAATAAACAACCAGAACCTGCAATTTAAGACCTATGAGAGCCCCGAAGAAGAGCAGCAGGCCAAACATCGGATTTAATACCGGGACCTCCGGATGGGCAAAAAGTATATTCCCCCCACCGATATACGGATTCCAAAAGGGGAATTGCCCGTAATCGGTGATTGCGCTAACGGCGGCAGCATGGAGAGTGGTAAACAAGTCCCAGTCGCATATCCCCCAATTGCCGATATTCTTCAGGATCGGAATGGCCAGAATGGTGACAACCGCCAGGAAGGCGGCATACGGAAGCCAGCGCCATCGTCGCAAACGCTCGCCTTGTTCAGTGCTTTGACTATCTGATTCCATCAGGGTCAATATCGGGTCATGGGGTCGAATTACACAAGCTAAAATCGCCGCTAATACTGGCGCATGAAGTCATCGACAATCCAGGTAATGATCGAATCGGCCAGAACCGCAGCCGTCTCCGAATCGGGATCGAGTGAATTCCATTGGTGGCGCTGTTGCATTTTTTCAACCACCAACGAAGTGTCGGCGCCCGGAATCGCATTGGGAATTGAATCCGAACCATTGCCTCTTATATCGACATGACTGCTCATGATGTAATTGTTTGCCGGTAAAGGCGTCACATGACAAGTCACACATGACATATCGATAATGCTTTTCATCTGATCGTTATAATTGTTCAACCCCGATGATCCCGGAGCGGCGTTGTTTACTTCCACCCACCGCTTCACCTTATCCTCTTCGACCATATTGGTATGACCCAGGTGAGTGAAATAACGACTGTTTCTAACCAACTCGCAGCCGCTATCCCCCGGAATCAGGTTATCATTTTGAAACAGAGTAAAATATAAATCCAGTTGATACCCGTCACGGGTATCATGGCATTGTCCAGAGATGCAGTTATTGACAAAAATGGGTCGAATATCATGATAGTATTCGAGAACCCCTGGATCATCGGCTTGGCCGTTAAAGAATGCGGAATCGCTGGTTAAATCGTTATAAACAACATGTGCAACAAGTTGATGAGGCGCGGGATAATTGAAAAACGGATTCATGGCCAAAATCCAGGTGGCATACGCAAGGCCGTCGATATCGGTGGCGGTAAAGGCGGTATCGATTTCGGGAGGATCCTGGGTTGAGGAATCGGTCTCGACTACGCAACGCTCACTGGTCCGGTACTGAACGATTTGCCCATTTGCGGGATTCCCGTATTGATCGAGGACCTTAACAATGAATTTTTCTGCAATTGGTTCACCGGCGGCAGACAATATCGATTCCGTCGGACCGATCTTAATCATTGTTCTGCCCGGCCCTGACAGAGTATTGATGACAAAGAAAACGGCTCCATCATCACCCACCTTTTCCGAGACGACCTTTATGGTATCGACCCCGATCAGGCTGTCCACAATGAATCGAGTAAAAGCGTGGCCGTTGGTATCGGTGGTATCGGCTTGCGAAACGACAGACCCGCCGTCATTCTTGCTGATCTGAGTGAAAGTCACTATATCGAAGGGAATCGGTTGGCCCAGTATTGTCTTGACCACAACTATCAGCGAATCGGTTCTGGCCTGATTCTCGAGTTCTTTGACCGCTATTGACTGGTCATTGCCGGATATAATTTCAAGAATCGCTTCCGGGTTGTCGGTGTCTGGTGGAACCCCCTTGTCGCCGCAGGAAATACTCAAAAACACAAGGCCCAAAACCAATACAAGAACAAGTATATAACGCATTCTGAATTACCTTCCCGATTTGTCGGTTGCTAGCAATTTCAGCCCTATAGATACTATTATTGGCATAAAAGATCAAGACCTATTGCCATATCAGAGACTTACGATTTATACTCTCCAGACGCCATGATGGTTCCTGATATGCAATCGTGATATATTTTCACAAATTTCAATAATGTCCTCATATTGTCTTGACATTGATCGTCAGGTGT
Organism: Candidatus Zixiibacteriota bacterium; assembly: GCA_030668485.1. GTDB lineage: Bacteria > Zixibacteria > MSB-5A5 > GN15 > JAAZOE01 > DAOUTW01. The sequence goes on from DAOUTW010000072.1 coordinate 4,278, forward strand.
CTATATTTTCGCCAAAATATTACACGGTACGGGGTCCGGAAAAGCTAAAGGCTTTTTGCGGCCAGGGAATGCAATAATCTTGCAGGAATCAAAAGTCACTCCATACCTTCGTGTAGCCCTTCTCTTCGGGCTTTTATACATTTTTATTTTATCAGTCGGCCTTTTGGGCAGTTCGCTAAAGCTCTTCGGCGAGGGGTTCGCTGAGGCTTTACTGTCAACAACCTCCAACCCGATCCTCGGACTGTTTATCGGAGTGCTGGTCACCAGCTTAGTACAATCTTCATCGATGACCACATCATTGCTGGTCGGCATGGTCGGCAGCGGCCTGATATCTGTGGAAAATGCCATCCCGATCGTTATGGGCGCCAATATCGGCACCACTATCACCAACGCCATGGTTTCGCTGGTTCATATAAACCGTTCCGCGGAATTCAAACGAGCCTTTTCAGCAGCAACGGTCCATGATATTTTCAACATGCTGGCGGTAGCATTATTTTTGCCCATCCAGATAAAAACCAATTTCCTCGGTCACTTCAGCAGCAGAGCCGCCGAAATATTCTCCGATGCGGGAGGCCTCAGCCTCTTTAATCCATTAGGCGCCGCTACCAAACCGGTGATCAAGGAAATCATTTTACTGCTGGGCAGCAATCCGATTCTCTCCAGCATCCTGGCGATTTTATTGCTTTTTCTTTCCCTGCATTTTCTTGTCAAAGTCCTAAAATCTGTCTTTATCGGAAAACTGACCGGATTATTCCAGCGGTACATCTTCAAAACCACGCCCCGGGCCTTCGTAGTTGGGTTGTTTATCACTGTCATGGTACAATCTTCGTCCATTACCACCTCGCTGGTCATTCCGCTGGCCGGGTCCGGGATTCTGACTCTGATCCAGGTCTTCCCCTATACCCTGGGCGCCAATGTCGGAACCACCGGAACTGCGATTCTGGCGGCTCTCGCAACCGGGAATATCCATGGTGTCACTATCGCATTTGCACATTTGTTCTTCAACCTGAGCGGTATTGCAGTTTTTTTCCCTTTGAAAAGAATTCCGCTAACGCTGGCAACAAAACTGGCCGAATATGCTATTAAGTCACGGATAATACCATTTGCTTTAATAGCGGTGTTTTTCTTTATTATACCGTTGGTTTTGCTCTATTTTTGGAGGTAAGTAATGTTTCGGTTCCTACGCGAGTTGTTCACCGGCGACGATCTGTTAAAAGAGTCCTTCGATGCCACTGCGGAAATGCTCACGGCTGATTTCAAAATGTTCAGTGAATCGGTTCGCACTCTGCGCCATTCCGACACCGCCGACCTTAAATTCGATATTTTCGCCGCTGACAAGAAAATTAATAAATTCGAGCGAGAAGTCCGCCGCAAAGTGTTCGCTCATCTGGCCGTTGCTCACCCGGTGGATGTCGCTCCGGGACTGATCCTGATTTCGGTCGTCAGTGATGTCGAACGGATCGGCGATTACACCAAGAATATCGCCGAACTGGCGCAGGCTCACCCCAGCCCGCTTCACGGGTATTTATTCGAGGAAAAGCTAACCGATGTGGAACAGAAAATCACCGATAGATTCAAGCAGGTAGCCGAGGCCTTTGCCAAATCGGATGAAGAGCTGGCGACCCGCCTGATGAGTGAACATAGAGATATTTCCAACTGGTGCGATTCGGTGGTTAACCAGATCATTATCGGCCCGACCGAAGGTTTAATGGTCGGTCATGCCGTCGTGCTGGCACTATATGTTAGATTTATAAAGCGGGTATGGGCTCATCTGACCAATATCGCCTCGTCGGTGGTCAATCCCTTCCCGCGCATCGGATATCGTTATAAGGATATCAAGGATAAATAATTACTTCTTGAATTGCAGCCCCATTTTGGTTAAAAACGGGATATGTTTCCGGTCCCGGATCAGGATAATCGCCACAAATACCAGATAGATCGCCATAATCTCCATCCGAATCTCGGCAAATATTAACTGGGCCAGAAACAGATACAACTGGCGGATGTATCAAGAAATGCCTTCAGACCACTTGCCAAATCAGTCAGTATCTCTTAAATTATGCCTGGAAAAGTCCGAAATGCTTTGACGACCTACAAGAGGACGAAAAAACCAGAATTGCTAAATTCGGTTGTAATAGTTCAAACATTTGTACAAGCCAAATTCGGCATTGTGGTGCAATAGAGGACAGTCTTTTTTAAAATATTGTATGAGTGAAAACAAGACATGAAGAACGATTGGCACTGCCTGTCCACAGAACAGGTCTTCCGTGATACAAAATCCTCCCCCCAAGGTCTTTCCTCTAAGGAAGCGGCTACGCTCCTCCAGGAAAAAGGTCCCAATCAACTGGTAGAGAAGGCTAAGAGAACGCTTTTCATGTTGTTTCTTGACCAGTTCAAGGATTTCATGATTATCGTGCTCATTATTGCCGCAGTTGTCGCCGGTCTGACCGGTGACGCGGCGGATACCATCGCCATTGTGGTAATAGTCATCCTGAATGCCGTGATCGGTTTTGTCCAGGAGTTCCGAGCGGAAAAAGCAATGGCTGCACTCAAGAAAATGGCCGCACCCGAAGCCACAGTTATGAGGGATGGTTTGTTGGCCACAGTGCCGGCGCAGTCCCTTGTCCCTGGGGACGTGGTCTATCTTGATACCGGGAAAATCGTGCCTGCAGACCTGCGGCTTGCAGAGGCCGTCAACCTGAGAATTGAGGAGGCAGCCCTTACCGGTGAGTCAGTGCCGGTCGAAAAAAACACGGGTGCGATTCTGGAGAAAGAACTCCCTCTAGGCGACAGAAAGAACATGGTATACAAAAGCACTTTCGTGACATATGGTCGCGGAATCGGAATTGTTGTAGCGACCGGGATGGCTACTGAGATTGGAAACATCGCGAAAATGCTTCAGGACGAGGACGAGGTTAAGACACCTCTCCAAAAAAGGCTTGCCCAATTTGGCAAGAGACTCGCCATGGCGATTCTTGGTCTTTGTGCTATCTTTTTCGTAGCCGGAATCATCAGGGGCGAAGAGATCGTATTGATGCTCTTAACTGCTATATCTCTTGCTGTTGCGGCAATCCCTGAAGCGCTTCCAGCCGTTGTTACTATCACTTTGGCGCTTGGCGCCCGCAAACTGGTGAAGCAAAATGCGTTGATTAGAAGACTTCCGGCGGTCGAGACCCTCGGTTCAGTGAATTATATTTGCTCAGACAAAACCGGTACACTGACCATGAACAGGATGACCGTGGAAGAGTTGTGCCTGGAAGAGAAGACATTTGCAAAAAATAAGTTGAATATTCAGACTCATGGCCTGGGGGATGATAGTATTCTGCTGACGGCGATGGCCTTGAGTAACGATGCATCGAACGATAAAGACGGAAATCTCATTGGTGATCCGACAGAGACGGCGCTTTTTTCTCTCGCGCGGAAGTGCGGCTTTGACAAAGAAGTTCTTCAGGGGACATTTCCAAGAATCGCTGAAATCCCCTTTGATTCTGATCGAAAACGCATGACTACGATCCACCAGTGGAAAGACGGAACCTATGTTTCTTTTACAAAAGGAGCCTTGGAGTCTCTCTGTGAACTGTCCAGCCATTCTTTGACTCTGGACGGCCTCAAGCAGTTCAACAAGGATGCGATTCTAAGGAGTGGTGAGCGCATGGCGGCCGACGGTCTTAGAACGTTGGGCTTCGGCTACCGACAATGGAACGAACTACCTGATAACTTAGATCCGGAAGTCGTTGAATCAGGACTCACCATGCTGGGAATTGCGGGGTTGATGGATCCGCCTCGAAAGGAAGCGAGAGAGTCGGTGGCTCTATGTAAGTCTGCCGGCATCCAGCCTGTGATGATAACTGGCGATCATCCGGCGACGGCCATGGCGGTGGCTAAAAGAATCGGAATCGTGAACAATTCATCGGAAGTGGTGATAACCGGTAAAGAACTAGAACAAATCTCCGATCAAGAATTCGACGAACGCGTGGAACAAATTCGCGTCTACGCGAGAGTTGCTCCGGATCAGAAGTTACGGATCATTAAGGCCCTTCAAGCCAGGGGTCAATATGTCGCCATGACCGGAGACGGGGTTAATGATGCACCGTCCCTGAGAAGAGCAAATATCGGTATTGCGATGGGTATCACAGGAACAGACGTATCAAAAGAAGCCGCCCATATGATTCTCCTGGATGATAACTTTGCAACGATTGTAAAAGCAGTAAAAGAAGGACGGCGCATCTTTGACAATATCCGTAAGTTCATAAAATATACAATGACAAGTAATTCGGGAGAACTTTGGACATTGTTCCTTGCTCCGTTCTTAGGACTGCCTATTCCTCTATTGCCCATACATATTCTGTGGATCAATATTGTAACAGATGGTCTTCCAGGACTTGCCCTCGCCGCGGAGCCCGAAGAACGTGGTGTCATGGAAAAACCTCCTAGGCATCCCAAAGAGAGCATATTTGCCCATGGCCTTGCAGTTCATATAATCTGGGTTGGACTTCTGATGGGCCTCGTAACAATAGGTACTCAAGAATGGGCGATCAGCACAGGAATCGATAACTGGCAGACGATGGTGCTCACGGTACTGTGTCTGAGCCAGTTAGGGCATGTCCTTGCTGTCAGATCAGATAGCGAATCGCTTCTTAAGCGGGGAATTTTAACAAATAAACCTCTATTGAGTGCGCTGGTATTGACCTTTGGCTTACAGATGGCAATAATATATGTGCCATTCCTGAATCCTGTTTTCCATACAGCTCCGCTAACATTCAGTGAACTGATAATTACACTTGCCCTTTCATCGGTTGTGTTCTTCGCGGTAGAAGCAGAGAAATTTGTTAAAAGAAGAAGGTCTGAACAGAGAGAGAAGCGAACATGAAAAAGTAGTCAATGCTGATGACGTGCCCCAATATTTCCCTCAAAAGGATGCACTCTATATGTCATCACTTGACTGTCAAAGAAATGCGGTGGGCTACGGAGCCGACCAGTCAAGCGGACCCTCTTCAAATCTTTTCTTGAAATTACCGAGGACATAGTCCCAGGCCTTGTCGAAATAATCGTACAGCTTGTTCCAGTCTTCGCCCTCTCCCCAGCCGACATGCAATAACGTCACCTTGGTCCGCTTCTCGCCGACCGTCTCGAATTCTAGAACAACATGCGTATGAATCCCGCGCAGTTCACCGAAACTGGGCGGAGCGTTCCATTCGAATGACAGCATTTTCTGCGGTAAAAAACTCAGGATATGGCAGCCCTCCGAACCGCGAAGACCATATGGCTGGTCGAGGAGAAAATATATCTCATACGGCCCGCCAATCCGTAGTTCGACTTTGGCCGCGCTGGAAAAGAACGTCTTCACCCCTTCAGTCGTGGTCCATGTCTCCCAGACCTCATTGATGGTTGCCGGAACCTCCGTTTCCTTGCGAATTTCTCTTTCCATGGTTGCTTCTCTCCTATATCAGTCGACTATACCGGACTGATTTCCCTCATGATAACTCCCGAGACATCAGAAACGATCACAATTTATTACGCGATAACAAAAAAATCAATTGATCTTGACCCGACGGTTTCATAGTTTACCACAGCCATCATCAAAATAGACGGTATTAATTAAATAATCTCATCCCTTCATAACAGGGGGAGCCATGACGCAGGAAGAATTCGATAAATATCTGATTGAACGCTATCAGGATCAGGTCGATTGGTATAATATGAAGGCGGTTCGCAACAAACGGGCTTATAATTTCTTTCAACTGTCAACGATAGTCTTTACCGCGATGGCTGCCGTCTTCGGAATAGTAAATGGGGAATGGGGACGTTGGAGCGCTGTTGGATTATCCGCCTTTGTATCTCTCGGAACATCATTTTTACTGGCTTTTCGTAATCAGGAATTATGGCAAAAATATCGCTCAATTGCCGAGACGCTGAAAAAAGAAAAGTACTATTATCAGGCCAAAATCGGGGCATATAAAAATCATGAAGACCCGATGCGATTATTTGTGGAACGGGTGGAGGGATTGATTTCGATGGACCATACTTTACTCCAGCCCCCGGCCGACAAGAATTAGTCTATGAGATAATTAATTGAGCTGACAGCAGGGCCCCTCCTACCCCCTGATTATCATATGGACGATATCTTTGCGGAGCAGGACCCCGACTAGTTTTTCGCCTTCGGTGACGAATACTCGCCGCAAATCCTTGAATAACATCATCGCCGCCACTTCCACAATCTTGGCATTGCGAGTGACCACCTCATGATCGGTCTTGAATAATTGCTTGACCTTGATTTTGTCTTCCTTCTTGAGCAGTTCCTCGAACGACTCGACATCCATGCTGTAATTCAGATTGGAAATCAACGTCTTGAAATCGGGTAGCGCCGCCTGGATCAATTCCTTGTCGGTAATCTGCCCCAATAATGTCCCCTGATCGTCGACCACCGCCAGCGCCGACAGGCGGTAACGAAACATCAGGTTGGCCACTCGCTTGAGGCTGTCCCCTGGACTGACGACGACCACATCGCGGCGCATGAGGTCTTTGGCCCTTAATTCCTTTTCCACTGCCACATTCGATTCCCAGATGGCATCAATAACCGCTCCGGGAGTTTTGGCCTTGACGACCCGGTCGAGATTCCCCTGCTGGCGGCCAAAAGCTGCAAAAGCCGAAAGCGTCTGCAGGTATAGCTTGGCAATACTCGACGGCGTCAGCATCAGGCAGATCAATTGCAATGGCTGGTTGTCCGGCGTTTTGTCTTCCAGGCCTTTTCGACATAAACCGACAGCGACATACATCTCATCGACAGCATCGGTGCGAGCATGTGGAAAGGCGATCCCGCGACCGTATGAAGTGTCTTCAATTTCTTCACGATCAAGTACCGATTCTAAAATGGCGTCATAATCATGATCGGGATATTTTTTCGCCACCAATTCCAAAAGTAGCTTTATGGCATCCTGCTTATTAGTTACGGTCATATCACAGGCAATGAGATCTTCATCCAATAAATTAGCCAGACGCATCGGTAACCTCATGTTTAAATGGCGGTTTTTTAAATTTCAACAATTTCGGCGCGGTAATGCCGCCCGATACCAAAATTTTAATCGCCTCCTCAACGGTGACGTCGAGAAAATGAATGTCGACCACCGGAACCAGAACCACCATACCCGATATCGGCGTCGGGGTCGAGGGCATAAAGACCATGGCCATCTCCTGATCATTGGCTTCGAGATCAAGCCGTATCCGATTGGAAAGAAAGCCGATGGCGAATAAGCCTTTGCGGGGATATTCCACGAGAACCACTTCCGAGAAAGCCCGTTCCTTGGGCGCCAACATCGAATCGACCAGTTGTTTGGCAGCGGTATAAATTATCCGGACCAGCGGCAGACGGCCCAGGATACGATCGCCTTGATGAAACAGGCGGGCGCCGATAAAATTGGTGGCGACGATCCCGGCCAACAGAATCAAAAGAATCGTAACGGCCGCCCCCAGACCGGGGATATCGTAACCGAGGAGGCCATGAACAAACGGGTTGAGCAAGCCGTCGAGAGATTCGAATAGAAAGCGGAGGACAAAGAAAGTTACGATAAGAGGTATCGTCACCAACAGGCCGGATACAAATTGTTTTTTAATTACTGTCCCAACTTTAGCAATAATAGACATACCCATTCCCTGGTATAGTTGATCGGCAGGGTGCACCACTTCTATATATAGAAATGGCGGCTTCGTATGTCAACCACTATGATTGGTATCTAAAAGGCAAAACTCGTAGCGGCATTCAGGGCCAATTCCAGAATCGACTGCGGCAGGATACCAAATACGATCACCCCGGCCACGGTCAGAATCACGACCATACCGGCCGGGAAGGAGGGAATAATATGATGGGGATTGGTATCCGGCGTCAAATACATCAGCCGAATGACATTGGCATAATAGTACAGAGCTATCACCGTCGTCAGCACCGCCAGGATCACCAGCCAGGTATAGCCGGCCTGAATCGCTGCGGCAAAGACATAATACTTGGCCAGAAAACCGGCCAGCGGCGGTATACCGGCGAGAGACAAAAGAAATACTGAAAAGGCCGCAGCCAGTACCGGAGACGACTTGGCAAATCCGGCGTAATCGGAAATCTGCTCCGATCCGGTCCGGTCGGCAAAGATGGCGACGATGGCAAAAGCTCCCATATTGGCAAACAGGTAGGCGAAAAGATAAAAACTTATTGAGGCAATGCCGAGGGTGTTGGCGGCAACGACACCGACCATGATATACCCGGCCTGGGCAATCGATGAATAAGCCAGAAGCCGTTTGATATTGGTTTGCCTGATAGCGGTAATATTACCGACCACCATGGTTATGGCCGCCAGTAAAGCTACAATACTGCCCCAGTCGCGCGGCGCCATGATATTGGACGAAAAGGCGATAAACATCCCCATGAAAATACGGGCAAAGGCCACCACCCCGGCCGCTTTCGAAGCGACCGAAAGGAAGGCGGTGATCGGAATCGGGGCACCCTCATAGACATCCGGAGCCCACATATGAAACGGCACAATCGCCAGTTTGAAAACCAACCCGGCGATAATCATCATCATCGCCACCGTGAACGCCGGGCCGACATCACCATAAGCCAGCCAATGGATCGACAGGTTGATGGTCACCTGATAAATGCTGGTGGTACCGGTCAGACCATAGATAATCGACAGGCCGTAAAGGAGCACTGCCGACGAGGCGGCGCCGATTATCATATATTTCAAACCGGCCTCAGCCGAGCTACGACTAGTCTTGATATAAGCGGCCAGGACGAAAAGCGGAATGGTAGTCAATTCGAGACCGATATAAAGAGTTATCAATTCCTTGGCCGAAGCCAAAAACATCATACCAACCGTGGAAAGCAGGAGTAGCGAGAAATACTCGCCCCGATGATGCGACATCCGTCCGACGACGCCGAAAGAACTGCCCACGGCAAAAAAAGCGGCGCCGAGAAAGATGATCTTAAAGAAAAAGGCAAAATGGTCGGCTACAAATATGCCGTTCCAGAGAGCCCCGCCGCCATGCTGGAAAATCACCATCAAAAACCCGGTGATTACCAGTCCGGCCATACTGAAATAAGCCGGGACCTCAGCCGACCTTTTGCTCGAAAAAAGGTCGATCATCAGAACCAGCAACGCCCAGACGAAAAGAAAGAGCTCGGGTACGAGTAGTTCCAGATTTTCCATATTATCTCGCCATCAACATTACGATATTTTCCAAGGTCGCCCGCATAAGTTCGTTGAGCGGCTTGGGGTAAATCCCGATGAACAGGGTCAGGAGGCCCAGCGGGGCCACAGCCAGCACCTCGCGGGCGTTGATTTCCGTCAACCCGCCCCATTTGGCGGTATCGAATTCACCCAAAAATACCCGCTGTACCATACGAAGAATATAGGCCGCCGTCAGGACCACACCCAGAATGGAAATACCGACCAAAATGGGATAGGACGGGAATGCCCCGATAAAGATCATGAACTCTGAAATAAAACCGGACATCCCGGGAAGTCCCAGAGAGGCCATGCTGAACATAACCATCAGAGCGGTGTAAACCGGCAATTTCTTGCCGATGCCGCCGAAGGCCGCGATTTCGCGAGTATGCGCTCGATCGTAAAGAACACCGACCAAGAGGAACATTGCCCCGGTTATCAAACCATGCGATATCATCTGAAACATGCATCCGGCCAGAGCCTTGACGGAAGTATAGGCTCCCAGCGCCACCATGCAGTATCCCATATGCGAAACTGAGGAGTACGCGACAAGCTTTTTGAGATCTTTCTGAGCCATCGAAACCAGGGCCCCGTAGATAATGGCGATCACCCCCAGAATGACAATCGGAACCGAAAAATACCTGATTCCTTCCGGAAGCATCGGCCATGATATCCGCAGCATGCCATAGGTTCCCATTTTCAACAGCACCGCCGCCAGAATAATTGAAATCGCCGTCGGCGCCTCCACGTGAGCGTCAGGTAACCATGTATGGAACGGCCAGACCGGAACTTTGATGGCAAAAGCGATGAAGAAGAAGGCGAAAGTGAAGACTTGGATCCCGTGGGAGAAGCTCGGGCCGAGCTTGGTCATTTCCAGCATATTGAGAGTGTGCGGCTCGGAGGCGAAATAGAGAACCAGAATCGCCACCAGCATGAAGATGGAGCCGAAAAGCGTATAGAGGAAAAACTTGATCGCAGCGTATTCCCTGCGCGCCCCTCCCCAGACACCGATCAGGAAATACATCGGAACCAGCATCACTTCCCAGAAAAAGTAGAAGAGCAAGAAGTCCAGGGAAACAAAAACGCCCAGCATGCCGCATTCCAGGAGCAGGAAGAAGACGAAATACTCCTTGACCCGTTTGGTAATGTTGAAGCTGATGACGATGGCGATCAGCGACAACAAGCTGGTCAGGAGCAGCATCGGCACCGAAATACCGTCGACTCCCATGAAATATTGAGCGTTTAGCGCCGGTATCCATTGATGCATTTCGACGAACTGCATCTCATGGGTCGTCCAATTGTAGTCTTTCAGCAGAATCAGGGTCAGGATCATGGTCACGAATGAAAAGAAGACCGACACCCATCTGATGGTGCTATGTTTCTCTTTGTTGAGAAAGAGAATCACCAACAAACCCAAAAGCGGCATGAAGACAATGTAGCTCAATAACGGGTAACTGTAACTCATTTTACTTCTATCCTCCTAAGCCGGTCTCACTAATGAATCCCGACCTCCAAGAAGGCCCAGTTAAGCAGGTTCGAGGACGCCAAAAATCCTATTACTATCAGGCCGAACAGAATTACCAGCAGGTAATGGGCCAGACGTCCCGATTGGATGAGACGGAGCACCGACGACGCCGCGCCGGTTACAAGTCCCAAACCATTGACGATACCATCGACGATATAGACATCAATCCAGTACTTGACCTTCGACAACCAGATGGTCACGGTGGCATGCAGATTGACCAGACCGTCAATGATTCCGGCGTCAAACCTCCACAACGACCGGGCTGTCCAGTAAATCGGCTGGATAATGACGGCATCATAGATTTCGTCAATGTAATATTTATTGTAAAGCAACTTGTAGATCGGTTGGAATCGCCGCCCCATCGCCTCGGCCGAAATCGACTTCTTGTAATACATCAGGTAAGCCAGGGCGATACCGGATACGGCAACGAGGCTGGAGATAATCATCAGCAGAATATTAGCCTCGACATGATGCGGGTGCCCGTGATACACGACCGATGAGAATCCGTGTTTCAACCACGGGATACCGACCCATCCTGCGCAGACCGACAGCACCGCCAAAAATACCAGCGGCATCGTCATCGACTTGGGCGATTCATGCGCATGGTCGTACTTCTCCTGGTCGCGCGGCGCACCGAAAAACGTCAGGAAACAAAGCCGGAACATGTAAAAAGCGGTCATAAAAGCGACCAGCAGCGCGATAACCATGAAGAAAGGATGATTATGAGCCGAAGCTATGATTTCATCCTTGGACCAGAATCCCGATAACGGGAAAATACCGGAGATCGACAACGAAGCTATGATAAACGTCATTGCCGTCGTTTTCATCTTGCTCGACAACCCGCCCATCTCTTGAATATTGTTGGTATGCACAGCATGAATAACCGACCCGGCGCCGAGGAACAACAAAGCTTTGAAAAAGGCGTGGGTCATAAGATGGAAAGTTCCGGCCGTGAAACCGGCCAGCCCCAGGGCCATGATCATATATCCGAGCTGAGACAGCGTGGAGTAGGCCAGAACGCGCTTGATATCGTTCTGCACCAGGGCAATCGAGGCTGCCATAAAGGCAGTAATCAGGCCTATCCAGGCAACCGTCATCGCCGCTTCAGGCGAGGCGATAAAGATGGTCATACACCGAGCGACAAGGAACACTCCGGCAGCAACCATCGTCGCGGCATGGATCAAGGCCGAAACCGGGGTCGGACCTTCCATCGCATCCGGCAGCCAGACATGAAGCGGGAACTGGGCCGATTTGCCGACAGCGCCGCAAAAGATACCGATCGCCATAAGAGTCAAAAGACCGCCGGAAATGGCGCCCGCTTCGACCAGGCCGAAAACCTCGCCATAATTGAATGTTCCCAGGGTCATTCCCATAATCAGTAGGCCGAGCAAAAATCCCAGATCGCCGACCTTGGTAGTGATAAATGCTTTTTTGCCGGCGTCGGAGGCCGATTTCTTCTCAAACCAGAAACCGATCAGCAGGTATGAAGTCAGGCCGACCAGTTCCCAGAAGATGAAAATTTCAAAGAAGTTATTGGCCACCACCAGGCCCAGCATGGAGAAGGTAAAGAGCGACAGGTAGGCATAGTAGCGTGAGAAACGGGGATCGCCGTGCATGTAACCCAGCGAATAGATCTGAACCATCAGCGCAACCGTGGTAACCACAATCAGCATCACCGCTGTCAAGGGATCGAGCAGCGTACCCAGTTCCAGCCGGAAACCGGTAAAATTGATAATATCAAATGCCTGTTCGATTCGGACGGCATGTTCGCCCTGATGGGTTACTACCTGGATCATGGTGATAATCGAAAGGACCCAACCGATGGCTGTCATTGAAATCGAAATCCCGGCGGAAAGTTTCTCTTTCCACCGCGTAAAGAAAACGATCACGATGAAGGCGAACAACGGCAACAACGGTATGATGAAAGTATTGTTCAGCATACTACCACTTCAACAGGTTGACCCGGTCGGCATCGATACTGCGCCAGTTCCGGTAGATTAAAATAATGATCGCCAGTCCGACTGTCGCTTCGGCGGCGGCAACGACTACCACAAAAATCGCAAATATCTGCCCGACGTACTCACCGGGGTTGATAAACCGGTTGAACGCGACCAGATTGATATTGACGGCATTGAACATCAATTCCAGCGACATCAAAATCGCAATCGCATTCCGGCGTGTGAGAATTCCGAAGAAACCGATTGAGAAAAGGATCGCCGAAAGGGTCAAATAATGCATCAGTTCCATATCAGTTTCCCTCCCGGCGGGCAAGGACAATCGCCCCTATCAATGCGGCCAGAAGAAGGACCGAAATCATTTCAAACGGCAAAACATAATCGGTCATCAGCAGGCGCCCGATGGCTAATGTTGATTCTGACGGCGGAACCTCGTCGCTCAGGCGAAAAATCGTCCGGGAAAATGAGACCACCAGACCGAAGACCATTATCAGCGACAAGAATGTGCCGATAAAAGTCTGTTCGTTACTCATCTGGATTTCCCGTCCGGCCAACTTCGAGGTCAACATGATGGCGAAAATCATCAGAATCGCCACCGCCCCGACATATAACAGAACCTGCACGACCGCCAAAAATTCCGCGCTAAGCAGCACATAGATCCCCGCCACGGTAAAGAGGCAGAGAATCAGGAACAGGGCGCAATGAAAAATATTTCTCATCGTTACCACCGCCAGAGCCGAGGCGACAATAACAAATGCGAACAGGTAAAAAACAATCTGCTCTATCATGAGGTTTTATCCTCTTTGGATTCGGAATCGCTTTGCTCGGGACCGGTCGACTCCTCTTTCTTATCAGGAACCTGCTCAACCGGTTTTTCTTCAGCCGCTTTCACTTCCGGAGCCTTGGCTTCGGTTACCGGTTTTTCCTCCGGCTTGTCTTCGGCTGCTTTCTGTTCTGCCGGCTTGGCCTCAGTCGGCTTATCACCATCCGGCTTATCACCATCCGGCTTGGCTACCGGTTTGGCGGCCGGTTTCTTGGCCACCGGTTTTTTCCTTACCGGTTTTACATAAGGAACGTCAAATCCCATCTCAGCCAGTTTCTTGGAATCCCATATCAGATTGGCCTTGTCGAATTCAGGAAACTCAAATTTGGTAGCCAATTTGATAGCGGCGAAATTACAAGACTCCTCACACAACCCGCAGAAACAACATATATGATAATTGACTTTAAATTCTACCAGATGCCGTTTGCCTTTTTCGTCTTTTTCGATTTCGATATCGATGGCGCCGGAGGGACAGGCTCGCATACACAAAAGGCAGGCGGTACAGTTGAGCTTCCCCGTTTCGTGATCGGTAAGAAGCACCACCATGCCACGCGATCTTTCAGGGATATCCCACCGCTCCTTCGGATACTGAATCGTGATGGCATGCCGCCCCAGATGCTTGGTGGTGGTAAACAACCCCAGTATCAAATTGTATATGCCCGAGGCGAACTGTCTTACCAATTGAGCCATTTTGCGAGCACCCCGACGTAAATAATGTTAAGGAAAGCCAGAGGAAGAAGCACCTTCCAGGCGAATTCCATCAGTTGATCGACCCGTAAACGTGGATAGGTCCAGCGGAAAAGCATCAGGACAAAGACCATAAACAGCGTTTTGCACAAAAACCACATCCAGGAAGGAAGCAGCGGGCCGTTCCAGCCGCCCAGAAAAACCGTCGTCGCAATGGCTGATACGGTAAAGAGGTTGATGAACTCGGCCAGGAAAAACATCGCGAATTTCATTCCCGAATATTCCACATTGTATCCGGCCACCAGTTCCTGTTCCGCCTCGGGAAGATCAAACGGAGTTCGGTTCGACTCGGCCGTGGCAGCAATCACATAAATCACAAAACCCAACGGCTGGAAGAAAATGTTCCATCGGGGAAGGAGGCCGAAAAAGGTGCTGCCCTGCTGAGATATGACGATTTCGTTCATTGACATCGAACCGGCCACAAGGACGGTGCCAAGCACAGCCAGGGTCAGGGGAACTTCGTAGCTTACTGCCTGCGCCGCCGAACGCATCCCGCCCAGAAGGGCGTATTTGTTATTTGAACCCCATCCGGCCATCAGAAGTGAAATAATCGTGAAGGTGGTGATCGCTATTATATATAGGATTCCGATATTGAGATCGGATACTATCAGACCGTCTCCGAAAGGAATCACTACATAGGCGGCAAAAGCACAGACGAAAGTAACCACCGGCGCCCAGAAAAAGACCCTGCGATCAACCGCGTTCGGGGTGATATCCTCTTTTTGGAGAAGTTTGACGGCATCGGCAATCGTCTGCAAAACGCCGTGCCAGCCGGTCATCATGGGACCGTAGCGCTGCTGGATATGAGCCGAAACCTTACGTTCCCACCAGACCAGGAAAAGCGCCGCGACACATAAAAATCCGAAAACGATGACCGCAATTCCCACCAGGGATACGATATCGGCCAGGGTTATTCCGAGACCTACCGATAACAAAAGGTCGTACAGCCAACTGAATACTGGTGCCAATTCCATTATCTGTCAATCTCCGGCAAAATGATATCAAGAGACGCAAAAAGCGCCACCAGATCGGCGATTTTCAATCCCCGGGTAATCTCCGGGATCGCCATCAGGTGATTGTAGCTTCCCCCGCGAGCCCTCATCCGGAACGGCTTCTTGGTGCCGTCGGAAACAAGATAGATTCCCATCTCGCCCCGGGAGTTTTCGATGCGACTGTATACTTCGCCCGGTTTGGGCTTGAAATTCATCGTCACCTTGGCTCGCACAGGCCCGTCAGACATCTGATCCAGAGCCTGGCGTATAATCCGCGCCGATTGCCGCATTTCGGCCATTCGCGCCCGATAACGGTCATAGCAGTCACACCCGAAAAAGACCGGGACGTCGAAATCAAAGCGATCATAAACGCCGTAAGAATCATGCTTGCGGATATCGAAGTTGACACCGGAAGCACGGGCCGAGGGCCCGGAGATGGCATAGTCATGCACCATTTTCTCCGGTATTATACCGATCCCTTTATTCCGGACCAGCCAGATCGGGTTCTTGGTCAAAATCTTTTCATAGTCGTCGCACTTCTCATCGATGATATCGAGGAATTCACGACATTTGGGAATAAACTCCGGCGGGATATCCTTCGAAACGCCGCCGACCCATATATAATTGTAGGTCAGCCGCTGGCCGCAAGTCATCTCGAACAGGTCGAGGATAAACTCGCGTTCACGGAAAGTATATAGGAACGGAGTCAATGCGCCGAGATCCATGGCGGTAACGCCGATGCAGAGAAGATGGCTGGCAATCCGGTTCAATTCGGCCATGATCACCCGCAAATACTCGGCCCGTTCCGGTATTTCCAGGTCGGTCAGCTTTTCGGCGGCCAGGGCAAAAGCCCAATTGCATGACATCGAGGTGACATATTCAAAACGATCCAGCAGAGGAATACACTGGGCATAAGTACGATTTTCGCAAATTTTTTCGATTGCGCGGTGCAGATAACCGATCACAGGTACGCAATCATTAATGACTTCCCCGTCGATGGTGAGAATCAGGCGGCAGACCCCGTGCGTCGCGGGGTGCTGCGGCCCCATGTTCATAATCATCTCTTCTGTGCGCAGCCGCTCAGCCATCGCTTATTTCCTTTCCGGGAAGGGAATCACGTCTTTGCCCACCCAGCCTTTGCACATCGGGAACCCTTCATCCCAATCTTCCGGAAGCAAAAACCGGGTCAGGTTGGGATGATTGCGAATCGTAATTCCGAACAATTCCCAGACTTCGCGCTCATACCAGTTGGCCGCCGGCCAGATATCCAGCACCGTATCGACTTCCGGCTTTTCGTGGTTCAGGATGGTCTTAAAGAAAACGCGATGTTTGAGGCGGTAGGAACATATGTTATAAACGATTTCGTAACGCTCGCCGGTGTCGACCCCGGAAAGACTCATCATAAAAGTCATCTGCAATTTGGGATCATCGTGGATGAAACGAGAAAAGGCGACGACATCTTCAGCTTTTACGATAAAATACGGTTCCGGTTGATCGTTTTCGATCACTTCCGGTTCACCGGAAAAATTATCTTTTATATACTCGGTAAGCTCTTCCTTAGTCATTGGGCAGGTCAGCTCCAGTCATCCATTTTCAAAGTTCGAATCTTTTTTCCAACCTCGAGACATCCCTGCAGTAAGGCTTCCGGACGAGGCGGACAACCGGGAACATAAACATCTACCGGGATAATTTTATCTATACCTTTGAGAACAGCATAACTATCATAATAAAACGGCCCGCCGCCGATCGCACATCCCCCCATCGCGAGAACATACCGCGGCTCAGCCATCTGCTCGTACAACCTCTTGACTACCGGAGCCATCTTGAGCGTGATCGTACCGGCCACAATAAGCAGGTCCGACTGCCGGGGTGAAGCCCGGAAGATCATACCCAGACGGTCAAAATCGTATCGCGACGCACCGGTCGCCATCAATTCGATGGCGCAGCAGGCGGTTCCAAACAGAAAATACCAGAGCGATTTGGCCTGTGTCAGCGTAAAGGCGCTGTTCAAGGAGGTGGTGACCAGCCCCCCGCCGGGGATCTTTTCGGCATACACCGGGAGTTTTTTGATTATACCCATTCCAGGGCTCCTTTTTTCCAGGCGTAGACCAGTCCGACCAGCAGAATGCCGATGAAAATCACCATTTCGATCAGGGCGAAAAGGCCCAGAGAATTATACGCCACTGCCCAGGGGAAAAGAAACACCGCTTCCACATCGAAAATGACAAAAATCAAACCGATGATATAAAAACGGTTGTTGAACTGCGTCCAGCTTTCCCCTACCGCCGGAATACCGCATTCATAGGTTTCGTTTTTTACTTTGTCGGGACGATGCGGTCGGATTAAACTTGAAAAGAAGAAGGTAAAAAGAACCAGGCCGATTCCGACCAGAATGAAAACCAATACAGCGCTGTAATCAGCTGGCATGTCTTTAGTCTCCTGCCGCCCATGCAACGATTTTCACAAAGGCGGTATCATAAGTGAGGCCGCCTCGGCGCTATTTCCGGCAGGCTCATCTAACAGCCTGTCGCCGCTTATGTGATCTAATTCACAAAAACGCGATATTTAAGCCCCTAAGAAAAACAAAATAGACTATTTGTCAAGTCCTTTTTGCAA
>DAOUTW010000113.1 GCA_030668485.1 Candidatus Zixiibacteriota bacterium
CTGCCTCCGTGATTATACTGTACTCATCTTTAGGATGCTGATCTCCAACCTTGTACATGCAGGCTGTTCGCCACAGCGGACGCCTCAGTTACCGTTCGGAGTTTGGCAATCCTGTTAACGGATCGGGCGTTCTTATCTACAGAACAGGCTTAACTGCCTAAGGGCAGATCCAGAATCGTCCCGATCCGTTCTAATTTATAAAATTCCCTGTGATTAAGATACAAGGGCGGATGTCTGTGACATCCGCCACGGCAGAAGTCAGAGACTTCTGCCCTACATTGGATGTGTTAGTCCCGCGCAAGCGGAACCCATTGACGGAGTAATACAGAGTGGCTGATAAAACCAATTGGATCGAAAGAAAATTTGAATATAATCCGCCCGATGGTGAGTTGCCATGTATCCTGGCCCGCCTGCGCGGTACTCCGGCCCGGCTGGAAGAAATCGTAAAGTCGCTATCTAAAGAGCAATTGACAATCAAGCACAACGACAATTGGTCGATCCAGGAACAGGTTGGGCATCTGGAGGATGTCGAGGAACTCCTCGATGGCCGGGTCGATGATTTCATCGCCGGGAAAGATACGCTTCGTCCGGCCGATATGTCCAACCAGCGCACCAATGATCGGCAGCACAATGAAAAAGATATCGATCTGCTGCTGCAATCGTTCCGGAGTACCCGGCAGGGGATAGTCAATCGGATTGAGGAGATGGATGATAAGGTTGTTGCCCGGACCGCTATCCACCCCCGGCTGAATAAGCCGATGCGGGTTGTCGATATGGCATTTTTCTTCGCCGAACATGATGACCATCATATCGCGACTATATATGAGATAGCCCGGAAACTGGGCGAGATGTAACTTATACGGAATCTTACCAGTCTATGCCGGATTTTGCATCAGGGCAAAGATTGCCTGATGTGGGGCATATTTCCCCTCAATTTCGACAGTCTTCAATTCGATGATATCGAAAAGCGGGGTAAGGAGCTCACGCATTTCGGCCTCCGAGGAAAAGTATAACCTCGTCCCCAGAGGTGTGTCACGATATTTGCCGCTTCCGCCAAACTGAGGATCATCCTCGCTGAATCCCACCGAAAGGTATTTGCCGCCCGGATTGAGCAGTTGTTTGACATTCCTGAAATAAGCGGGTCGATCTTCGGGAAAGATATGATGCATTACCTCCCAATCATAGGCGAAATCAAAACATTCCTCACTCTCCAACGAATCATTCAGCAAGTCAGCGGCATGAAAACGGCACTTAATTCCAATGCGAGCAGCATTATCAATGGCCTGCTTAATCGCAACAGCCGAAATATCGACTCCGGTAACGTCAAAGCCTTGTTGAGCCAAATAAATTACGTAATTGCCGAATCCGCATCCGAGATCGATTGCTTTGCAGGGAGTGATGATGCCTTGTTCAATAAGGCTCACCAAAGCATTGGGAGGTGTCTCAAGATTCCATGGGATTTTGTCACCCGGAATAGTGCTGTATATTTTATCCATTTCCTGCCGAATCGAATCAGACATAAATAGTCCTTATCACCGTAAAATAGATGGCACCTTGACGGATACAATCAATGTCGCTAAAATCTGAGCTTTCCCAAAAGGACATCTACTTGTACTTCAAAAATGTCCCCTGGATTTCCTTCTTTTCTTTCACAGAAGTGCTGGACGAAGCGCTCGTGGATGACTTGAGTCCCTTCTTGGTTTCCTTGGTGGTGGTGGTCTCGGTGAAGGAAGTAGACTCGCCCGCCAGATACCTTTCCAGGCCGAGGATAACAACGGCGTCGGCGCCCTTCTTGCGCGCTTCCTCCATTATTTTTTCCTGCATTTTTCCTGCGCTTACAATATCGTCGGCGGAGGCTACGATATGACCCATGATTTTGTAGTCACGCTCGATATCATCCATCGCAAAAAACAGATCGACCCGGGTGGTGGGAGGATATTCCTCGCCAACATAATCGATCTTGGTACATCCCGCAAAAAGGATGATCAGGACCATGGCTATTAAAGCAGTTTTCATGATTTACCTCATGCTTAGGCGATAAATATAACCGTAATTAAGCGCTTTCGAGAGCGGCTGTAAAGATATATTTTAATATTTATTATGCTCTTGAATTCGCTCAGGGCATCCATAAGCAGACCGCCGAGGCCGGACAAAAAAAGTTTTGACGAAAAGATTGCAATGGTTATAATGGAATTTCCCCGAAACCGTTTCATGTAAATCATGGAAAGGCATGTTATGTACAGGTTGATATCCATATCCGATGAAAATTTCACCGACCGCCGATGGCAGCGCTATTTCAATTTCATGGCGAATCTGCATGAGCGGTATAAGTCCGATCATGTAGCCGTATCCTGGCAGGACCTCAGGTCGCGCCATCTGTCATTTCTGGAAAAGGAAAAAGCATATGACAGAATGGTGATTTTTGAAAATGATGATCCGGTGGGGTGGATGATTTTCTGGATTCTCAATTATGATCTCCCGGGACAGATGCCGCTTCTGGAGTTCAACGCCCTTTATGATACCGTTCCCCCGGCACTGAAACGAACTATGGCATGTTGGTTTATCGAAATGATGAAAACTTTGAAAATGACAAAAGCTTTTAACGTTGCAGTCGATCAACGCCTTTCCGAAGTCGCGCGGGAGTGGGGTGGGGAACAACTGAGCCGGTTCGATAAATACGTTCTTCGAGCGGCGGAGGCCGATGAGAATGTCATCGATGAATGGCTGCGAACCATCCCGGAGCATAATAAGGATTTGCGAGTACAGTTCTATAAGGAGTACCCTGATGAGTACCTGTCACCGATCGCCGATTTGTTGACGGAAACATTGGGAGATATGCCGGAAGAACATGAAAGCGATATGCCTTATCATGCCGACCCTGATGAAATACGCAAACAAATTCAATGGCGGCGGGAAAACAAGGTTCCTCTATATTCATGTCTGATTTTTAACGAGGATGATGAAATAGTCGCTTTATCCTCTGTTGAAATTAACTTGAACAATACCAAAAATATCGATCAGGGTATGACCGGAGTAGCGAGGAAATATAGAAAGCGCGGCCTGGCCAAATGGCTCAAGGCGGCGCTGTTGAAGTATTTGCGTGAACAATTTCCGGAAATCGAGACATTCTCAACTTATATGCGGGCGGTAAACGATCCGATCCAGCGGGTCAATATGCGGCTCGGTTTTACTCGTGAACAACAGGGGTATGAATTTCGGATTACCAGAGAGAATCTGGAGCAATACCTCAAGAGCTGTGAGGATTGATTAGGCTGCTATTCGATATCGGGGATTAGGCGTACTTCACGGGCAATCTGGTCCCGGTCCGTTTCCGAAAACAAAATTGATGAGGAAGACCGCGTCGGCGACATTGGTCTGGCCATCGCAATTGGCATCGCCGGCGGTAACCGGATCGGGAGCCGAACCACCGGTGAATACATAACTAATCAGGAAAACCGCATCGGCCACATTGATCTGATCGTCATTATTGGCATCCCCGTAACGCCAGTCGCAAATATCACCGATCCCATCACCGTCGGTATCATCCTGCTCAGGATTATAGACGTCGGGGCAATTGTCATCCCAGTCCGGCAGACCGTCATTATCGGGGTCGTTGAGGGTGACTGTCACATCAAAAGAACAGGTAGCGGCATTACCGACTTTGTCCGTGGCAAATACCGTGACCATACTCGTTCCAATATCAAAAAATGAGCCGGATGGCGGCGAGACATCAATATTCACTTCGGGGCAATTGTCGTTTACCTCGGGTTCGAAATAAACTATTGCGCCATATGATCCGGAATCGTTAAAGATTTCGATATCGATCGGGCAATCGATAACAGGGTGGCTGGTATCGGCTACAATAACCGGGAACATAGCGGTGTCGGCATTCCCCTCGCGGTCGGTTCCGATACAGGTGACTTCGGTTATCCCTACCGGAAAAAATGATCCCGATGGCATATCACAGAAGATGGTCGGGTCGGAGCAGTTATCGGTTACAACCGGGTCGAACGCTACCACGGCACCGCATTCCTCGGGTTCGTTGGCGGCGTATACCTCCACCGGAACACCCACCACCGGTGGTTGAGTGTCTATTACGGTCATGGTAAAAGAGGCGGTATCGACATTGCCGGCAGCATCGACGGCAACGCATATGACCGGCAATGGCCGGGTGGGGAACAGGGCGCCCGAAGGCGGATCGCAGGTTATGGTTGCGCCATCGCAATTATCGGTGACAGAAGGACTGAAATTAATCCGAGCGCCGCATTCACCGGAATCGTTGGGGACGGTAATGTCATCAGGGGCAAATGCCCGGGGTGGTTCGACATCGACAATGGTGACGTTAAAGACCCCGGTGTCGGCATTACCAAAAGCATCGGTGGCGATGCAAGTGACCGGGGTTGTGCCACTGTAGAAAAACGAATCGGACGGCGGGTCGCAAACGACAAAAAACGTCGGGCAGTTGTCGGTAGCGGATACTTCATACACAACATCGGCACCGCATTGATTGGTATCGTTAGGAAGCTCAAAATCTTCCGGGCAGGTGATTTGAGGTGCCTGTTGGTCGACCACAGTTACATTAAAACTGCAGGTGTCGGCGTTACCGGAGGCATCGACGGCAATACATGTCACCGGAGTGGTGCCGACCGAGAAAAAGGATGTCGGTGGCGGCGAACATGATATTGATGCTCCGGGGCAGTTATCGACAACGGTCGCGGTATATGGAGCCATAGCGCTGCAATCATCGGGGTCGCATGGGACCGTTATATCCTCCGGACATTGAGCCGTTGGCGGCTCATGATCTTCGACCGTAATCGTAAAATCACAGATATCGGTATTGTCGAACATATCGACGGCAATACAGGTAACTGTCGATGTCCCCGCTTCAAAAAACGATCCCGAAGGAGGATCGCATGATATGGTCGCATCGGGGCTGTTGTCCGAAACCTGAGCCTCAAAGATGACGACGCTGCCGCATTGACCCGGTTCGGCGGAGACAGTAGTATCATCCGGGCAAACTGCCGTTGGCGGAACGGTATCGTTTAATATGGCATATACACCACCACTGTAGAAATCCATGCCGCGGAAATTGGGAAGACATTCGTCCGGGGCGCCGCATGGAGTCGGGAAGGTGGTGTCTTTGGTGATCAGTTGATCGTAAACGCCGTTGAAATAATAGACGTCGTTGGAAATAAATAGGGTGTCGCCGGCGATCGATGAAAAGGTATTGTCGCCGCAGTCGTACCACATAAATCTGATGGTCAGGAAATCGAAAAAGAGGGTCGGGTCAATGTTGGCCAAGAATGTTATCCGGGCCAGGGTTCCGGTCGTCCCGGCATAGCATGAGGGGTGCACGGCGCCGTTGATGACATCGGCCATTGCCACGATCCTGAGGCCATTGAGACCTTCGGCGCGATAGGTGAAATATTCCCATTCGCATTCGGACGGAAGATCGCCCATGACGACCGTTTGGAGCGACAGGCAGGAATCGTAGGTAAGGTAGAAATCGAAACCACCGATTTCCTGCCCCGATGGATTGTCATAAGTGATATCGACGTCGACGAATTCACCCGTGGAGGTGACCGTCGGACGCTCGATCCGTATGGCTGGCTCGGCGACGGCGATGCCAGCGCAGAGGGTTAAAATAGCGATAAAGACGGTCAGGAGTTTCATCTGACCGCCTGGGATTTGGATATATCCCGTTGCCCGCTACAATTAATCATAGCACCTGTGCTCTTTTGGTTTGGCGCTCAATTTTCAACCGATGCCCGTGCGAGGACCGAAGGACCGGCGATTCCCCTTCGCCGGGAAGTCAATTACTCCACGGTGCGCGCTCGGATTCCCTTCGCAATTCGGCCGACAACTCTACATTATCATTATCGGCGGAAGTAAATAGCGGTTTAACTATAAAATAGGAGAGAATTCCCCATTTTACAAGCAATTTCTGCCCCAGGCGTGGGCAATCAGGGTAAGGCTGCCCCGATCATTTATGGTCGGGATTTCGTGGGCGGTCCGCTTTGACGGATCTGCCCCAGCCTCGGGTCATCCACGCGACAGCCAATAAGTGGCTCCTGCCACCCGCCGCGGCGGGCTTTCCTCGCGGATCTTAGTCGCCATTGATTTGTTGCGGTAGGTCTTGATCCGCTCATGCGGATTGTGACCTGCCGCTTGTTTCGCTATCTCGAGCATGAATAATCCCTTTCTTTCATGATTCTACAAAAAGGAGGAGGTTTATGAATCAACAACGATTTACTGGTGATTTTGCAGGCAGGGGCCCGTATTTGACTGTCGCGAGGATAATCTGAATCTGAGTTTGTAGACCGCGATTAAAGATCGCAGCTACACGTCTGTTATTCTAGAAGCTATTTACTCTTAGTTAGCTCATCCATTCTTGCCGTTAATCCCATCACCAGTGCATCAAAGGAGGTTTTTTTGTGTTCATTTAGTGCCTTTTGCGGATCTCCAGCAACCAGCTCTGCGACTCCATATTTGACATTATTTTTAACGCGATCATTCCATTGTTTACCATGTTGTCGAAATACCTCCTTCACTGGTGGCCCATACGTCAATTCTTATTGACGTGTGGGATCTATAGGCACCATCTACCACAAGGGATCATTATTGCAGGACAGCCATAAGCAGGCTTTTGCCTGCAAAATCAACACCAAACCGCTGTTAATCCCGATGCGATCCTGTTAAGTGAACCTGAACGAGAAAGGCATATATATGAAACAGACCACCAACAGAACCAGCCCAAATATGACCCAAAATGAGAAGAAACCTGGCAGACATGCAAAAATGAGCAAACAAAGCCAAATAATCGTTGCACGACAACGACTTAGCGTTTTCACCTATCCCAATCTAAGCCATTTTAAGCCACTTTTCCGGCCCAAAAAGGGTTTTTTTGGTCACATTTGGGGTCATATTATGGTCATCCGCGCGGCAGCCACAAAGTGGTTTTTGCCACCGCGACAGGCGGTAGCCTGTTTTTTGCTGCCGCGTGCTCTGATGAAGATTCTACTTCAATTGCTAAAGCTTGATCATCTTCGCGACAGCCAAGAAGTGGCCCCTGCCACTATGCACTTATATGGGAAGCAATGCTGATTCTCATGCAGATAGGTAGATCATACGCGCGACAGCCAAAAAGTGGCTTCGCCACTAGCCGGGGAATTCCCAGGTGGCGGCGACTTTGCGGATACGGTGGTTGCGGCCGCGCCCCAGAGCCCAGTTGAGAATCAGGGCCGCCAGCAGGCAAATCATCCAGCCGAGATATCCGCCATAACCGATACTGCCTATTATCGCTATCGGAATACCAAAGATAATAGCCGCGGTAATCATCGGCCCGATCGATCCCCCCATCTGATTCCCAGGGCGGCTTTCCAGAGCAAACGGCAGCCGGATACTGAACATATTCAAAAAGGTCAAACCGGTTACCGACATCAGGACCATGAATCCGGTATGCATGACAGCATGCAGAAAATTGCCGTACATATAGGTAAACATGCCGCACATCAGAAGACCGATCGGGAGAATAAGAAGCCAGAGAATGACTCGATCGACGGAACGGATCATTTTGACGCGGTCGAAAGGAGTGGTGAAGAATATCCAGGCGGCCTGCCATGATTTAGAGGATTGCATAACCGACAGCATCATATATGGCATGATGACCACCGCTATCCCAAGAAGAATGTTGGTCATGACCTGGGTGTCGGGCAATGGCGCCAATGGGTCGCGGACATTGGAGCCGCTCACGATGAAACCGTAGACCATATAGATCAGCAGGATTGGAATGAAACTGATAATACCGAGGCGGAACTGAGTGTCATGCTTAAAATTGGCCCGCACCAGGCTCAAAAGTGCCCGTTCTTCGAATGAGGTTACTCGCTTCCAGAAAGCGATGATAAACGGCGGAAACTTCCGGCCCGATTCGGATGACCGCGTCCAGGCCGTTCGTGTGAGCGACTCAGAGTAGATACCGTCTTTCAAGTCAAGTGTTGATATTTGGGGTTGAAGGTGGTTTTGTGTATAAGCATGCTTCTGCTGATAAGTAGTAGTTTTTTCATACATGCCACCAAGGCGACCTTTTTTAGTTTTTGATTTTCAAGGA
>DAOUTW010000090.1 GCA_030668485.1 Candidatus Zixiibacteriota bacterium
GGAAGGCAATCCTGATAAAACCCCGCCGATATTTCGGCGGGGTTTTTTTTTGGTTTAATGGTTGGCGCACGGGGACTAATGCCAACCGTGGGATATTTACTGCAGGGTCACAATTCGCAAGAGCGAATCAGGACCCTGCAGAACGGTAAGGGTCACAATTCGCAAGAACGAATCAAGACCCTGCAGAACAATAAATAAGTGTTACCAAGGTAGTGAGTCTAAACTGTTACCAAGGTAGTGAGTCTGTACCTCCCACCCGTGCAAGAGCACGGGTGGGCCACCCTGCAAATCAGGACCCTGCAGAACGGTAAATTTCTTAGTTATGAGGCAACCTCGGGACATAGGCCAACCACAGAACCACAGAAAATGGGGATAACGGCCGCGCTACCATGTTATTAACCAGCCGGATTGATCCGGGACCAGAAGATGTTTTTTCAGGATTGTGCCCGAGGGATAAACCGCCGATATCAAATATTCCGTACCGGATGGATTGAGGAGTTCGGACGGAATAAGATCAAGATGGAAATAGCCGCTGGAATCGCTGATGACCGTCCTTTTATAGGGACTGATGATCAGGGAACCATGCCGGACAACCCCGGCGGTTAACTGAGCCGTCACTGTCACCCCCTCCATCGACAGGCCATCGATGCCACAAAAATAACCGTAGACGCGACAGAGATCGGGCGATGCCGGAGCTCCCGGATCAAAGGCGGCTCCGAAAACGGTATCGACACCAGTGCCGGTGACGATGAGAGTATCATACACGGCGAAATTATACCCCGGAGCGAAGGCGGACAGAAGATAGGCGCCTGAATCGAGATTGAACCCTATCGCACCATCGATTCCGGTCAGGCCGATCGCAATTAGAGCATCCAGGTCCGCGTTGTACGCGGCCATCTTGACTCCCGGAACGATGAGACTATTGATACTGTCGAAGGCTGTTATCGTTACCGGATATGACCCTGATCCGGAAGATGATTCAATACTACTGACCGGCACATCCAGATAGTCTCCGAAAGTCCCGGTCGCCCATCCGGCATCAGCCAAATGTCCCCAGACGCTGTCGGTTATCTCTTCAGCGGTTAATCCTGAGGCGCTACCCTGATAAGCGGCAGTATCCTTAAGAAGTACCGCGAATGATCCGCCGGTTGAATGCGAGGTCGTATCTTCATCCCAGATGGCGTCGGCGATTGCCTGCCGCGTTTGAGTGGAAACAGTACCGTTGAGGCCGAACCCTTCACCCTCCCCGATCAAATCGAAACCATGGGTGGCTCCGAGAGTAGCGCCGCCCTGAGCTACCAGAGCGCTCCGGGTATTGCCGCCGATGATTTTGAGCCCCTCACCGCCATTACCTCCACCTCGGACAAACATTCCCAGGCCGGTGCCGGTTCCGCCGGCCTCTATTATTACCGCGGTATCATCGCCCTGGGTGTAAACATCGAGTCCTGCAAGAGCCAGCCTGTTACCGCCGGAGCCGTCAAGCATCGTTTCAAGATTATCCGCCGCCGGCCGATCTCCTGATATTTTGACAGCATCGGAAAAAACGGTATCATTCTCAAGATCGAACGATGAAACCCAATTATGAAGGTTCTGCATCGTGTCGAGGGCAACCAGAAGGCTGTCAAGAATGGTGGTGATAGATTCGAGCTGACTATTCAGATGAGTGCTCACGAGTTGGAACGACGTTCGGACGCAGTTTATATATTCGGGGTCGTTGTCCTTGGCACAAAAGGTCAGTTCATAGGTGCCGGGTCTCCCGCTGCCATCTATTTCGCTTATTGCCTCCGAGTATATATATTTCCACCCGACCAGATCCGTATGGAGTGAGTCGATATTCAATCCTGCCGTTGAGGGTACACCGGCTATGGTTGCAATCGAATCACCCGACGGGCCGATAATACTTATATAGAGCGAATCGGCGCTGGTGCCTGATGGATTGCCCAGAGAATCGGTTATATGCACCGAAATCGAGATCGAGTCTTCACTGCCGACACTATTACTATAAACCCCTGCGGCATAAGCCATTCGCGGCAGGAGACACAAGAGCACCAATATAGATTGAGTTAACAGTTTCATCTATTTACCTCCTCGCTCAATAATGAAAGCCGACGCCGATGAGATATTGATGACGGCGGCGATCCGCCATCGTGGTAATACACAGTCAGTTCCGGACGATGTTCCTCAACGGGATCATCCTCGGTATAAACCTGGAAGATCGCGCGATCGACTATATTTTCGGCCATCATTAACCAGCCGAAATTATCGTATTCGATCATCCTTCGTACGAATCCGGTATCAAGGAGAAATCGGAGAGTATCATAACCGGATACGGCGGTATCGATAATGGTCGTATCCAGGCATGGCTGATTGTCGGTATCGCCGCCGGCATTATTCCATAAACTGTCCGATGATGCCCAGTAGTGATTCCAACTGACCCCGTTTTCCGACCACCGGTGGGTAATCCGTTTGCCGAATATTCGCATGGAATCGGCGCCGGACAACCCATCGGCAGCCACGATCAGAAGCAGTACCGCCGAATCATAGGTCCGCGAGGCAGAGCCTTCCGCCAGCGAATCGGCCAGAGCGGGCATGCACATCGGAATCCTTTCGTAATAATAGAAATGATCGAGGTGACTGTTCCCGATACTACCGCTTGAATCGGACGGGTATTGCTCATTCATATCACCGGTTTCCCACTTCGACTGATCGAAGGCCATCGATTCCGCCCCGGCCGAAGTCGGTAGAAGGAAAAGCAGAATTAAACAAAGCCGGAATCCGATATAACGATTATTCACGTTTTAATTCCTCCTGCCGAAGTTTCTCGATCATTTCCCAGAACTTCTCTTCGGTGCCTGAATCGGCATACAGCTTTTTTTGTATTTCCAGAATTTTCAAAAGATCACCTACTTTCAGTTGGATTTTATTTTCTTTAATTTGCTTGAAGATTTTTTCTTTTATTTCGTCCAGCATTTTCTGATCGGATTTTTTTGTTTTCTTGTCCATTGGCATCGATAACCCTTTCTTACAGCCCGGTTTCAAAAACCATGATATCAACGGCAACCGATACCGAACTGCCCTCGCATTGGGCAATGTTGAATCCTGTTTCTCCATTGACGTTTTTTATAAAAGCGCCTTGACGGCCGCGGGGAATCACCACCACGGCCGGCGATTTGATGGTCTCAGGCAGGTTGTTTCCCCGATTGTCAGTCAGGGATGAAAACAGGATTTCCTGCGACTGCCCCCCCAATGATATCTGCCAGAAGCCCAGACGAGTATCCGACCCGACCGTCTCGGCCAGAGCCATAAGAAATTCGGCCTCGCTGTCGGAACCCCATACGGAAAGGTTTTCCACCAACCAGGCTCGCCGTCCCCGCAAATACGCCAGTGTTGAGTTCATTTTTTATCTCCTTATTATGCCAGCCGCGGCGATTTCATGTTCGGAGTTTTGCAGCGGAACCATTTCAGGAGATTCATCGCCGTTTCCCGGTATGACCGGTACAGTTCCATCCATACCGGGGAATATTTATCGGTTCCTGCAAGACCGGTGGCATCGATGCCGGCTGAATTGCGACATAGAAACGATAAGGCCAGACAGGTTGCCACCGTTTGGAGAGCCGGATCGGTCGATTCCCGGTATTCAGGATCGATAATGTGAAAAATCTCGGCTTCCGCCTCGGTGATACATTGACTAATTTCGCTATCTGAGAATTCGGTGCTTCCCAGACGATAATCGGCCAGTAATTCCTGTCCTTCCTCGATATTTCCTGAAGCTATGCGCCGCAGCCGTCCTCGTTCATAATCGAAGTAGTAGTCGACTCCGCGCTGATAGACATGGTAGTACAGATACCATACGATGACATCAATGCCGACCGGAATCGACCCGCCATTGATGCTGGTAATAGTCCCCGCCGCATAGTCTATCAGATAATCGACATTTTCCTGATAGATCGTGGACAGGGAACTGTCACCGGCACATACGGCGGTATCGAAAACCAGACGCTGATGGGTCAATGGCGTCGGCTCTTCACCGATTATGATCGTTTCCGAAAACGGAATACGGTTCTTGATCGCCTTGATGGTTTCCGAGGCGGTCACGATATGGGCGTGCGACAGGCTGACGTACTGATCCGAAATCAGGCGTATGGCCTGATCGCGTATCTCACCTTCACCGACATTCAAGCGATAAAGATGATTCCTGATCTGACTTATGCTTGTAAGATCCATATTATACCTGTGCCGATAATGCTTTGAGGTTGGAGATTGTACTCACCTGGGTCCCGATCGGAGCATTGCCAAAACCTGATATGACCGATACCGAGATCCAGTAGAGATTGTGATCGCATATTGATTTTTTTTGCCAGTCGGCTGGAACCGACAGGAAATCATTCCAGAGAAGGAGATCATGTTGCGTAGTCGACAAATGCCATCCCCCCGAAATTGGGGTGAATGCCTTCCATGCCTGACCATCCCAGTATTTCCAGGCAACCTCCCCCCCGGTTCCGACGGTTGAGAGGACAAAGCTGATAAAGTGGAATGGTTCATCCAAGCCGATAAACATGGTATCGCCGACCGCCGACGCCAGGGCGCCCGAACCGGTATGATAAATATCGGCAGAATCGGGAGAAGATGCCTCGCCTGTTTTATCCTGATAGGTACCGGCCGAGGCGTCGTATAATAATAACTTCTGCAGGTACGATTTTCTGCCGTCCAGAGTAACCGGGTTATGGAAAACGGTATCGACTTTTCTGGTGTACATCACCAGATTCATACTGGCGCCATAAGGACGATTGAAGATGACATACGGTACGCCGTCCTGATATGATACCACCGGTCCGGAAACGTCGTTATCATCCAGGGTATACTCTCCGGACCAGACTGAACCGGAATACTCCCGGAATTTTAATCCGGCTGGTATGGCGTAGGCAACGCCGACCTTGCCATCATTATCGACTGCGACGCCCAGGTTCTCGCCGCAGTCATTTCCCGATGCGAGGATCACTTCGCTGTTCCAGATGATGCCATTATTCAATTTGCGGCGGTAAGCTATTTTACTGCCGCCATCATTGTAGAAGACATATTGATATCCTGAGGCTTCAACCATTGAGGCATATGCTTTGGTGGAGCCCGATGTCAGGGTATCGCCCGGATTTGAAACCGTTCCCCAGCTCTGGCCGTCGTCACTGGAGTTTTTAGCGCTGATGTAATGAATGCCCGCCGACACCCTGGTATAGGCAATCCACAGATATCCGCTGGATAATTTCCGGATGCTGGGGTAGTAGTTCTCATCGAGGTTATAGACGGTGACCGGCGTGCCGATGGACCAGTTACCGCCGCTGAAAGTGAGCTTGACAAAGCCCAGGTTGAATCCTCCGGCGACGGTATAGGCGATATAAATATCGCCGTTGTCGGTCATAAAGGCGTCGAACGGCTTGTCGGCCGAATCGGTAATGAGATTTATCGGCGCGGAGAAATTGGAATAGGGCGGATCGGCCCATATCAGGGCAATGGTGGTCGCCGAGGCGCTATATAAAATCGCCATGCGATTTGTGTATTGTCCGCTTTTAACCAGCAGGCATTTCTTTCCGGTGGGAATGCCCAGAGGATTGGCGGCAGTGGTGTTGACAATAAACCTGTTCATGGTACCCTCAATATCCGATCCGGCCGAAATCGGCCGGACCGGATCTTCCGGTTAGAAATTATAGTCAAGTATCGTCGAGGCTTCCTTGACCACCTTGGCGTAGGTGACCGATTCGGAGATGACCGCCTCCTCGAATTTCTGATCGATAATCTTGTCGAATTCGACCATCAGCGGCTGGCTGATCACCTCCTCAATCGCGAAGCGGGCATCGATACCGATTACCTGATCGGAGGCGACGTCATCGCAGCGCACCATGCTGGCGCCCAGGGGAGTGAACAACTCACCGGTGCGTCCGAAGCGATACCCGGCCAGAGGATCTTTGAATTCGTTCAGGGTGAGGATGGTCTTGAGGGTATCGATATGGCAGACGATATGATTCATCTCGAACGGTGAGAACTCGGCCCACAGTTTGATAAGGTCGCTGTAGGTCAGCGAACCGCTTGAGGCGGAATTAATGACAGCGGCAGCGTTATCGTTGCCGTCGCCGTTGACGATGGTGTCGACCACGAGGGCGATCTTGTCGGTTTGCAGGCGAAACCCGATATACCAGAGCAGAACTTTGAACTGAGCGGTGGAGCGATGACGGAGGGCCTTGTAGGATGTTTTCAGGGCCAGGCCGTAATCGCGCACATTCATGGAATGTTTTTGCTCGGTTACCACCAGGCTCGGAATCTCGGCTCCTTCTCCGATCGGCCTCAGCGATAAGGCTTCGGTATCGCCGGTATCGACATAAAACGGCGTGTACCGATTACTCTGAATTGCAGTACTCCCGGCGAGAAGGCGATCAAGCTCCGGTCGCATCTTCTGTCCCCGGCGTACCTCGCGAAGAATAAACTCCGGAAGAAGGGCGGGAGCGTTTTTATAAAACAGGTCGACGGTGCTGCTTTTATTGCCACTTACCCGGATACCGTTGACCGCCAATTGTCGCTCGAAGGCATCGAGCGGGCAGTTGACCGGACTGGGATCGTATTCATCGGTTTCGAGGAGCTCACTTAGAGTGATTCCCCGCGATTGCGCTTCCAGATAGGCATCGCGGTCGATTTCGACTTCGGATGCCCGTGAAAGATCAACCGGACCTGACGGAGATATATCGGATTGGGCCCTTTCCAGAAATCCCGATCCCATCGGGCTGTTTATAAATTTATCCAGATTCATCATGTCTCCTTTTAGTTTAGGATGAGAGTGCATTCGGTGGTGCCGTTGACGGCGACAACCGTTGCGCGGGCGACATTGCCACCGGCGGGATCGTCGCCGGTAAGAGCCAGCGCCTGTTTGACCGTTCCGGCTGTTCCTCCGACGACACGATTACCGACGACCGGATCGACCGGGGAAATCGGTAAAGTACAGATTCCGCCGATTTGAACCGTTGCCAATCGTTCACTATCATCGGCATCGGTAAGTGTCAGCGCGATCAATTTCCCCAGCAGGATCGATCCGGCTGTGGTCGGCCCAACTTCGTAATCCCCGGTAAGGCAGACTGCCTTTCCGAGATCGGCATCTTTTAGATCATCGATGCTGTCGGTTTGGTGGATGGCAAAGGTGGCAAATACGGGATGTATCGTTTCCAGGTTTTGCGCTCGTATGGTCATGTTGACTCCTTTCTGTTTATCCGGAACGGCCTGTTATCAAAAACTCCGGCCGGGATATGAACTCCCTCATCCGGTTTATGATTTAAATTGCCGATAATCATCGGCAGAATTGAATACCTGACTTTTTCCGGGACGAATATTGACCGAACTCCGCAGATGGGTCGATTCCTCTTCAAAGGAGTCGACTAGATCGGGTAATGATTTTTTGTCGAGGGCTTCTACGCTGTCATCCGGTTTTTTCTGTGATAGAAGCGCATGTCGGGCGCACCGTAATGATGTTATGCGGGTGATAAACCAGGTGCGGATTAACTTAGCTTCCTTCTCGCGGAGAAGAACCGTATCGAGTTCGATAATTGATTCGTTCAGCAATTGTTGCAAGCGGTCAAAATCAATCTGTTCCATATGAGGCTGGGCAACTTCGTTCGACTCGGATACCTCCCGATCGGGCCCGGTGTTTTGCAGGATTGCCAGGAATTCTGAAATTTCCCGGCTCAGTACGGCTGATTTACTTTCGGACATTTTTATCTCCTTCGATTTGTCATTTTCGATATGATAGTCGCCTTGATCTGAACCGATCATAACCCCTCCTTGAAATCGGCTGAGGCGCCCCCATAAAACAGATATCTCTCGACACCATCGATCAATACCGGTCGCAACCACAGGTCCGATTTGTCACTGAACAATGAAGATGTCTCGGCCGGCCGGATATGTATCAATTTCCCGGCGAAGTTAATCGACCGAGCTGAAATCGGTTGTCCGCTCGGTTGATCAATGAAGTAAGCCTTCTCCGGAGCGATGTCGGCGATAAACCGCCTGCCCCGAGCGAATAGTCGGGGCGAAAAATGGTATATCGTAACCGCCAGCCAGTGGTTTTCTTCCTCAATGAACAGGCGTAGACGACTCTCGTTGAGATCGACATAGAGGTGGCGATTTTCGGTGTCATGCGTCGCCTCCGGTGTCGTAATGTTAATGCTATCGCTTCCGGGAAGGATATCAGTCAGAACCCATCTTTTGCGGCGCTTATGTCCGATTTCCGGGTGCCGGTCAAGAAGAGCGATACTACCCTTTTCAACTCCGACTGCCCGGCTGCAGTCAACGCCGGTGGCCACCGTTTTCCGACCGATCAGTTTTAAATCGCATTTGATATGAACCTGGTTTGCGCGAGAGGTTTTGGTAACCCTGGCCGGAAACAGTTGCTTCCCGGTTAGAATATGCCGATTCAGTGAACCATCCGGGCATTCGGAGATAACTTCCAGACCGAAATTATAACAGGTGGCTTCCCCGACAGCGATTTCATCCTTCCAATCAGGGCGGGCAACAGTATGAAATTTCCGCAGCTCGATATCGCGTCGATCGACATCGCCAAAAATCATTCCTAATTGTTCCATCCGTTCCTTGAGAGATTTATCATGACAACGACATCCACCGATTTGAACGGCATCGCAAACTTTTAATCTTAATCTGTGGAGGTTTTCTTCAGATTCAAGCAATTGCATCAAGCCCAAGCCGTTGAGTCGTTCCTTGCCTTTGACGGCATACAGGATGACATCGATGTCGAACGAGCCGGTTTCGACTCCTGAAAAAATATCGGCCAGGTATTGCCGTACTTTCTCCGGAAGCAACCGGCCCGATTCCAATTCGATCTTGTCATCATTTCTTATTATTCTAAGCATGATGCCGGGTTGATAGGGTGCAAGATGCAAGGCGGTAATCGAACTATTCGGTGTGAAATCGGCGGCGGCATAGAATAACAGCGGGGCTTGTCGGTATGTAAACAACTCGGGGATGTCGGTCGATAGTTCTGAGATTTTGGAAAAATGAACCGCCTGTATCGGACTATTATGTGATGTGTCATCGATTGATGATAGCTCATCGGTGATGTGGGTATCAGGCACGGCCCCGCGGAAGACAAGTGATGTTTCCAGTACTTTCTCAATATTTCTATATTTGAAGTGAGCGATCTGTCTTTCGCCCGATTCCATATCATACTCATGAAAAGGAATATGACGGCATTCCCGAATATCCTTGCCGCAAATTGAACATTCCGGCAGGGTGAATAAAAAACTGACGGAGCATTCTTTATAAATGCCTCCGTCGATATTATTCTTCAGATCTTCCGCCCCCTCGCTGTCCCTCATCCAATAGAAGTATGATTTGATCCAGGCCCGGCCGTCGATTTCCACCCTTTGGGCCATGAAATTCCGAGCCAACGGTAAGCTGTCGCGCCGATGACCGACCATCACCGGAGAATCGACCAGCAGCCGAGTCAGTCGGTCAAACTCCTCCTCGGCGAAACATCCCCCCTGGCTGTTGACCTGATCGGACACGATATACATGGCTCGAATATGAATATCTTTCGCGGCAACCGGCCGTGGTGGTTTAATCTGACGGTTTATTTCATCAATCAGGTGAGACTCATATTGTTCATCCTTCTCGGCCAATCTGGCCATCAAACAACCGGACAAGTTTTCCATCATTCCTCCTGGCTTTTTCTAACAGGGGAAGAACAGGATCTACAACGATCCTATGTCGTTTCAGGTCATTTTTGGCAGTAAAATGCATTAATTTGCAGGCTTAGCAGTGCGGCGACGAATCGACCACCCTAAGATACTGTACCGCTTTGCATTACATAGATCATATTTTGAACAGCCCAAAGGCACAATGATTGCTTTAATAGGGGACAGCAGTAGAACTGAAATGACGAAAGGGTTTTCTGATGGTTACTTATAGAAAAAAACGGAATTCTTATTCACTGATAATCGGTATCCTCGTATTCTTGCTGGCCATGACAATTACTTTCGCCGACGTCTATGGCCTGAGCCATTTTGATTATTCTTACCCCGGGGACACACCTCCCGATTACGATGGCAGCACGCAGGAAATTCTGAATATGGAAATGCCGAATATTTTAAGCGGCGCTGAGGAATATGTCTACGACCCTGATTTACCGACAGCCACGGTTCCTCCCGTGCCCGAACCGACGACTCTGGCTCTTTTTGCCATCGGCTGCGGCGCCCTCCTGGCCGGCAGAAAAAAGATGAAGCGTTAGCCTGATTCCGTGACCAGTACAAAAAAGATTTAATAAAAAAACCGCCGGTAACGGCGGTTTTTTTTGTTAAATGGTCGATACTCGGATCGGCACCGGCCCTCTGGTAGGAAACAATGACCGGTTGCGTTTGGGCCACAGAGCCAGTCCCATTGCCATCACGGCATCAAACCTGTTGTTGTTTTCCCAAGTGACCTCGCGTATCTCTTGTTGCAGGCTCCACACCCGATTTTCCTCATTATTTTGCGTTATCTCGGGGTATTTGATCCCTTTTCGATTATGCAAAACCAGAAGGTTCATCAAGAGATCGCTTTTGGAGCGCGGAGTAAAAATAACTCCGATCGGATTGAGGTCGGCCAGGTCCGACATGGCGACATCTCCGAGACCGGTCGAATCGATCACCAGTAAACTCTGATACTCGTTACGTATCCGCCTTATGACCGCGAAGACATCTGACCAGTCGCGATTGTTGAAGCGCGCGAAATTCACCAAACGATATGGTTTTTCCGTGACGTCAAATGTCATTCCTACCGTATGGGTCTGTTTTCTGGCCAAATCCCATCCGGAAATATATTGCCGCCCGATACGATACGACTCCAGACAAGCACCTTCCAAAGCATGATCAACATCTTCCGTGCTGAAGATGGTACGACTGTTGTCAATGAACTGGCCGCCGATATTCTGTGCCACCCGGTCGGGCGGCAGGTATTTAAGTCGTCGCGACAGTGCCTGGCGGGAGATATAAGGATTGTCGCGACTATCACCGAACTGCACATACCCTTGGTCGGGATCTTTCTGCAGCTCCAGCATCCTCCGATAGAACCAGTTCTTGCCGTTGGGGGTTGAGATCAAGTCGAGGCAGCCATCACGATCGGCCAACCTCATCATGATAACATCATTTATCAGGTATTCGGGATCGGATTCGAAGGCAGCCTCATCGAAGGAAAACAGATCATAATCGTTACCCAAAAGATAATTTCCCCGGTTCTGGGTGGTACGGGCGGTTATCACCGCCCCGTTACCGAATACCATCTCCGGGTATGGCGTCCGTTTAATCGACTTGACCAGCGGTTTCAGCACCTCATTGGAATGAACCAGCCTTGTGGCGGCATTGAAAATGATATTGGCCTGATCCTGAGTGATCGACGCCACCACGATATTGTAATGACCATCGCCATCATGATTGAGCGTCCTGATTTTGAAAAAGGCCCGATGGAGAATTTTGATCGCCTGAATATACGATTTCCCCCAGCGATTGCCGGTGGCCAGAAGGTTTTCCGGTTTCACTGACTTTCGCAGCCACTCGATCTGGCCCGGATGAGGATTTATGCCCAGCACCGCGTGGGCGAAGTATACCGGATCCTTCAGAGCCTTTCGCCAGCGGATTTTTCCCGGTTCAAGTGCCTTATTCTTAGTTCCGATTAGACCAACCTCGCGGCTCTGTCGGTGGCGGTTTCCCGGTCGATCAAACCGGCGGTATAAAGGTCGATGATGTATCCCGCTTCGGTTTTTTTGATATCGGTCTGCTCACGAGCCAGAGCTGAAACCTTGTTATCGAACTGCCAGTCGGCTGTCAGGGTGAATCCTTTGAGTGAAAGCTCAATATTGGCCAGCCAGGTCAGGAAGTTGACCGCGGCATTTTGCACTGAGCAGACCTGCCGCATCACCATATCATATTTGAACTGCGCCCAGTTAGTGGTAGCATTGTATGAATAACCGAGGAGAAACGGCGCCAGATGGGTGCCACTGCATATCTCTTCGACCATTGCCCGATGTGACAGATACCAATTATTCGAGCGGGCTCCTCCCTGATTTTTCGGTCCGATATGTTCGATCGTTATATCTTCCCAGGTTACCGGATTATCCTCGGGATCAATATCTCTGATCATGGAAACCGTATTATCGAAATAGCTATTGACGCGGGTTACATAAGCATCATCGGTTTCCCCCTCTCTTCTTTCGGGGGGAGCGATTTTGACATGCAGCCGGTGATAGCCGGAATTATGCATGGTACGGCGCATATCATCGACAAGTTGTTGTTCGACATACGATATAAACGGCACCGCTTTGAGTATCGAGCGACCGTGGGGATTGGATAAATCGGCATTCAAAGCATAGAAAAAGAGACCGGGACCGGAAAATGTCCTTTCACCACTTTCGGTATATTCTATGACACTTACTTCACCGGCGGGAGAGATTTTTATATCACATCGAGCCTGATCAAAAAAGCGAAAAGAAGTGACGCCGGACAGATCATCTTCCAGTTCCATGATACCGATCACAGCGCCATCTACAAAAAGTGACTGAAAAAACGGCTGCAACAAATCGATATTACGGCCGCCATGACCCAGGTTAGTAAGATTGATCCGCTTGTACAAATTCTCCAGAACCGAATCCGCCGCCGGATCATCCACCGGTTTGGTATTTCGGAAAAATCTGAACTCACCGGGAGCAGCGGCCAGCCGACTCCAGGTCCAAATAACCGAATTTACCAAGGGGATCGATTCGGCCATGAACCGGTACAACCTCACTTGAAACCGGCTGTCCCGCCATTCTCCTGAGTGAAAAGTAATTCCCCGTGGTGTACGGCAATTGTCCTTCAGCGAACTGACGGTAGTCAATTCCTGTTTAATGGTCCGGCTGGCTGCCATTCCCGTGTTTCTTCGACAGTGATTTTCAAAATACATAGTTTCCTCCTCTAAAGCGTTTTACTTACAGCTCGCGGCCATAATCAACGCAAAAGTTATGTCTTTTTTGATTATTACCGATCCTGATTGGAAAATTCATATTGGCTTAATCCCGGACAGTACTTTAGATAGTTCAAGGATTTAGCGAAGAAACTGTCCAGACAATGGACACTTAATTTTGGTCATGAAGAACCCATTTACTCATTCAATGAGGATGTCTATTGGCCATATTTATCTCATTTTGAATAAACTATCCGGTAGATATTATTTTGAAAAAACTTAGCTCCGATTTGCAAAATTTTGCACAACTCATTATTATAGAACATCTTAAGAAGTGGTATTATTTCGCATCACATATTATTCGCCTGATTGGAACCCCAGGGAGTATCCAAATCTGATTTAAATCCGAATTTGGCACTAAGCCTGCATAATAAATCTGCTGATTTTTCCCCTTCCTAACCAAATGTAACATGTCAGGATTTCGTACATTCCAGGGGCTGTCGGGCCAATTAACGATACCGCTCAAACCTTGAACACTTCCATATTGCATTGTTTCGCAATGGTTTACGGGGTCGGTTGAAGGTCGAGGCGTAATTGGCACGTGGCTTGCTTATTAATTTGCGACGATTAATATTTGATGAGGTTGACACCATGAAGCGTTTTTCAGTCTTATTTTTACTATTGGCCCTGTTCCTCGGCAATACTGCCATGGGATTTTCCTGGACTAGCGGGTATTATGACCATGGCGACTCACCTTTTGACGGTAACAATAATACCGCTCCGATCGAGTATCCTTATGGCGTAGGCTATCTGCCGTCGCCGGGTGATATGGGTGAAGGCGGTGAAAAGTTCGACCTTGAGGGATTGTTTGTCAACTTTGATGATGACTACTTGTATGTTGCCCTGACAAACTCCTTTGGTATGAGCGTAACGTCAAGCAGTTGGGGAACCACTTTTTACCAGGGTGATGTTTTCTTCGGTTTTGGTGGTAATAACGACGCCTTTGCCATTGATGTATCCACCGGCGACCTGGTATCTGTAAACGTC
This sequence comes from Candidatus Zixiibacteriota bacterium, assembly GCA_030668485.1. Taxonomy (GTDB): domain Bacteria; phylum Zixibacteria; class MSB-5A5; order GN15; family JAAZOE01; genus DAOUTW01. The sequence continues at coordinate 14,008 of DAOUTW010000090.1, forward strand.
GCTACTTATATTCAGAATTTGGATGGCAGTTATTACGACAATGTCACCATTCGTGAAAGAATAGGTGCTTTTGAGGCAGTAATGTCCCCGACACTGGGATCTGCCGACCAGACACTTACTTTCTGGGATGGTTTGGAACCCGATCCTCTTCTTCCTGATGCCACCGGCGGCGACACTTATGTATTCGAGTGGAGAATTGATCGCAGCCTTCTGGGCTGGGATGGTACCTCGAACATGTTTTTCCATACCACTGTCGGATGCGGTAATGATTTAATCGAATACGACTTCGCGGCTATTCCGGAACCGGCAACCATGATTCTATTGGGACTGGGACTTTTCGGCGCCGGAATGATTGGGCGACGCAAGTAAATTTCTATTTCTTCAGGTAGACAAGTTATTAAACCTGCC
>DAOUTW010000037.1 GCA_030668485.1 Candidatus Zixiibacteriota bacterium
AAGCTACTTCAGTCGTCTGAAAATGCGTTATCGTCAACACCGGGGTCTTCATCGGAGGATGAGAGATAATTACTTCCTCTGGTACTTCCATTTATGTAAAAAATGACCCCTTTACCAACACTTTTTGGTCATTATGCCCGCAATGACCATATCTCGATATTGAAAAATAGTCAATCATATTATTCTGAACAGCCCACCCCCATATTTCTAATTAGATCTCTGCCTCGGGTCATTGCGAGGAACGAGTGACGCCATAGGCGGAGCGAGTGACGAAGCAATCTATAGATAGATTCATGATGTGAGTCGAATTATGTTTCGTGGCTGGCGGACGTCCTCGTCTGCCAGCGGGGTAGTTGGTGCACGGGGACGTACACCAACTACAAAACCGGTTCATGGTTACACCTAAACCTCGACTATTTTGAAGCTTTCTTTGGCCCCCATCGAAGCACTCTTAGCGATCAACGGTTTGGCTCCGTCAGCCCTGACGTATTTGTTGTTATAGGCCTTAAAGCCAATTTTCCCTCCGCTCTTTTTTACGATTCTGAAGGTCTCCCAACCACGAATCCAATTGCGGTTAGCCATTAGCTTTTTCTTTCCTGCATCTTCGGCACAGACATATTGCTTGTTACAGGCTTGCAGGGCAACCTTCCCACCACCGAGGTCGGTCAAGATAAATGTCTCCCAGCTTTTAAGCACGGCACGATTGGCGATCAATCTGTCTCCGCCGCCGTTCACGGCACAAACATATTTGCCACTGCTGGCCTTAAGGCCGACCTTCTTCAGGTTGATGAGTTCGAACGTTTCCCAACTTCGAAGCCAGTCGCGATTGGCCATCAAGTGTGATTTTCCGCTATTTTCAGCGCATACATACTGGCCATTGCAGGCTTGTAAGCCAATTCGATTGCCTACTACTTTTTTCAGCCTGAAAGTCTCCCAGCTGCGGATCCAGTCACGATTGGCGCGCAGTTCCCTCCCGCCGCCGCCTTCGGCGCAGACGTATTTGCCGTTGGGCGCCTGGAGAGCCACCTTACCCTGACCCAGATCTACAAGATTGAATGTTTCCCAACTGCGGATCCAAGTGCGGTTGGCGATAAGATCTTTCCCGCCGCCATCGATTGCGCAAACGAAACGGTCGTTGCAGGCGCGAAGGCCAATCGGGCGGGCAATCCGGAAGGGACCCCGATCACCCGAAATACCATGATCGCCGATATTGGGATACTTATCTCGTTCACAGGTCTGCAGGGCATTTCCCATATGAGAAGACGTTTTTAGTATTTTGGTCCAGAAGCATTTGCAGACTTCCTCGGAAGCACCGATAAGAAGATTGACGATTCCGCCAATGAAGGTGCGGGCGCCCGAGTGCATAACGGCAGGTTGGAGCGGATTATTGAACACCTGGCAGGAATTGAAGTATACTACAGCCGGGGAAACCGGCCTGCCGGACTGGCTTAGGAACCACGCGGAACGCAAACGCCCGTCATGAAGAATAATTTCGTTCGGATTTCCATGACCAATGTTCACGAAACCCTTTAATCCGGAAGCTAGATATTGCCTGTAATTGGCCACAGTGGCGTCGGCGCCAAGCAGCATCTTGGACTTTAGGCCGGCTCTGGTTGCTAACTCATGGAGTTTTTGGACAGCCTGCTTGGCGGTAGGGATTTCGGGGCAGGGAGTAGCCGCAACAAAATCATACACAGCGTACTCCCCTGTTGAGGCCCCCTCTATACCATCATCTTCATCATCATAATCGTCAATGTCGTCGTAGTCTTCCTTGATGGCTTTGACGTTGTAATCACCATTGACATCGATTCTGACGACTTCAGCTGTGTACGTATCCTTTCTGAGCATATAAGCCAACAAGTATTCCGGCGTTTGGTTTCCTTTACGCTTGACTTTGACTTTGACACTGTGGTACTCGGCCTTGGCGGCTGGTAGAACCTGGTTTCGGATTGTATCAATGATCTTTTTTTCATCATCCGAATCATAGGTTTTCTGCTTTCTACCTGAAGCGAATACCTTAATTTCAATGTTCTTGTTAGGATTTGGCATGGTCTAACCTCCTTCTTTACGACCTGGACCAGAGATCCGTTTCCTTTGCGGCATGAGTGGAATCTCAGGACAGGCCTATGATTATATGGTTTCGTCTCCTATTCTGAGCCCGATTCGCCCAACAATAATGGCTTTTTCCTAAATTTGTTGATTGGTGCTTTACCGGATGCTATACGTATAACCAGACAATTATATGTAAAAACGGCTTCGAACACAACAGAATAATGCTGCGTCTCGAATTCAAACTGCTGACCCCGGGCCAGCGCCACCAAAATCGACAGTAAATCAATGTAGATCCCGGCGTCAAATCTATTAGTAGAGGCAATGAATAAGAAAGGAGACATGTGTCATGCAAAACAGTTCACTCATACAAAGACAATTCAACAGTAACCGAAAAGATATATGTGGTCGCAAAAATAATATCAATTCGCATCAGCAGATGCCAACCCGTCCGCGCGACAGCCAAAAAGCGGCCCCTGCCGCAAAAAACTTAAAAAATGAGGGACCAAAGCCAAATCTCTTGTAAAGCATACTATGACAGACTGTTGGGGGAACCCAAAAAGACGGAGGTGTATGTAAAAAGTGTATGTACGATTTCGAAAACGCACTGGGTCCGATATGGACAGAGGCTTTACACCTAACCGACCCACAGTCCACCAGGGCGGATGCGCCCCCGACGGATAAGGCCCCCTGCGGGTATGGCTCACCCAAAAATAGTTGACATAATTTCTCCTTTGGCTATATTGAGGTATATATTATCCATATTTTCCTTCAGGTTTCCCTGGGGAGGGCAATTGGAATGCGGACTTTGTATTTTCTGAGCCTGTTATTATTGCTACCCGCACTTGCACCGGCTACCATCATTCATGTCCCAAGCGATTCGGCCACTATCCAGGCCGGCATCAACGGCGCTATAAATGGTGACACGGTCCTGGTCGCGGCAGGAACCTACACCGGCGACGGCAACCGCGACATCCGATACGACGGCAAGGCCATCCTGGTTACCTCCGAGGCCGGCGCCGAATCGACCATTATTGATCTTCAGAAAATCCCCGGCTACCGGGCTTTTGTCATTGAATACTATGAGGACACAACCTCGATTCTCGACGGTTTTACCATCAAGGACAACGCCATCGATGGTTTTGGCGGCGTGGGTGGCGGCATCCTCTGCAAAGCCTCCCCCACCATCCGCAATTGTATCTTTACCGGATGCGTAGCCTGTGATGGGAGCGCCATTTGTGTCACGTCAAACGGTACGCCTACCATTACCAATTGCACCTTCACCGGCAATCAAAGTGTCAGCGGAACTATTACCTTCTGGGGATCATATGGGACAATCATCAACTGCTCATTCACCGATAATCATGGTAACCTGGGACATGTTCACTGCAGCGGCGATGTTGGGTACGGCGACTTTGTCGTCAAAAATTGCACCTTCGCCAATAATGGACCCGGCGGATATTGCGGTGGTATCTATATGAGGAAATTTGCGTCTCTTTATGTCGAGAATTGTCTTTTCGCCTTCGGAACGGCATTAAGCGGTATATACTGTGAGGTTGAAAGCGGTGATATAGAAATCGTTGGTACCGATATTTATATCGCGCCCGGTTACAACAATTGGGACGGATGTATTGCGGAGTATGAAGGCATCAATGGTAACTTCAGCGCCGACCCTCTGTTTTGCGATGCCTCTAACGGCGATTATACCCTCAGCGCCCTCTCGCCCTGCACCCCGGCTCATAATTCGTCAGGAGAATATATTGGCGCCTGGCAGGTCGAGTGCGGCATTGTGTGCGGGGATGCCAATGGTGATTCGGGGACAAACGTCGCCGACGCTGTGTTCATGATTAATTTTATTTTCAAGAATGGTCCCGAACCGGGACCGATTTGTTCCATGGATGCCAATGGCGACAGCAGCTCAAACGTTGGTGACGCTGTCTATATGATCAATTATGTTTTCAACGGTGGTCCTCCGCCGCAAGCCGACTGTTGCCCGGGGTATTAACGCCTTTACATCATCATACGCTGCTCATGCAATTCCCCGATCCGACCCGCTTCCTTTGCATAGCGAACAGGTCAGGTCTATGTGGGACCGGACGACATAGGCAGGATATCCCTCGAAAGACTCGGGCCTGCGGCACGGATCCTGCCATACGACTAATGATTTTCCGGGGCTTGTTTAGGCTGTAACGTTGCGCCGGCGTCTGAAGATTATATATCCCGCCGATACAATGATTAGTATTGTCAGGATGATAATTCCCCAGGTAGTCAGCGATGGGATCAGACCGGGAAGCATGGGCAGTTCATGTCTATGCCGTGCATAACCGATTTCCGCTCCTGAATTATCGTAAAGAGCGACTTTCCTCGGGTCCTCGTATGTGTGTCCATACGGAGGCAGGAATCTACCGGTCGCCATGGGATTCCAGCCTGGGTCGGCAAAACATCCCTCCTGCAACTCCATTTGAGCGGATCCCCGGATGGTATCCATCGGATAAGCCATGGTCGTTGTGATTACGTAATGGATTTCAAATGTGCCAGTCGCCATTTCGCAAGTAGTATCACAGGGCTCGATGATGCCTATTGATGCTGGCGCATCGGCATCAAGAGATATTGAAAACGAACCTCCCAGGGAAGGACTGACACCATCGGCCGAGATGTCAAGTATTTCAGTATGCACTTCTTCGCCAACAATATCATATGATCCCCGCCATATTACTACCGGACCGGTCGCCTCAAGTGTTTCTGCCAGCAAAGTGGTATCGGGCGGCAAATAAAGCTCTATCGCATACATGCTATATGGTATTGTATCATACCCCACTTCATCAGGCCATCCATCGCATCCAGCCTGCAACTCTCCTGGCCAGAAAGCAAGGCACACAAATGTGATGGCCGCGATGAAGACCGGTGCATAGCGCAATTTCATCATAACATCATCCTTTCGTTGTTTGCGCCGCAGGAGCGTATAAGGCGATAAGACCCACATCAATGATGTGATTGCGATAATGTAAAGTGGGTTTAGATATTACTCCTGCAATTGAGTATAATATAGGTTTATGTATAATTACGTCAAGAACTATTTTAAGTAAAAGACCGAAGTTTGTCCCCTAATATGGAGGTAAATGAAGATTTCCGTCGCACACAACCCTAATGCCGGGGCAGACCTTTCATTCCTCAGGACACCCCAAAAGCCGTTTTGCGGTTGCTTAGATCATCTGCGTGCCGCCGCTGACTGGCAAATATGCGCCGGTAACAAATCCTGCCTCATCCGAGACCATCATCAGCACCGCTCCCGCGACATCTTCAGGCAGACCAACTCGCTTCAACGGCGTCGCCTCGGCAGCAGCGGCGAAACGTTCAGGAGGCAGCCATGAGGTGGCATCGGTCACGGTCAGTCCCGGCGCAACGGTGTTGACTCTGATCCCGATCGGGCCAAGCTCCAGGGCGAGCGATTTCATGAGGCCGTCGACGCCGGATTTGACTGTCGTATGAGCGCTGAAACCATACGCCGCATAACGCGACAGACCGCTGGATATCCCGACAATGCATCCCGATTTACGTTCCATCATCGACGGGAGAACCGCCTTGAGAGGATAGAAGAAACATTGCAGTTCACCCATAACTTTGCCTTCGAATTCGTCATAGGAAAGTTCAGCGAACGACTTAAACGGCACACTCATCCCGGCATTGAGGATAAGAATATCGACCGGCCCAAATTCCTCAGCCGCCTTTTTGACCATCGCATCGACCTGTCCCTTATTCCGCCCATCGGCCTGAATTGCGATCGCTTTGCCGCCGTCATCGGCGATTGCCTTGACGACTTCGTCGGCCGCTTTCTGATTTTGGTTATAATTGACAATCACGGAGGCTCCATGTTTGGCCAGCAGCTTTGCTGTCGCCGCCCCTATCCCTCGGCTCGCTCCGGTCACCAACGCCACTTTTCCGGCTATACTCATTGCTCTACCCTTTCCAGAAAATTATGTAGAATGTTTCTCAGAAGTTACTTCTTGAGTTGCCGATTGGCATCAAAAACTTCCGCCTGCCACAGGCGGGCGGTCAGCGTTACTGGCTCTGCCAAAAATAACGGTTAGCGATAGATGTATTTGTTGAATATTTGCCCCCTTCCACCGATATACTGTATAATCAAATGTATCTGTGGGCTTGCCGGACAGATAATTTAGAAGCGAAAATTAAAACCCGGATAAGAATATAGAAATAAATGGAGGATTGATTGGATGCGGATAATTTCTGAGGGAAGCAGCAAGACATTGCAGGAACTGGGACTGATAAACCTGGGTAAGGTTTACTGGAATGCCACCACTCCGGTCCTTTATGAGGAGGCGGTCAAAGGTCACGAGGGGGTAGTTGGTCACCTCGGGCCGTTGGTGGTCCGGACCGGCAATCATACCGGTCGAAGTCCGTACGACCGTTTTATTGTCAAAGACTCAATCAGCGCCGATAAGATCAACTGGGGCGATGTCAATCGGCCGATTGAACCAGGAAAGTTTGAGAACATGCTTCGCCGTTTGCAGGCTTATCTGCAGGGCAAGGATATTTTTATTCAGGACTGCCATGCCGGAGCCGATCCCGATTACCGCTTTCCAGTGCGAATTATAACCGAAACCGCTTGGCACAATTTGTTTGCCCGGAATATGTTTCGGCAAATTCATGATCCCGGCGAAAGACAGCAGCATGTGCCCGAGTTCACGGTGATCAATGTACCCAATTTCAAGGCGATCCCGGAGGTCGACGGAACCAATAGCGAGGCGTTTATCCTGCTCAGTTTCGAAAAAAAACTGGTGCTGATCGGCGGCACTCATTACGCCGGGGAAATTAAAAAATCGATCTTCACGATTTTAAACTTCCTCCTCCCCTCAGATAACGTTCTGCCGATGCATTGCTCCGCCAATATCGGCGGTGATGGTGACGTTGCGATATTCTTCGGTCTCTCCGGAACCGGCAAGACGACCTTATCGGCTGACCCCGACCGGATGTTGATCGGAGACGACGAACATGCCTGGTCGGAAAATGGCGTATTCAATTTTGAGGGCGGCTGCTATGCCAAGGTAATCCGTCTCTCGGCTGAAAACGAACCCGATATTTATGAGACAACCCGCCGTTTCGGAACTATCCTGGAAAATGTCGGTATCGATATCGACACCCGACGGGTCGATCTCGACGATAATTCTCTGACAGAAAATACTCGCGCCGCCTACCCGATCAGTCATATCAAAAACACTACCCGCGACGGCGTGGGCGGGCATCCGAAAAATATCATAATGCTTACCGCCGATGCCTTCGGCGTCCTGCCGCCGATCAGCAAGCTGACGGTGGAACAGGCCGGATACCAGTTTATCTCCGGCTATACCGCCAAGGTTGCCGGAACCGAAGTCGGCATGGGCAACGAACCGAAAGCGACTTTCAGCACCTGTTTCGGGGCTCCCTTTATGGCTCTCCCTTCGACCGTTTACAGCCAACTGTTGCGTGCCAAGATCGAGAAGCACGGGGTCAACTGCTGGCTGATCAATACCGGATGGACCGGCGGGCCTTTCGGAGTCGGAAAACGGATGCCGCTTCCATTTACGCGCGCGATGATCAATGCGGCTCTGGCAGGGCAGCTTGATAATGTGGAATATGAAACCGACCCGATTTTCGGTCTTCATGTCCCGAAATCATGCCCCGAGGTGCCTCCGGAAGTGCTTCACCCGCGCAATACCTGGGACGATCCGGCCGCTTATGACAAAAAAGCCAGGGAGTTGGCGGTTCTGTTCCATGAGAACTTCCGCACCTTTGAAAAAGATGTTCCGGAAAATGTCAAAAATGCCGGGCCGGTAGCGGTGCCGGTGTAACCAACGCCAAATCGGTTAGTCGTATCTAATCGAAATAAGGCCAATGACATACGGTCGTCCTTGAACTCCAGGGACGACCGTTCTGTTCTTGATTACCTCGATATTATTGACGTATGGCATATTATTACTATTTTCTTGACAGCCACAGAAAATATAGCTACCATATTTATGCATCTTAAGCAGATCTTTCGAATGTCGTTGAAAAGTATCCTTTGGGGATCGGATGGATGAAGAATATGGCATCACGGAAATCGATTCAATCACCAACAAATGCAAATATTATAACAGGTCTATGTATATGCGTTATGAACTACTGATGGCATAACCGGGAGGGGATTATTCCCTCCGGACATTTTTATAAACCTCAACCGCCATTCCATGGAAGGAGGTGAGCACGTGAAGTTTATCGAAAAACCGCAGATGAAAAAGACCGATCGTCCGTGCCCTTGCTACAAGATGTTTTTCCCGATCATTTGTTCGGCAGACTAAACACAAGGCACTAAGTCGAGGGAGTGCGTCGGGTCTTAACGGCCCGACGTATTCCCAGCCATAAGCGAGCACTATTTATGAAAAAATCACGATTTAATCACATAGTCACATTGGATGATGGAACTGCGTTAATCTATAATTGCCTGACCGGCGCATTGGCGGAGATTGAATCTGAACAGCTTGCGCACGTCCGGCGACTTCTGGAATTCCCCGGGAATAAAGATTCGGCGGCAGATCCGGAACTTTTGGAAAATCTGACCGAAGGCGGCTATCTGGTTACCGACGAGACCGATGAAGTTGCCGATTTATGGGCCGAAAGCCGGAGCCGCAGGCAGCAACTGGGGACTCTGGCATTGACTATCGCCCCCACCCTGGCCTGCAATTTTGCCTGCGATTATTGTTTTATCAGTCAATCTTCTGTCCGGATGAATGAATCGACTCAACAGTCACTAATCGACTATGTCGATAACAGACTGGATGGAATCGCCCGGCTGAGGATCAGTTGGTTTGGCGGAGAGCCGACTCTTTGTTTCCCAACGATAGAAAAGGTCCAGGCGGAGTTGAACGAATTGACCTCTCGGCGTCAGGTTGAGATTGGCCCGATTTCCATGGTTTCAAACGGTTACTTACTCAACCGCCAGATGGCCCGGCGCATGAAGTCGCTGGGATTTGGCAGAGTTCAAATAACTCTTGACGGACCGGAAGAGGTTCATGATTCACGTCGCAAGCTTCACAATGGGAAGGGCACATTTCGACAGATTCTGGCGAATCTCGAAGAGATCACCGACTTGTTGAAAGTTCGATTACGGGTCAATCTCGACCGGGACAATCTGAAATCCGCAATCGAGGTGGTGCGAATTCTGGAGCGGCATAAAATACTGCCAAAGGTCTCGGTAACTTTTGCCCAGGTGCAAACGACTAGCGATGTATGCGCCAGTATCCGGGGTCGATGCTTTAATGAGGAAGAGTTTTCCGGAGGCTTGATCGAATTGTATCAGCAGTTGATTGAACAGGGGATCTATCAGGTCGAAAATCCCAAGTCATTCGATGCGGTTTTTTGCGGGGCCCTAACCGAAAACTGCATTGCTGTGTCACCGACCGGTCATCTGTTTCGCTGTCGCGATTCTTTATCGCTCGACCCGGAAAAATCGACAGGGGACATCTTTGGCACACCGCCAACGGAGGCCCAGAGGCGGAACCTGCAGAAGTTTCAATTGTGGGATCCGTTTGAGTTTGATGAATGCCGTGAATGTAATATTCTGCCGATCTGTCTGGGTGGCTGTCCATTACAGAGTAGGGATGATTCGAAAAAACAAAAAGGAACCTGCTCACCGTGGAAACATAACCTTGAAGAGATGCTTAAGCTGAAATACCAATGCAAAACCGAAAAGAATTAGGATACGACTGCATATGAAACCGTCAAGATACAATTTTTTCTTTGAAGTGGATGGTGGTGTTACTCTGGCCTTCAACAGTAACAGCGGCGCGCTGGCGGAAATCGAAAAAGAACACCTGCCCCGCATTCAGAATCTCCTGAAACATCCGGATCAGGCTGAGTCCGACATGGATAAAGAGTTCGTTGACAGCCTGCGCGGCGGCGGATACCTGGTCGGTGATGCCATCGACGAAATTTCCTGCCTGCAGGTCGATGCTAATACTTATCGGTTATCCAGCGCCACGCTATCTTTGACAATTGCCCCGACCCTGGCATGCAACTTCAGTTGCGATTATTGTTATGAAAGTCAGTCAGGCCTAAGAATGTCGGAACAGACTCAAGAGGCTCTTTTGGAGTTCGCCGACCGGCGGCTGGGGCAATCATCCAAACTTTTGATCTGCTGGTTCGGTGGCGAGCCGACGCTTTGTTTGCCGGTCATCGAGCGACTGCAGGGAGGCCTTCTCGAATTAGCGAATAAGCACCAGTCTCAGGTCGAGCCGACCTCGATAATATCGAATGGTTATCTACTCGACGCTGCTATGGCGCGACGAATGAAAGAGATCGGCATCTCCGAGGTTCAGATTACGATCGACGGCCCCCCTGAAGTCCATGATCGCAGAAGGAAACTGCGCAACGGCAAGGGCACATTTAGCCGGATTCTCGATAATGTAACGGATATCTGCGATATCCTGGAGGTCGGGATTCGAATCAACGTCGACCGAGAGAACACCGACGACGCCTGCCGGGTCGTCGAAATATTCCGGGACCGGCAGATTCTTCATAAAGTCAAAATTTATTTTGCCCAGGTGCAATCGTCGGGGATCGCCTGCGCCGATATCCGTGACCGCTGTTTCGGCCAGGAGGAGTTTTCAAAATGGCAGGTAAAACTCTACAAGACATTAATCGACCGGGGAATTTATCATGTCGATTATCCGGAAGTGAGCGGTGGAATTACATGCGGCTCCGTTTCCAATAATTCCTTCGTCGTCTCACCAACCGGTCATTTATTCAAATGCTGGGAAGAGCTTTCCCTCGATCCGGGAAAATCGGTTGGAGATATTTTCTCATCGGAACTGACCGACGAACAAAAGGCCAATATTGACAAATTCAAGAATTGGAATCCATTCAAACTGTCCGAATGCCGGGAATGCGAGATCCTTCCGGTCTGTATGGGCGGCTGCCCGATTCACAGTATAAACGCCGGACACCCCGACCGGGGCTCCTGTTCGCCGTGGAAATTCAACCTCCGCGAGATGCTGGAACTCCGCCATCAATGCGAACAAGCCCGCGAGGCCAAAGTATAGCGATCATCATAAGAGGATTTTGAGCATGAATCGACAACAGAAAAGCGGCCCCCCGGTGATCGGATGGGAAATAACGGCGCAATGCAATCTTACCTGTCCCCACTGCTATAGCGCGGCGGCCAAAAGACCTCACAACGAAATGTCGATTGCTGAATGCAAGCTGGTGATCGAAGCGATGTCACGTATCGGCGTAGGAACGATCGGCTGGACCGGCGGTGAGCCGTTGTTATGCAATGACCTCGAGGAATTGATCGTATATGCCAAAGAACGCGGGATCAAATCCAGCATTACGACCAATGGAGTCCTGCTGGACGAAACCCGGACCTTGAGTTTGAAAGAAGCCGGAATAAGTTCGATTCAAATCAGCATAGACGGATCGACTCCGGAAGTTCACCATCGCATGCGCCGCACGACCGATGAGGAATACTCGAAAATTCTCGAAGCGATTCAATTATGCAAAAAGCATAATATAAAGCTCTTTATCGCGACTCTGGTAGGGCAGGAAAATCTGGACGACGCTCGAGAAATGATCAATATGGTTAAGCGGGAGGGGTTGGATCGAATCAGGCTTTGTTGCTTTACTCCTGTTGGCCGCGGTAAAGGTTCCAAAATCAAAGATCGACTGGCTTTTGATGAGCGAATGCGTGATCTTTATAAATTCGCCCAGGAGGCACAACTGGACGGGTCGATTATGCCGATGTTCGATCCTCCTTTCGGCCCTGTTCCCCCCCGATTCGATTTTCATGAATGTATCGCCGGCAAAGAGACTTTTTATCTTAAAAGCAACGGCGATTTATTCCCGTGTACTTCTCTTCTGAACCGGGAATTTCGGGTCGGCAATATCCGCCAGCGCCCGCTGGAAGAACTCTGGAATGATCCCGCCATGACAGCGATAGCTAATTTTCCACGAGAAAAAATACAGGGGCCCTGCCGGGATTGTGATAATTTTGCCCGGTGTCATGGCGCCTGCCGAGGGGTTACTTTTGCCCATACCGGAGACCTGACGGCCTCTTTCCCCGTTTGCCTCTACCAGGTTGCCCTGAATACGGTTGTCGAGAAATAATGTAGTCTCGTCCTTCACTCCTACGTATATTATATTAATAAATCAATCCGCTGATGCGTAACGCGATTACCGATTGCAGCGTCTTAGTGGTGATTGGAAATGATGAGAGATTTATTCTGGAAGTTATTGGAACCGGAGCATCCCAAGGCGGAAGCATTCTGCCGGAAGTTGATGCGGAACCGGGAAGAAGGAGACGACCTTTACCAGGACGCCCTGCTTCTGGCCCTACGCAATTTCGGCAGTCTCAAGGACCATGAATCCTTCCGCCCCTGGTTGTACCGGATTATCGTCAACGGCTACAAGAGCCGGTTTCGCCGGCCATGGTGGCGCCGCCATGCAACGTTGACGCCAAAACTGGAGGAAACCCGGTCGACGGGCGATCCGGACGGGCAGTTGACCGCCCGGAGATGGCTGGAACGGGCCTTTGAGGGGCTGACTCCCGAAGAGAGCACTCTGGTCACCCTGTTCGAATTGGAGGAGTGGAACACGGCCGAACTAGCCCGACTCTACCGAATCTCTGAAGGAGCTGTCAGAGCTCGACTTTTCCGATCCCGGCGAAAGATGCGGCAGACAATCGACCGCTTCATTTCGCAAAACGAGACAAGCAACCGTATCAAGGAGGCCGACTATGCGCTGCCACGAGGCGAAACGTCTTCTGAATGAAGGCGACATCAACAACCGGGAACTGGTCAAGCATCTCAATGATTGCTCTGATTGCGCCCGAGAAGCGAAGGCTGCGGGATTAATACACCGTTCGCTGGATTCTCTGCGCCAACAGGACCAGCCCACCCCGACGCCATTCGCTGACATCCGCGCACGTGTGGAATCGCACCCGGCCGCTAACACTCGAAAGGAGTCTTCACGCATGGCGGAATTAACCCACAAACTGACAGCCCGCAAGAAACTTAGTTTCGGGCTGGGACTGGCAATGGCGGCCCTTCTCTTTTTCACCCTGGTGCCGTTTTCATATGACCGCGTGGTCGGATATGATCTTGAAATCAGCGGCATCGAGCCGGGCAATATGATCAATATCGATCCGGTAATCATGGGAATGACCGGGCTGGGATATGACAACATCTCAATCTCCACCAATTATTCCTCGACCGAAACGTCGGTCTGGATCACCGGCCTGCCGCATGAAAAGGCGGCTCAGGAGGCCTCGGCCGTCTTTGCAACCCTAACCGGACTTGAGGGCAAATCGGAGTATACTCCCAAGGTGGAAGCTGTATCCGGCAGCCTCTACGCCCAGGTCAAGGAGAATCTCTTTTCGGTCGAAATCACTGTCTCCGGGGAAACACCTGAGGAAATGAAGGCCAGTGTCGAGGCTCAACTGGAGAGCATGGGTATGACCGGTGGTGAGGCGGTAGTCACTCAGGACGGCGACCAGATGCAGATCGAAATCACGATACCGGGTTCAGACGAATAAGCCGGCAAAGCCGGTTTTTGGCCCGATCAATCAATGAATCATGAATGGAGAAGGCGCTCATTTGAGCGCCTTTTTTTATATACTATGATTTTACTTTCTGATACCGCATGTAGTAGATGGCGCGGCCTTCTTTGCGCCATTTCTGCTCAAAATAACTGGGACTGTAATAGGCCATATCGTCAATTGTGGTAAAATATGGCTTACCCAGACTCTTCAATCGCGGTACCTCGGCGACATTATCCACCACCCAGTCGGCATAAGGCCAGAAATCGGTGGCGAAAAAGAGGTCGCCCCCCTCTTTGAGGCAATCGGTCAGCAGATTTATGAAATCGACCGACATAAGGCGGAGCGGGTAATGTCGTTTCTTGGGCCAGGGGTCGGGGAAAAGAACATATGCTTTCTCAAATGTCCCCGGCTTGAAATACCTTGGCAGAGCGATGCGAGCATTGCCCCCGATGAGTAAAATATTGGTCAGCCCTTTTTTCTCGACCCGGGGAATCATTTTGCGATGACGCCGCTTGTCAAGCTCGATGGCTACCAGTTTTTTATCGGGATTCTGTTCGGCGGCCGAGAGGAGGAAGTCTCCCCTGCCCGGTCCAATTTCCAGGATATCAGCCTCGAATTTCTCCGGCTTTTCCGGAGAGAACAGTATTTCTTTTTTTGACTCATACTCCAGAGGAAATGTCTTCATCTAACGCTCGCTCCCGATCAACACCACTTAAAAAATCGCGTCAATATAATACATCCACGGCCATGAACCAACCGGTTTTGGATTATGTACTATACGAAGCGTTTGGCATTGTTTTGAAAATAAAATGGCCGCGCCGGGGGAGGGAAATTCGACGCGGCCGGGGGTAAGGGATCTGGTTAGAGCAAATTATTGCCCGGGGTTTCGTGGTGATAGATCGGTACGACCGTTGTCGTACAAACCGATCACTTCGGTGATTTTTCCTGTTTCATCGGCCACAAATTGCAGCCGGAAATAGGGGATATCGGCAAAGATAAAGGTATCATCCGACATCGGAATCATTTTGTATTTCGGTCGATCCTCGCGCTGGTAATATAATTCACCATCTTCGAGAGTCACCATACGCGGACCATACGCTCCGGCGTATTTTTTCATCAAATCAATGCTGACGGTAGCCGGGTTATCCAGAGTCTCCTTGGTTTCGATAACCCAGGTATATCTTGCCTTGACATTTTCTTCGTCAACCCCCTCTCGAATTTTCTTCAACGCCTCTACATGAGTCCGGTCGAGCGCCTCATCTTTAGAAACGGCGATGTGGGGATCAATACCGGTGCCTTCCCAGTTGGTTCCGGTAATCGGATTTACGGCTCTCCCGATCGGGACCCTCAACATGGTTTTCAGGTTCACAAACCCGAAACCGTCAACCGGATGAGCGCCACCGCCGGTGGTCTCGCCTACGATGGTCGCCCGCTCGAGATTCTTCATATTGTAGGTAAATTCTTCAGCTGCTGAGAAAGTGTAAGAACTGGTCAGAATATAAAGAGGCAGATCGGTCATGCGCGGACCCTGAACATAAGCCTGCGACCAGAATTGCTGAATCGAATCGGCAGGTCGATAATAGAAGTTGTTCAGGTGCGTCGGTTCGTCGAAGAAGTAACTCGAAATAAGCTGAATCATCGACGGGCTGCCCCCGCCGTTTTCGCGCAAATCGATAATGACCGCATCGGAATTGGACAGGAAATTCATGGCGGCCACCGCGGTCGCTCCGGCATATTCTGCCGGGTTGAAACCTCTCAAATCCAAATACCCGACGTTTCCTTCCAGACGTTCCAGTTTATAAAAACCGAAATTCTCGAAACGCATATCACGGATTCGTTCATCTTCCTGTTGTTTTCGTTCTTCATCGCTTAACAGTGAATCCGGTTTGAAATCGGCCTCGGTTATGCCGGGCATAAATCTGATACCCAAATGACGGTCCTTGCAAATTTCACGGAGATCATTGGTCAATTGCTCGCTGAATTCAAAGGCATCATCAATATCTTTGTACGCTTTCGCTTTCTGTTTCTCGCGGATATGCTTGACCATTTTCTCGGCCACATCGGGGAAAACGTAATTCTTATCCAGAGTTTCCAGAACGCTGTCGATGACTTCTGCCTTCCAGGCGGCATCGACTTTTGCTTCTTCGCTACCAGGCGTTACTTGAGCGCCGGCGGTAAGCGGCAGGAAGAATATCAGCACCATGGCCAATATCGCTGCTCCGGCCCGGACTAACCGGTCTCGTGTATAGCCCCAGGCGCGGCCTGTTCTGCTTTTGTCATTATCCCTTCTCATGACTCTCTCCTATGACTTCTTGTGCTTTGGATTAAGTTTCAATGACATAGTTATCGAACGGCGTTCAAATTTGGTTGGTTGATCGGCTTCCAGTTCCACAAAGCCAATCTTACGGTAGAGATTGTTTGCGGCGGTCAGTTTGGGACTGGTGAAAAGGATAATCGACTCGGCACCCATCTCTTCAGCCTTTTCAATTGCGGCTAACACCAGACGTTTCCCGATCTGTTTGCCTTGAGCCTTTTCCGTTACGCCCATTTTAGCCACTTCGAATTTTCCATCATCATGATTCATCATGGCAATCGTGCCGACGATTTCTCCATCGAACCGCGCAAAAAGAATAAATCCCCCCTTGTTTATAATCCGGCGGCGGGGATCACCCAGCAAAGCCCGGTCATATCCTTCGACCGTGAAATATTTTTCAAGCCATTCGACATTCAGCCTTTCAAACTCTTTTCTCAGTTTAGGCTCGTAATCTATGATTTCCACGTTATTCAATTGCCGTTTCTTGATCCGTGCCGAAACGCGCCCGTACATATCTTTTTCATCAAGCGATTTCTCGACCTTACTGAGATTACCCAGTAAATCCCGGCCGGATTCTTCAATCACCTCTTGTGTGGCCGCCTCGATATCCTTCCAGACCGGTACCAGTGAGGCCAGAACCTTGCCACCCTTGTTTGAGAGCGACAGCATCCGGCGGCGTTCATCCTGAATATCTTTTGTCGAAGATAAAATACCGGCTTCGGTCATTCCGGCCGCAATTTGATTGATAGCGGGATGGGTCATCCCCAGCTCGCGGGCGATCTCAGTCACCGCCAGGGGCGATTTCTGGCCCAGTAAATACATAACCGGGAACCAGCGAGCGTGAAACTCGACATCCAGTTCCCGGTAAATGCGCGAAACATCCCTCATCAATCTCTCGCTAATTCTTTTCAGCCTGCTGGCGAAAGCCAGGGCCCCGAGTTGTTGGATCATATCCACAAAATCTTCCCTTTCCCCAAAGGCCTTTTTCTCTAAGATATCGTTTTTTACGTAAGGGCTTACGCAAATGTTTCACAAATTTTTGTGCGAGAACAAAAAAAATGGCCGTCCCTTATGGGACGACCATTCTGAACCTGTATATCATTTTGTCTGTTAGGGGCAACAACCTGCCACTGGCGGCGGTCCGCCGCTAAAGACATAAGCGATCAAATAAACGGCATCGGCCACATTGACATCGCCATCGCCGTTGGAATCGCCGACACAATACGGGTCAGGTCCCGGACCGCCTTTGAAGACATAGTTTATGATGTAAACCGCATCGGCGACATTGGTATCGCCATCGCCGTTGGCATCGCCGCAAACGTAGGGCGCTAATACTTCCACGCTTAGCGGTTTTTCGGCGCTGCTTCCGATTCCGTCATCAACGCGGGCAGTAAATTCAATCAGACCACTGCTTGTCGGAGTGCCGGATAGCAGGCCCGCTGGAGAAAGCGTCAGACCTGTTCCCGATAAATCGCCGTCACGGTCGCTCCAGATTTTGGAACCGGTGCCGCCTGAAGATATCAACTGCTCGCTGTATGGATCGCCAGCAAAGACCGAAGCCAGAAGATCGGTGGTAATTAGCAAGGCATCGTTTACCGTGAAGGTAAACAGCTTTTCATCGACATTGACATCCTCATCCGTGACCTCGGCCGTAAACGAAATGTTTCCGGATGCCATGGGCGCTCCCGATAGCATGCCGGTAGTCGAAAGCGACAGACCGCTGCCGGTCAGGTCGCCGTATTTATCGGACCAGGTATACTGGCCGACTCCGCCGGTGGCAACCAGTTGTTCGGTAAAGGCGAATCCGGCTGTCCATTCGGGCAATGATTCGGTTGCAATATCCAATGGCGCGGGTCCCTGATCGCAACCATAAGCATTGACAACGACATCGTCGATGTTCCAGCCGCAATAGACCCAGCCGGCATCGGTGGATCCCATCACCCAACGCAAGTAAACAGTTGACTGATTATCGGCAATTGCAGAAATATCATATTCCAACTGCACCCAGGCATCATCGGCGATTTCTGAAGAGTTTTCCCAGATGGTGGTCCAGTCGACACCGTTATTGCTGACTCGAATATAGGCATGATCATATATAGGCTGCTCCACGCCGAGCCAGCGCCAGAATGACAAACGACTGCCGAACAACCCGGAACAATCGATGGCCGGGCTGGTCAGAAATCTTTCCGACATGTCGTTGGTGTAATCGCCACTTAAATTATAGCCATAGACATTGGTACTGTTGTATCCGCCGACCGGGTCAGGGCCGCCATACTGTCCTCCACCTCCGGTGGGACTTCCCCTCTCCCAGAGTCCGCCGGAAACGGTCCAGCTTTTGTCGGTTTCAAAATCGTCGGAGAACACCACCGAATCGGTAGTAGTCGGGAAAGCGATATAGGGCGATCCCGGATCAGGATCATAGATAATTCCCTCTGTAGCTTCTTCGGCGCTGACATAAAACGAGGCATACTCGCCGCATGTCAAACCCGGAAGGGTTGCCATATAGCGATCCCCCGACAATTGTGTCATCGCCTGTGACTGGGTGACCCCGCCGCTGATGCTATAATGGATCTGCCCTGTTCCCGGTACCGGGACGCCGCCAAAGAATCCGCTGACGACGACTTCGAACATGGTCGATTGTTCGGGAGTGAGCATCGACGGAACATCATCGGGGTAACCGAAGGCCAGCGAAGGCCCCGGAATATAATTCTGAGAAGCCGAATAGGCTGTGGCCAGCGAAGCTTTAACCATTTTGGTCATATATGGAAAATCCATATAGGTGGTGCTGTCCTGGTATGAATGATAAACGTCGGAGAAGATATATTCATGGACAAAGGTTGCTTTGTAGCCTAACTGGGTGAACGGATAATGATCCGATCCGCCGGAATTTCCGCTGAGGATTCCGGTCAGGCCGACCAGGGAATCGCCCAGATCCTGCCAGAGGATGCTGTAGGTTTGGTCGGTACCATGATACAGCTTGGCCTGAGTGGTATTTTCGTGAAAGGCGATCATATCGAGGTTGAGCATGTAGACAATGCTATCACCGCGGGCATAGGCCTCATCGGCGTAATGATAGGAGCCATGCAACCCCTGTTCTTCGGCGTCAAATAGAGCAAACACAAAGGTCAAGTCAGTATCATAGTCCTTGAGGATACGCGCCATTTCCAGAACAGCGGCGCTTCCCGAACCGTTATCATCGGCTCCGGGTGAACCGGTGACGGCGTCGCGATGAGCGCCGATAATGACATGGTGTTCTGTCAGATGAGTGCCGACTTTGTAGGCAAGCACATTCATGCAATTGGAGGAAGCGGCGTAAAAGCTGTCGATAACAATCGAATCATAGCCGAATTCATCAAACTTGGCTGCAATCCAGTCTCGCGAGTTGTAATTGGAGACGGTGCCGGTGTACCGGCTGCCATAAGCCTGCAGAGCTTCAGTGTAGGACAGCAGAGAATCCTGATTTACCTGATCAATCAATTCCTGCAAACCACTGACACGACTACCATCGGCGAGTTTGAGAGCCTGCACAGGTGTATATTCTATCTGTAATCGCTCGTTCCTGACCGGCATCAATGACAGCGATTCAAGACCTGTCGAACGCATACTCTCATCAATGCGATACAGCCTGAAGTTTCCTTCTTCGAACAGAAGTTGATGCTTTTCGGCATTGACTGCATCGAGGCGGAGATCGATGGCCAGGTCGCCCTTGTCGATATCGGTAGCAATCGGCTCAATCGAAATCTTGGCCGCCGCCAGATCCTGTGCTACACGGGGATCGGCAGTTATTAAATAGCCATTATTGAGCCGGGCAATCGGTTCAACACCGGCGTCGATTAATAATTTGGCATCATGATCGCTTTTTACCTCGACCCGATACAAATCGGCGCCGAATGCGGCGTTACTGATGACAAAAATTAAAAGACAGCCGAAAAGACAAAGCTTTGACATTGTAGGTTTCCTTCCGAAGAAACACTGAAATAAGTATTATATCCCAATATAGCCATAAGTTATATTTTGTAAAGTAATAATAGATAAAGTCGGTCTCTTTTGGACATAATAAACGGGGACGCCTCAATGGTGTCCCCGTTATTGCTTTCGAATTTATTGTGCCGTAAAACGGCCAATTATTTGCCTACTGACAACACCCCTCCACCGGCGCCGGGCCGCCGAGGAAAACATAGGCGATGAGATAGACGGCATCGCCGACATTGACACCTCCATCGCCATTGGCGTCACCGGCACAAACCGGATCGGGAGCCGGACCGCCCTTGAAGACATAATTGATAATGTAAACGGCATCGGCGACGTTGACGCTTCCATCGCCGTTGGCATCGCCGCAGACGGCATGCGGTGTTTCATCCAACGTCCTGAAAGCATACACGAGGCCGTCGGACCCGAAGGTTATGCAGACAATATTAACCCGGTCATTGCAGTTTACATCGCCGACAAGAATATGCATAACATCGTCGGCAGTGCTCTGACTCCATTCGACAGCACCGGTGGCTCCGTCCACGACATATACATTTTGATCGTCGGAACCGATAATCCCTTCATTCTCGCCGTCGTTATCGACATCATAAACCATACAGTGGTTCACTTCGGCTCCGGTCGGGAATTCCCACAATATACGACCGTCGTCACCACTTAGGGCGATGGCGGCATCGGTACCTCCCAGGTACGGAACCAGCACATCGGGTATTTTATCTCCATTCAAATCACCGCCGCCCATATCATGAATATTAGATTCCACCTGGATCGGCTGTGTCCAAATAGCCGTTTGAGTGGCGCCGTCGATCATAATCACCTGTTTGTCGAAAGGCGCCAGGCCGGCGGCTACGTCCATAACTCCATCTTCATTGACATCCATCGCCTCAACATGTGCAACCGCTTCCGGTGTCGTGTAGCGCCATAATACGCTTCCATCAAACCCATCCAGTACCGTGACATTATTTCCATCCGGACCGCCGGCAACCGCCACGACAACATCCAGGGGACCGGCGTCATTCATCTGGACCAGATCAACCTCATTGACCTCTCCCCCGACATATTGCGACCAAAGCTCTATACCGTTTTCGCCTCGGATGGCATAGACCATATTATCGTCGGCTCCGGCAATGACATCGACATTTCCATCATCATTGAGATCGGCGGCATCGAGGCACTTGCGGTACAATTGATCGGTGGGAGCGGTAAACTGCCACATCACCGACCCGTTTTCACCGTCTATGGCCGTTACCATATCATCACCACCGGCAACGGCAGCATCGTCAAAACCGTCATTGTCGAAATCCCCTGCGGTGGCGGCGTACAGATTCGCTGTTCCCTGCCAGACCCATAACTCGGTGCCGTCGTTACCGTCCATAGCAATGGCGTTATCTCCGACCGAGGCGGCGGAGACGACATCCAGACAACCATCGCCGTTGAAATCGCCAAGAGCGATGGAGTTGCCGTACTGGCCGATATCATGTTCCCACAGTATCGGCGATTGGACAGTCATCAAAGCCCACACACCCTTACCCGGATCGGGTGGCGTTCCTATGTAATCGGCTCCGCCTCCAGCGGCGATATCGAAGACTTCATCGCCGTTAAAATCGGCGACGCCGACACCGCGCATGGAGCCGTTGACCGAATAATAATACTGGAAGGTACCGTCGAGGCCGTTGAGGACCTCAATGCGGTCGCTTCCGGCACACACGACATTCATATCCTTGTCGCCTAGAACATCCCCGAAAGCGATATCCCGGGTATGCCCGACCAAGGTATCGGAGACCCAGACAAGGGAAGAGCCATTAAGCGCATATACTACACGCTCGCCGAGATAGGTTCCAACTATTAATTCGCGCGACCCGTCTTCGTCGAGATCCTGGAGATACAGCAGGATATTGCCGTTGGAATGATCGACCGCACCGATATTATATGACCATTCCAGAACGCCGTCGACGGCGTTACGGGCCTGTATTTCGCCGTGATCGTCACCGTATATTACGCCAAAGATAGCTTCCGGTTCGGGATCGCCGTCGATGTTATCGATAATGACATCCATGACCAGATACGGCACGATAGAATCCCAGATAAACGATCCGTCGGTCCCATCGAAAACACCCATGTGATTATCGAAATTGGCCAGGTATTCGTTGCCGAAACCTATATCATCAATCCCATCATCGTTAACATCTCCGCCCTCGACGGCATTAACCCACATGCCATCGACATGATGACTCCACAGATGAGCTCCCGTTTGTCCATCGACGGCATAAACGGAATCGTCGAAGGAACCGGCGGCAACATCCATATACTCATCACCATTGAGGTCGGCAACCGTCACCGTCTGGATCGTAGCGCTGATAGGGAAGGTCCACAGGGCTGTGCCATCGACGCCGTTGATGGCATGAATTTGGCCGTCGGGAGTAGGCGATGATTGGTATGATGCTCCCGCGACCGCATCCATGACGCCGTCATTATTCAAATCGCCGATAGTCATGGATCGGACGCCATCCTGGAGCAGATAGGTCCAGAGGGTATCGCCGGTTTCGCCGTCCAGAGCATAAACCCTGGAAGGTTCGCCGTAATAGGTCATATCGTATTCACCGGCGATAACATCCTTGATGCCGTCTCCATTGAGGTCGGCCGTTTCCACCTTTCCGACGGTCAGGCTCGAATCATAAATCCATATCGGATCACCGGAATATCCATCGGCCCGATAGAGGGCGTACCCAGCGGAAAGAGTCATCAAGGTTATCACTGCAATAATGATAACGACAACTTTACGGTTATTTTGTGGGGAATGAACCATCATTCTACTCCTTGCCTGGTTTTTTATACATCGGCGAGCACTAGCTTTGCGAGCCAGTTGGGTCTACTCGGCAGTCATAAACGAATCACGCAATAAGTAATTGTGGCGTCGTGCTGGACTCAGGAAGTATCGAAAACAAATACTAACAAAGGGCGAAATCGGCTGTCGCATCGCCTGAAGGTCCTTCGCCGATAGGTTACGCCATATATTTTAAAGATAGCCACATAGTGGCTTATGTCAAGCGATTAAATTGGGTGGAAAGCCGAATATCAACAGGGTCGATTATTAATCGGCCCTGTTGATTCGAAAGCGATTTGTATCGAGTATTTACGGACAGCATCCGGGTAGCGGTGCCGGACCGCCTTTGAAGACATAGGCGATCAGATAAACAGCGTCCCCGACATTGCAACTACCGTCGCCATTGGCATCGCCTCTGCAAACCGGGACAGGCGCCGGACCACCCTTGAAGACATAACTAATGACATAGACGGCATCGCCGACATTTACGCTTCCGTCGCTATTGGCGTCCCCGCAAACGATCGGTCCGGTCGGTTCGGTCACTTGCATATGATTGTTGACGTTGACGCCGACAATAACCTGATTCGTGCCGGAAGGCCAGTCGATTATCAGGGAATCGATCCAGGTTTTACTTCCGACCCCGAATTCGGCTGTCAGGGAATGCATCGAGCAGTATCCGGAGCCGCTGGTTACTTCGCGGATTTGTGACACCCCGCCGGCTGAAATCCGAATACGGGCGCCAATGCCGCATTTGTTGGAGGCCACACCGATTAGATCGACCTTCAGCCAGTTATTATCATCGCCGATTTCATTTCTATACATCCTGCAGTTTTGCCACAGACCGGCATTCGGCACATAGATGTCCAAGTCTCCATCGTTGTCATAGTCGCCCCAGGCAAAACCCATGCCGTACCCGGTATCAGCAAGGACCGGGGAGGTGGCATCGGTAAATATCGTGGGCGCCTCATTGCGGAACAGTTTATTGGAGCCACTGCTGTTGGTAACGTACAAATCGAGATCGCCATCGTTGTCATAGTCGGCCCAACCGGCGCTCAAGCCCCAGCCGGCATCATTCAGGACCGGAGTTCCGGGATCAACGAAAGTACCGCCCTGGTTTTCAAACATCCTGTTGGCCTGACCACCGTTCTTAACGAGGTAAATATCAAGATCGCCATCGCCATCATAATCGCCCCAGGCCACGCCGGTACCTTCGCCGATGTCGGCAAGAAGCGGGGAGGTCACATCGGTGAATGTTCCTCCGCCGTCATTGCGATAGAGATGATTCGCCTCACCATAATTGCAGGCCAGGTAGAGGTCCATATCGCCATCATCATCATAATCGGCCCAAGCCGAACCGGCGCTGCTGCCGGCATAATTAACCGGTGATCCAACGATATCGGTCCAAGACCCGCCGCCATCATTGCGGAAAAGCCGGTTGGGTCCGGCGTACGTGGTCACATAGAGATCGATATCGCCGTCATTATCGTAATCTACCCAGTTGACCTGCTGGTTCATACTGGCCGGATCGTCGATAGGCGAAGCACTGACGTTGACGAACACCCCGCCACCGTCATTACGATAGAGGTCATTGGGACTCGCACTATTGGCCAGGTATAAATCAAGGTCGCCATCGTTGTCATAATCACCCCAGGCGACGCCGTATCCGATGCCATTATCATCAACCGGAGACGCGGAGACATCGGTGAACGAAGGCGAGTCATTGCGGAAGAGCTTGTTGGGATTGTTATTACTATTGGAGACATATAAATCCAAGGATCCATTGTTATCATAATCTCCCCAGGCAGCGCCAATGGAATGCTGACTAAAGATATCGACCGGTGGGGCGGTGACATCGGTCCACTCTGCCTTCAACAACGCGAAAGCGGCCTGCAGATTCGGCCTCGGGCCGATATTACCGAAGGGCGGAGTAATCTGTGCGGTCCCGGATGTGACCAGGTAATTTCTCAGCATTGGCGGCGTAAGACTTGACGGAGGCACCCCCTGAGCCATCCAGTAACCAACGCAGCAGGCAACCGCTCCGGCCACGCATGGCGAGGCGCTGGAGGTACCGTCAAAGGAGTTGGTATACATCCAATAGTAGCCATAGGTGCTGTCGAGGTCGCCGTATGCGGTGGTAGCAACATTTTCTCCCCACCCCTGAAGATCATAGCGGGTGCCATAACTGGACCATGAAATCCGCTCAAGATCGCCTTCGGCCCAAGTCCCACCGGTATAGGCACCACCGGCGCCGACGATTATCGCCCCGGAATGTTGCGGATACCAAGTGAGCACATCGGTATTATAGCCGCTGTTGAGCGTTGGCGCGCCGCCGTTGCCGCCGGCTTCAACGACATGGATGCCTGCAGCAATTGCGGCCCCAATGGTGGAAAAGACACCATTGAAATTTTGCGCATTAGGATAATAGCAAGTCCACCATTCAATTGGAATATAATCGGTATGGGCCGTATTGGGGTCATTGTACCCCCATTGATGTTCCAAAAGAATAACGTCACCCGCCGACATGGCAGTAGAGGCCATGATTATTGCGGCCGGGACATCCCAAACGGTATCGGGTGGGGGGCCAGGATAGATGAAGTAAGAAGCGCATGTTAACAAGGTGGCATTTTTGCAAATCCCGGTCGTCCCGATGCCATTATCATCGGCCGCCAGAACACCGGCAACAGCCGTGCCATGAAAAGCCCGTTGGGCCGGGAATGGGTCAAGGATTGGATAGGTATTAATCTGCGAACCGGGAAGCTGGCTGATATCGTTGTGGTTATACCAGCTATACTCGATATCGCACACTGTGACGCCAGCGCCGTCCCCTCCCAGCTGCCCCCAGGCATAGATTATATCCAGTCCAGTCGGCGTGCTGCTGGCCGGCTGCAAGTAACCTTGCAGGGATTGGTAATCGGGAGGCTGCACGGCTGGCGGCGGAGTCGGAAGCGGCATCGGCGCGGCATTGATGATGCCGGGCAGAGCTTTCAATTCTTCACATAAAGACCAGATATCATTTCCTTTGGGAATACGCAGGCGATATAAATTATTGAGGTTATAGACGGGTTGACCGGTATTGCGTTCCCCCCTGAGGTGCAACTCATCCAGTTTTTCCTCAGAGACATCACCTACCCGACGCCAGGTACAAGGAGTAACCTTGGCCAGCACCTCGTTCACGCCGTTTAGGGCCTTGGAGGCCGACAGGTCAACCGGTTTGCCATCTCGGAGACGTACTTCCGAATCCCAGGAGAACATTACCTCGATCAGATTATCTTTGCAGGGATAGGGCGGCTTGTCAGGGCCGTTAGCTTGCACGACTGCAACTTCCAGTCCGAAGAGCAAAATAAAAATGGCTATTAAAAAGTAGAGAGAACCTTTCTTCGTGCTCATAATAACATCCTCCGCTTAGCCCTGGAACATTTTCGGGCCGCTGACTCCATCCCGCATCAAATCTAAGCTGTACCAGTTGTCATAAACCAAAGAAGTCTTTTAAGAAATTCACGGGGCTTAAGTTTTCACATAAATCCTATGTTTCTCTATCTAAATTTACGTTTTATCCCGGTTTTGTCAATCTTGAATATTAAATAAGACAGACGAATGCCTGGTGTTACCACCATTATAAACATTAAAGTAACCGGTGATTTCCCGACAGCGTGATAATTTTGTTGATTTCACCGGTTGCAGAAGTAATTTGGAATTAGTGGAAAATCCTTTATAAGGCTCTGGCAAATTATGAATATCAAGAATATACTTCGGTTATCGGTCATGAGTTTATCGCTGGCGGCATTCCTTTCGAGTACAACCGTCACGGCCGACGATTACAACTGCTTTACTGTTGCGGTCGGCAAAAATGCCGCGATTGACGGTCATGTCATCATGGCCCACAATGAGGATGACGGCCCGCCGCAAGTGGTTCATCATCGAAAAGTTCCCCGCAAGAAGTATCAAACCGGCTCTATGGTCACACTTGACAATGGCGGCCAATTGGATCAGGTGGAAGAAACCTGGTCCTATATTTGGGCGGAAATGCCGGGGATGTCGTTTTCCGACAGCTACCTCAATGAATGGGGCGTATGCATAGCCTCCGATGCCTGTCAATCGCGTGAAGATCAGCCTGAATTGACCGAAGGCGGTATCGCTCGCATGTTGCGCCAATTGGTAGCGCAAAGAGCAAGATCGGCGCGCGAGGGAGTGATGTTGGCCGGCGAGTTGGTGGAACGATTCGGTTACGCTTCGTCGGGGCGAACTTATACCATCTGCGATCCTGAGGAAGGGTGGCTTTTTTGCGCTGTCAACGGTAAGCATTGGATCGCTCAAAGAGTACCGGACGATGAAATCGCAATTATTGCCAATACATACACAGTGCGCCGAGCCGATCTGTCCGACACCTTGAATTTCCTGGCCTCAGACGACATAGTTGAATACGCCATCAATCGTGGCTGGTATCGACCGGAAAATGATGGCGATTTCGATTTTGCAGCCGCCTATGCTCGGCCTAAAACCGCTACCGATTCAGCCAACTTTTGTCGCCAATGGGGTGGGTTGCGGCTTATCTCCGCCGATCCTATTGATCCAACCCCGGCTCTCCCCTTCTCCATAAAACCGAAGGAAAAAGTCGGCATTAAAGATATGATGAGTATCCTGCGCGATCATTATGAGGAGACCGATCTGTATATGGTCGACTCTGAAACCGGTGATCCGCATCGAACCGGCATGCGCAGTATCTGTGCCCCGACAACTCAGACCAGTTTCGTTGCCGAACTGCGTAACGATATGCCGCTCGATATCGGTTTGGTCTACTGGGTATGCCTTGGTGAGCCATGTACATCTTTTTATATTCCGCATTATTTCGGTGCGCATGATTTCCCGCAAGGATATGCTTCGGACGAGATGCAGCCATCGATGGAATATTATGACAAAGCACTAAATGCCCCATTCGAGGCTAATAGAGATCGCGCTTTCTGGACCTTTCGTAATTTCAATCGGAAAGCCTGTGCTCGCTATAATGAATTGATGCCAACCCTTAAAAAGGAAATCGAGTCTTTGGAAAATTACGCGATAAAACTCCGGGGACCATTGGAACGGACGGTACTCGATTCGTATTCGCTGGACAAGAAAGCCGCCCTGGATCAATTATCCGGTTATTCCGAAGGACTATACCGATCGGCCATGGAATCGATGAGTAATTTGGATTTTGATAAATAATAGTGGGAGTGATTGGTCATCCTAATTCAGAAAGTAGTTGACGATATCCTTTCATACCTTTTGCTATGCCATAATTTCGGGGAGGATAATCCGGGGGCGTTTGACTCCCGCCCGCATTTGAGTTACAGCATCAATTGAGGCTGTCTTTCCGACATGAGCATGGAGAAGTTCCATCAGTTTTTTGTCCATCGGCAAAGCTCCGAATCCTTCGGTGATTATAATGGGAAAATCAGGTGACAAATCATCAAAGTCCTTGAGATGCAGTCCACCGGTTATCAAGCCTTTTATTTTATTGGCCTGACACCGGGTTATATCACTTCGGCTTGTGGTTTCTCTGAATACGATTTCTCCCTCAGCGCCTTCATCCTCAGATAAGGGACCAAAAACCTGGCCACCATTTCCCCAAATCCCCTGTATAATGGCTCCTCGATTTGAAATCGTACAGCCCTTTTCGGAAATATCATTGACCGTTCCCGGAAGCCAGGCATTCAGTTCCAATTCCTCCAGCAGAGGAACGATGGTGATAGCACATTCTTCGAGGTCAATCTCGGTGACCTTGCCTCTGATCGGGGAGCGGGAAGCTTTGGATAAACCTTTTATCGGGTTTCCGGCGAGCAATTGGCCTTTCTCAATATCCTGCCCCACTTCGACAACCACTTCCAGCCTCGCCTTTTTCGGTTTTAGATTGAGATCCTTGGCGAATTCGACGCTATAAGATTTTTTCGCAAAATCAGCTTTTTCGCGAGCGATAACGGTTCCGGTCGGGAGAATTTTCTGGATCACGGCCGATACCGGCGAAACGAAATCTTTCACGTTAACCATGCCGCTTTTTTTCCGAGCGATAATTTCACCCGGCTCGATTTCATCCCCGATTTTTTTGCGGAAACACGACGGCAGGTCGGACGGGTCGATCTTTAGAACATCGGCGATATGGAGAAAAAACGGGCGCAGGAATGTCCGGCTGCTTTTGGCAATAATCGTTTCCGGTGACACCATTTCACCCGGCTTGACAAATACCTCGCCCGGGACAGCCAATTCTCTCGTCTCGACAATATCCCCCTGATACAGGCGATGGCCAGCCCCCTCCGTTTTATCAATTCTGTTCGGGATATCTTCAATAGAAATGAAATAATCACTTTTTCCAATCGGAGGTCTTCCCCGGGCGTCGACTATAAGATTATTAGCACTTCCGTCGATTGTTACTTTCTTCTCCTTCAGTTTCAGACGACCCGGCTTTATAGTGAAATCAACATCTGCACCCGGATCAATCGGTATAAACTTTGCCGTACCATGCTCTACCCGGTCATCAATCTCCTTTGAGCCTGCAATACTTCCGACAACTTTGACTTCCCGTTTACCCGGTTTGGCGCTTCCTTTCGGCGCCACCACCGTTCCCAGCTTGACAAGTCCGAACCGATGAAATAGTTCCACCGCCAGTTGTGGATTTTCCTGCGAGAGAACGCCGAGATGTGGAAACATGAATACGCTGTCAACTGCCAGATCGAGTTTACCTGCCGGCTGCAAGGCATCGATCAGGATCATGGCCGCTGTCTTCCGCGGCGAATGAGACAACTTGCCGCCACTGCCGATGACTATATCATAATCGAATGACGGTTTATTGGATGAGGATTTTGCCCCGCTCTTCTTTCGCCTAATAACGCTCTTGCTCATTTCCTCTTCTGTCATACTCAGCGAAATACCGTGCAGGACACTGATATGTTCTTTGACGGCTTCCCTGATGGCCAATGAAGCGGCTGCGCATTCGATGATGGTATCAATCTGATTATCAGGTAATTTTGTCGGGCGCAGATATTTGTTTCCGATCCGATCCCAAACTTCTTCCTCGGTGATATCAAGACCCAGAAGATCCATCATTGAATCGATACCGGCCTGTTTGATGACATTTAAGATACTGTAACTCATTCCGAGGTTGGCGCTGACGGTACGGACGACTTTTCCTCGATCGGCCGTGAAGATATCAGTCGTCGCCCCGCCGATATCGACCGCAAGGATTTTCTTGTCGAGATCTTTGGAGGCCAGTTCGAGGATACGGCTGACTGCCGCCGGCGTCGGGAGTATCGGAGCGCTGATCCACGTTTTGTATTTATTATATCCCGGGGCGCGGGACATGACATGATCCATAAAAACATCGTGAATCGCCTCGCGGGCCGGATCAAGATTTTCGCGATAATCGGACGGCCTCAGGTTCGGAACCGGATGATAAATAAAATTGTCAGCTAATTGTTCCTCGACATACTCGCGGGCGCGCTCATTTCCGGCAAATATAACCGGTAATTTCCCCCGTTCCATCAGCTTGGGGCGCAGGCCCGATTGATTTAACAGTTCAGCCAGATAAACCGGACCATGGACAGTACCGTTATCATAACCTCCGGCCAGAAGAACCATATCCGGACGCAGAGTTTTGAGGGCCTCTATTTTCCTGTATGGCGTCCGGTCGTCATTGAGAGCAATAACATCCTGTACTATCGCACCCGCCCCCAGAGCGACTCTCTCGGCACTCTTGGCGGTGACTTCAGCTACCAAACCGGCCACAACTATAGCCAGCCCTCCACCGGCGCTTGAGGTTGAAAAACATGGGATGCAGGGGACATTGTCTTTCAATAACAGATGCCCTGTTTCTTTTTCGAGCGCCTGCAGGGCATTGATCACACCAAAGGTGACATCCTCGAAAGGTTTTTCGACGGTAGTTGGAGCTTCCTGGCGGAAATATTTCCAATCTGATTCCTTGATGAAGAGTATTGCTTTGGTGGTCGTACTTCCGACATCTATCAGACAAAATTCTGTCAGATTATTAAGCTGATCGTTTCTGATTTGTTCATCTTTACTATTCATAATTTTCCCAGATAGAAAGAAGCTCAGAATTTCAGAAAAGGCAAGTATTATCGAGATAAAACGGTGGCAGCAGCCACTTTTCGGCTGTCGAGCGGATAACCCGTGTTCAGTGGCAGAAGCCACTTTTCGGCTGTCGCGCAAATGATCCGTGTTCGGCAATCAGAAATCATTTGTACTTGACCCATATTCGGATTATCTTGAGCGTCAACTTTTCGGTATTGAGTTTTGCTTTATTAAGGATATGGCATGACGGACAATAAAAAACTTATGGTGCTGGTCAAATCTTCGAGCTTTGGCGAGGGTGAGCCTGACCTGGGTGAAAAGCTTCTCAAGTCGTTCCTTCAGATGCTGCTGGAATCTGATGCGGCTCCCGGTCGGATAGTGTTTATGAACAGCGGTATTTTCCTGACAACTGAGGGGTCGCCTGTTGTCGAGATAATTCGTGAGTTTGAGAGTAATGGGGCTGAGATTTTATCTTGCAAGACCTGTTTGGATTATTTCGGTCGCCATAATAAACTGATAGTCGGTCATCCAACCAATATGAAAGACACGGTCGAGGCCATGCTCGATTATGAGCGGGTCATTTCGATTTAAGTATGTTTTCATAAAAACTCACGATATTGGCTATCAATATAAATAATACCCGGTGGGGGAAGCACCAATCCCACCGGGCGGTAAACTGATTTAGGCTCAACTAATAATTCTTTTTCTATATACTTCTTCTATTTAAGTAAAATCATCTTACGAGTTTCTGTGTATTCTTCGGTTTCCATTTTATACAGGTACAATCCTGATGACAATGGTTGTCCCTTATCGTCCTTTCCATCCCATTCAACCGTATGCAAACCGGCCGATAATTTGTGGTCGACCAATATCCGCACCCTTTCTCCTAAAATATTGAATACCGATATTACTGTCTGGCTTGACCTCTCCAATGTAAATGATATTTGAGTCGTCGGATTGAATGGGTTGGGCAAGTTCTGTTTTAACGAGTAACTGTAAGGAACCACATTTATGCTTTCATCGCTCACATCATCAAGTATCCCTGCGGCGACCGGCCAGCATTGACCGCCTTCCCACTCCGGTGTTATTGATCCGACAATATTATCGTAAAATAGGAAGCAGTTCGCCATGCCAGTGGTATCAATACAGAACGACCCAATCTCAGATATTCCAGCATAGGTCGGCACGATATGCAGAGACAACATATGCTGCAAAGGTCCCAGCGGCATGGTATTGGAAGTCGACATGGAAACCAGTAATAAGGTATCTTCTGAATCTCCATCCATATCTTTCTCTACCACCTGGAGCCCCATTGTCGGCCAGATATCCAGTGGAGGATCCATGCGACATCCCGGTACGCAAGATATAAATGCAGAATCTCCAAGGCCATCGCCCTGATGCAGCCAACTCCAAGCCGACTGCTCTGGCGAATAAAACCGAGATCCGAACATCATACCTTTTAGCGGGGTGTCGTTTTCAATCCACAACCTCAACTCGTATATGCTATCCAGATACATGGTATCGACGGGTCGTTGATCGCCCGCAGTTACCATATCGTATGCGATTATATCTACAATATCGCAGGAATCGCCGTATCCATCACCGTCAATATCGTTTTGCGAGGGATTGTATATATAAGGACAATTGTCACAGACTGTCCCGATCCCGTCAAGGTCGTCGTCAGCTTGATCGGGATCATAGTCATCAGGACAGATATCTTCCTCACATGTGTTCAGTACAAATCCAGGATTCCCGAAACCATCGTTATCAGTATCGGTGCATTCATCGCAGACATCACCGATTCCATCGGCATCAGTATCCTCCTGTCCCGGATTATAAACCAGGGGACAATTATCCTCTATGCATTCATCTTCCGGATGATCCGGATCGCCAAAACCGTCGCCATCCGTATCGACACAAGGATAGGTCACCGGCCAACAGCCATGGGCCGTTGTAAAGAGAGGTGTCGATGGGGCACCGTGTAAATCGTAGAACACAAAGTCGCCATCCGGCGGGACAAAGGCACTGTCGAGACAGAACATACTTACCGCATTCTTTGATAAGGCGGTAGGCACAAAATGGATGGAATAAAGATGTTCCAGGGATCCGCCGGGCAAACCATTGGTGCCCGCCATAGCTTTTATAAATACTGTGTCGGCGCCACCCTGTGCATCCATATCCTGCTGGATGACATTAAATCCGGTACTGTCCCAAATTGTCTCGGCCGGATCCATACGGGAGCCGACTGCTACTGTCACATAGGCTGAGTCACCGTAGCCTTCTGTCTGACTCCGCCAATCCCAAGCCAGACCGTTTGGAGAAGATATCCGGTATCCGCTCTGAATCCCTTTGAGGAGCGACTCATTGCGCATCCAGGTGCGGATTTCATATTCGCTCCCTATAAACAGCGTATCGGCCATCGCTCCCGATTCCACCTTGGCAATATCGACGTGAACCCAGTCACTTGTTATCGAATTTCCGGGACTCATGGTTGCGGCCCATTGGGAATTTTGAATCAATTCCGAAAAATCCAGTTGATCATAGAATACTTGTGGATCGTAGGGGTCATAATAATTCTCAAAGTCGGTTGGATCGACATGAATCTCGCCCATGACGATAGAATAGCAGAACATAACCGAATCGCCCGGATCGATATCATATGGACCAAATGAAAACAGCATCCTGGTATCGTAACCATCAGCAAAGGTTGTGGCTCCGCTCGGCGGCGGTGGCAGAAATCCTTCACTTTCATGCGATATTGCCGTGAATAACTGGTCATAGTCAACTTCTCGGTGAGATAAGATATAATATTTATTCCTGTCGCCGGTTGGTGTACCCAGATGGGCGTTGAACGGCCGGAAAGGGTCTTCCGGTGTTCCTGCCAACCGTGGTCCGAAGTCCCTGGTAGGGTCTGCATTTGAGAGCCACCAGTTAAAATTGATCCAGCTAATAGGAGGGAATACTGAATGGAGACGGAGCCCGATGGCGGAGCGTGGACTGGTAAACGACCAATTGCCGTCATCGGTCGGATCACCGTCGTTATCGAAAATGTAGGCCATGTTTTCATCAGCCAGATAACCGGTAATATCATCTTGGAATCCTGATACATCATTGGAACTATGAAATACATCACCGTCAATGACAATGCCAATCCACGCTTCTTTGAGTGGGTATTGGCCGATATTCTTGACTGAATACCTGAAAAGTACAAAATCTTCCAGATATTCATCTGACCATGTTGAACTTGTTTGTGTCACTTCGACATTCAGGGGAATATGCGGGCGGTTATCATAGTTATCAGTCCCTGTTAGAGATGGATCGGTGATAGTATCAGTGTATTTGCAGGTTAGGTCATATTCGGAATAGGCATCCGGTGAATAGTATATACTCGCAGGCAGATTGGATAGTCTTATAATTTCTGCCACTTCACCAGTATCAGGAAATAACTCATTGGTCCTAATCCACCCATCCGCCCCGACCGACACAAGCGTATCCTGCCCGACTATGGCCCCGATCCAGATCATACCAGCAAAAAGGTATTCAAGGTTAGAATTAATGGGATACTCACAGGATGGTGCCAATTCTCCGTCGAATATCGGATTATTGACATATCCAGTTCCGATTGTGCCAAAATTGGTTACTGTCAGCCCCACTTTGTTTTTATTATGTACATCGAATAAGAGAGTGGGGGATGCGTTTGTTGCCGAGGCTTTCAGGGTTGATTCGCTCTTTGCCTTTACGGCCGATTGTCTCTCCCTCGCACCGGCAATATTGATCAGAGTTAAAATGACAATAGTCACGATAACAAAGTACGAGTAACGGTTCTTCCTTCCAGAATCATTAACCGAATACCTGCCCATGCTTACCTCCAAGGATTGAGGTTGAACATATTCTTGAGACTTCTTCTTTGATCTTCGAATAAAATGGCCGTACCTGCAAGCCACATGATAATACTGAATGAAAATAGAACATAATAAATGCAGAAGTCATAGTCAAGGAAATAGCGATCTATTATTAACAGCATTATGGCGTTCTTATCAGGCTTATAACGACGACTGATAATCAATGCCCGGCGAGGAGAACACTAACCCCACCGGGCCTCTCGTTCTCAATCAACCAATCGGCCGATTGAAGCCCCCCTAATTTGCACCAAATCGCACGCTCATTCCCTATGAAATCAATTATGTTTATTATGGACAATCATCATTGGCAGGGTCCGTCGGTGGAGGTCCACCTTTGAAAATCCAGTTAATTAGATAAACCGCATCACCCACGTTACCATTCCCATCACCATTGGCGTCTCCACCGGCTCTACTTTTAAGGGAAACGAAGTCAACGCACACATCCCTCTCTGGCCAACTACCACCAAATTCATAGAATCCCAGCATAATTTTGGTAATGGGTTTTGAGGGAGGCAATATCAGGCTATCTTTGACAATTCCATCCACAAGTGCAACCCATTTTTCTCCAGTGCGACGCATCTCCATCATGCCATTTATAGTTGGGTATTCAGAATCAAATCCAGAAGTATCTCCGTAAATCCAATTCCCTTCTGCAATAAACGTCACCCCCCCCATGCCAATACCTGCTTGAGGCTCAAACCAAGCCATAGTAAATACTTCCTCATCGGCATCGTTGAGGCAATATATCGCAACTCCGACCATTTGACCTGAAATATCAGATAGGCAGATTGGCTTGAAAGATATGGAGATGTGCTCACTTGGTTGAATAGGACGACAGAGGGCAGTCTCAATGAAATTATATTTGGGATCATTGGGGCTTCCCCAATCGGAGACATAAACCCGGCCTAAACTATCTGTTTCGAGAACAAATCCCGGATTATTGTTAGAGCCATATTGCCACGTGATGCCATTGTTAAAGTCCTCGTGCAACAGAGTAGGTTGGCCAGCAACCAAAGAGTTCAAACCAACCAGGAATGTAACGAAGAGCATATACGCACATACTCCCTTCATTCCGGACATGGTAACCTCCCATCATTTTGAGTTGATGCGGTATGAAGTAATGTATCTGCCGCTTCCATCCGCAAAGGATTGTCGCCTTTTCCCATTGGTTGTTTGCTCGACGATGCGAGGCAAACTGATTGGTCGGGATTACTGCAATTACTATGCCAATAAATCTACTACACGGCTTGGGATGTGATTATAGTGAGTTAACCGGGTCACACAGTAGGATGCGACTATGCCAGATGGAATATTGGACTTTCTTTCGAAAAGATTTGGAAATTTTGGAATATTATTCCAATTTTCCGGGTCGCACAGGAGTGAAAAAAGGTCGTTACTTCCCCTTATCTCGCCACAGATCATACTTATCGATTTTTTTGTAAAGGTTCGAGATACCCATATTCATTCTTTCGGCAGCCTGTTTAATATCCCAATCGCATTCCTTGAGTGTGCTAAGCAACAGATCCCTCTCGGCCAACTGCCGCGCTGACTTCAAATCCGGTTTCTTTTGCTGAGAGGGATCATCTAATTCCATAAACTGTATCAGGTCATCGGTAGTAAGAGTTTCTTCCGTATGATATAATGACATTCTTTTGGTCAGCCTTGTCAATTCTCTGACGTTTCTGGGCCAATGATAGCTCATTAAAAAGTCTAAGATGCTATTATCATACGAAGGCGGTTCGTTGCCAGTGCTATCATAATTCTTAATCATATAATATCCGAATATCGACGGGATATCTTCCTTTCGCTTACATAAAGGCGGCACATGCAAATGTAGAGTATCCAGCCGGGACAACAAATCTTCGCGGAACTGTCCCCGCCTGACCAGTTCTTCCAGGTTTTTGTTGGTTGCCGTTATAATTCTTGCAGGGACCTTGATCGGAGTATGTCCGCCAATTCTAAAAACGGTTCTTTCCTCAAGAACTCGCAGGAGCTTGGCCTGTATCTCAAGGGACATGTCACCGATCTCATCCAACAATAAGATGCCATTACCAGCTTCCACAAAGGCACCGTCTCTCTTTCTATCAGCACTTGAGAAGGCACCCTTTTCGTGGCCGAAAAGTTCGCTTTCAACCAAATTCTCCGGAATAGCAGCGCAGTTAAGAGGCAAATAGGGATGTGAAACTCTATTGCCTTGTCTATGAATTGCCTTGGCCACCAATTCTTTACCAGTCCCAGTTTCGCCGGTTATGAGAACGGGATAATCCGAATCGGCAATTTTCAGGATATTCTCCTTTAATTTGATTATTGACGGATGATTGCCGATCATGGGAGCTTCGGAATCCAAGGTTCGGCGTAGCGCTATATTTTCACTCATGGTTTTGGAGGCGGCGATGGCATTACGGACGGTGACCTTGACTCGTTCCAGTTCCGACGTCTTTTCCAGGTAGTCGTAAGCGCCCATCTTCATTGCTTTGACGGCTGACGGGACTTCGCTGATATTTGTCAGGACGACGACAACCGGCGGTGAGGGAATTTGCCGGATCTTTTTGAGAATCTCAAACCCCCTCAGTTCGCCTTCAAAAAGTAAATCCAGCAATACTACATCGTATCCCTTCCGGTTCAGGGTCGCCAAAACCTGCTCTTCCCGGGAGATCCAGTCGATATCGACCCCAACTTGGCGTTTGATGATTTCAGTGAACGTGCGACAGTACTTTTCTTCGTCATCAATTAGCAATACTGAGCCTGAGGTGTCCGACATAGTACTACTCCTTGTCTTTGCGAAGTCCAATAAACACCGCGGTTCCCTTTCCCATGGTACTTTGAATAGAAATTTGCGCATTAAGCATGTTGCATAATTTTCGAGCGATAGCTAATCCCAGACCATGGCCTCCCTTTTCAGCCTTGGTCGTATAAAGGGGCTCAAATACTCGATGCAATATTTCTTCGGGAATTCCCTTCCCATTGTCTTCAACAACAACTATTGCATCGTAGTCATTATCCATATCCGCCGGTAATGCCGTTCGCATATTCTGTGCCGATTTGCAATGGATAATAATTTCCCCATTATCTGCATTAACCGCATCTACCGCGTTGTGAATAAGAATAGACAGTAATTGCCGGAATATTTCATGATCCGTATACAGTTTTAGATAGGCGTCATCCACCTCAACTTTACAATCGACTGGGATTCCCAGAGGAACCATGGTGTAATCGACTGTTTCTTGGATGATATCTCTTGTGACATAATTATTCTTGCTTACCTGTCTTAGGCGAAATTGAAGAAACCGATCGGCAATATCAATTGACTGTCTAATGTAGAGGACGGCATTGTCCAATTCCTTTTCGACAGTATCTCCCCTCTCATCATCCATATCCTGGAGGAGTTCGCGAGTCAGCTCAACAGACCGCAGAATATGTGTCATAGGTGACTTAATGCCATGCATGAGGCTACTCGACAAATCAAACCAGCCCAGAAGCATCTCCTCTGTTTCCAGCGGGTCTGCCGCATCAACAATGTAAAATCTGATGTGTTCACGAAACGACGACATGTCGCCCGCAATTTGGAATCCTGCTATTTTGAGTCCCTTGGGTGTTATCAGGGGGAGGGATTGTCTCGTATCGGCCCCGCTAAGTTTTAACTGGTCGAGCAAGCGAGTGAATTTATTGCCCTCTTTCAGACCAAAAATCGAGATTATGCTTTTCCACCGCCAACGATCCGGCAGGGCCAGATTATTCTGTGCGATTTTATTGGCATAAAGAACCCTGTTGTTATCATTTATGCCAATGATCCCGGATGTTGAAGAAACGCCATACTCATTCACCTGCAAAGAGACTGCATTTTTCAACAACCCGGCTCGAATGATTCCTATAATTATCAGCAGTAGAAGTGACCCAATATAGGCAAGAATCACTCTCCAATTATTGGAAGATACCCAGACATAGATTTTCGCCATTTGAACATTGGGAACTTCCGGTATACGGAAGACCATAGTGTTTGTCGTTTGTGTTATAATGCGACAATCTTCGAATTTCTGACGCTTTAAAATGGCTGAGTAGTTTATCTTCTCGTCTGTCACATTATACTCAGCAAACTCTACCATAAAATTGTCCAACATCCGTAGATGATTATCCTCTGTGATAATCATTGATTCCACATACCCGTTATTATCAATATCTAATAAGGTTCGGAATGACATCCCTACATATTTGGTGCTTTGGTATTTCAAATCCAAATTTTGATTATACACCCGTAGATAACCATCATTCCCGTCAGTAATTATTCCTGAAAGTCGTGTAGTTTCATTCAGAGGATCCTGCATTCTTTGAAAAGCAAACGATTGATTTCCCAGCACAATTTCCCTGATTATATCACTTTTTATGGGATCAATCGATATAACTCGTCCCAATTGAATGGAAGAATCCGCTTCGTCAGGCGCGGAAGGTGTAATGGCGGCATAGAGCATTCCAGAGAATCGGTCATAACCCTCAAATCCCACTACCGAACACCATGAGTATTTCCCCCCCAACTTCTTCTGGAAGATTAGATCCCCTTTTCGGTCGAGCATAATCAGGTAGCTATGATAATCGTCCGTTCCGTTCACACCTTCTCGCGGCCCATTGGTAAACGCGTGACTTCCCATGATGATTTCATCGAATCCGTCCGAATTGAAGTCACCGATATCAAAATACCCGATGGCAGTCCCGAAATTGTATTTCCATACTGTTTCCTTATTAATCGGATCATAGGCAAATAGTGCCCGAGGCTGGTAATTATAATTCGTATGCACATGGAAAAGGATTTCATCTTGACCGTCATCATTGGTGCCAATCATACCAATCGCCTTATAAAACCCATCCCAGTATCCGGGATAGTCGGCACTACTTCCTTGAGGAAATGCAATCCGGGCACTTGGACGCATATAATTTTCAATCACAGCATAAAATTGAATGACAACGGAATCCGGAATTTTGTACGGAATCCCCAATTCCAAAATGCCATCACCATCAGTATCCACCCAGCTGAATACGCTGCTGTAATCTCTCTCAGGCAACATTTCTTGGTGTATGGGGTTCAGATCTTGATCGACCAATTGTATATAATTGGTAGGGTGATCAAAATCAAATACGAATACTTCGTCATTACCGTCGCTATCAATATCTTTTACTGTGAATCCATCCGATCCGTTCTTATTAATAAAATATTC
Source organism: Candidatus Zixiibacteriota bacterium (assembly GCA_030668485.1). Lineage (GTDB taxonomy): Bacteria > Zixibacteria > MSB-5A5 > GN15 > JAAZOE01 > DAOUTW01. The sequence continues at coordinate 39,911 of DAOUTW010000037.1, forward strand.
AGAAATATCATGGGGACTCATTTGGGGAAGGATTATTAACCAATAAGCCCCGATGAGCAAAGCGAATATAGCTGTTACCCCAATGAGGTATTTATAGACTCCTCGCAGCATTATGTGTGACTCCGAATGTTTATGACAATGACAAGCAGATTATATACCAATTTGCTCCAAAAATCAATGCTCCTCGCCATCGAATATTAGTAACTTGTGGATTACCAACAAATTGTACAATGCGATGTCGATACCATACCACAGACAAGCAAGTATTTTTGTCAAATATCTGGAGTCCAAGAACCGGAGGTTCGCGGAGGTTGGGCGTAACATGTTATATTACAATTATCAGCGATATCATGAATCGCTGGACAATGTGACCCCGGCCGATGTCTACACTGGCCGGGCGGTGCGAATACTGAAGGAAAGGGATCGAATCAAAGAACGAACTATGAAACAGAGGAAACGAGAATACAAAAAAGCCATTGCCATCAGACAAACTATGTCTTAGATTTAATTACACTTTGTCCGAATTGTCTGACGACATACAAAAAAATAGCGGAGCAGGGATTTGAACCCCGGACACGCGGATTATGATTCCGCTGCTCTAACCAACTGAGCTACTCCGCCATTTTTCCGTCGTCGCTTCGCCATTCACCCGGGCGAGTTTCCGGCAAAGCTACATATTTTTTAGCCCCGTAATTTAATATAATTTATCGGCCTGTCAAGCCTAATTATTACATCTGCCACCAAAAGGTCTATTTCCGGCAGGAGCAGGCGGGGGCCTGTTTTTGGCTGTCGCGCATATAAGTCATCATACTGCATAAACCACAATATATGGTAGTGTTTTGTTTCACCACACTACCATAGGTCGTCTCTAAACCTCCAAATTTTCGTGTAAGGTGCTGTCGTCCTAGTGTTTGGCGGGAACTGGGTTTGAATTGTACAATAAAGGGATTTCCATTCGCTCCCGGCAGGCAGAAGCCTGTTTTTGGGTGTCGCGGTGGCAGAAGCCTGTTTTTGGGTGTCGCGGTGGCAGAGCCACTTTGAGGCTGTCGCCTGGATGATCTGAATTAGTTGCAATTGTAAAAGCTGAGGCAGATCCGCCGCGGCGGACCGCCCACATAGAATTATCCCACCCGAAACGTTAAGAAGCGTTTCAGGTGGGGCACCAAGCAGGCCGGCAGGGGCCGGTTTTTGGGTGTCGCGCAGGCAGAAGCCGGTTTTTGGCTGTTCCACTGCAGGCCGACAGGCGCGTCGATGACCGGGGCTCAGTCGCGGGGTCATTCGCCTTTGGCGAATCCATTCGGAAAGGACCCCGCGAAACAGTGTATTTTTTAACATACACCCCGGCGTCATTTCATGTCCCATATGAGGATGTGGCGCATTGGATTGTGCGGAATTTGGCTTTGGTCGCTCATTTTTAAAGAAATTTCTTGCGGCAGGGGCCGCCTTTTGGCTGTCGCTGTTGTATGACAACGGCTTAGGGTTAGTTTTTCATATTTAAGGCTTTTCCTTCCTTTGGCTTTCGATGGGATTTTCTTTTCGGTTACGGGCATCGGTATTATCTCTTTGAATAATCGGGTTCAATAATAGAGATATGGCCGGAATCAACGCAGAATCTATGTCGATTTTGGTGGCGAAGCAACTTTTGGGCTATCGCGGTGGCAGAGCCACTTTGAGGCTGTCGCGTGGATGATCAGAGGCTGTGGCAGATGGGGATTGGCCGCGGCTGACCGCCCACATAATTCACCTATGTTGGACCGAGGCATGACGGACGAAAACCAGAGATGACCTCATCGAGACATGAATAGATAGCAGGGTCAAAAAGTAAACCCACCTGGCGCCCGCAAGCGGGCTTAGGTGGGGTACAGGTTTTTTTAGGTGGGCAAGGGCCTGTTTTTGGCTGTCGCACCGGCAGGAGCCGGTTTTTTGCTGTCGCGTGGATGATCTGAATTAATTGCAATTGTAAAAGCTGGGGCAGACGGGACGTCTGCCGCCCACATAACGATGATGATTTTGGTGGCAGGAGCATGTCATTAGAGAAGTATTTGCGTTTCCCGCAAAGGGGAAATCCGAGATCAGGGATCGCGGCCACTCGTCGGTTTTCCAGAATTATCCCACCCGAAACGTTAAGAACCGTTTCAGGTGGGGCACCAAGCGTTTATGATCTATCTAACCCGCTATTATCATTGCCCGTTGGCGCACGGGGATTAGCCGCGGCGAACCAACCACAATATGGGTGATAAGTAGCAGGCAAGATATACCGCAGGGTCACACTCGCCAAGGGCGAGCAGGACCCTGCGGAACAATAATGACTACGGCCGCAGGATCATTCGCCGTTGGCGAATCCTGTCGGAAAGGATCCTGCGGAACGGGAATGCTGTCGCGCAGGCAGGGGGCAGAAGCCACTTTGATGCTGTCGCGAGGATGATCAAAGGTTGGGGCAGACCGGGAGGTCTGCCGCCCACATGACAGGCAGGGGCCTGCTTTCTGCTGTCGCGTTTATGATCTGAATTTGGCAGAAAGACAAAGAAATCCCACCCGACGGTCGCTGGAGCACCTTTGGGCGGGGCACAGAGTCAAGACCACAAGGGTCTTGACCTTGTATCTTAATCACAAGGAATATTATAAATTGGAACGGATCGGGATGAAACTGTTTTTGACCTCAGGCCCAAGAGCCTGTTGAGTAGATTAGTTCGCCCGATCCGTTCACAGGATT
>DAOUTW010000083.1 GCA_030668485.1 Candidatus Zixiibacteriota bacterium
ACCGAATTGCTTCTTGAACCCCGCATTTACGACACCACTTTTTGACCCATCACTAAACTCCTTCAACACCTTTTGACGTAATATTATCAATACCAATAAGTTCAAACAAAAACACCAACATAATTTGGCTATTATGCCCATCGCGAGGAAGCCAGTAAATCCGAGCATAGCGAGGATGGGGTTGACGCGGCGATCTATGGATGGAATTAGGCTGTCAGTTGTTTTTACATGTCTAGTAATAAACGCATCGGTCTAGGATATAGACCACAATGCATATTGCTCTGACGAATTCATGTAAAGAAAATAGGGTTGGTTTTCTTCAGGTTGCTGCAATCCGATATATTTTATATTCACCATACGTGAATGGAATTAGTAAAACGAAGTAGATACTCATAAAAGGATCGCTATTTATTATTTTTATATCGGCCAATATATTTATAAGGCGCTCCTGAGTCAGAAACGGAGACCTGTCATATATTACAAGGATTATATCCTCTTCACCGGCATATTCTTTATCTAATTTATTACTGAGTATTTGTTTTAGTCGGTTTTTATCGGAATCGGTTTCTATCTCATTATTAAAAGAAGACAATTTCTGCTTAAATAGCTCTTCTTCAGTAATATGTCCTTTGACCAAATCATAGTTATCCTTAGCATGAGCGTTATCTTCCCAGAATTCAGTTATTTCAAGCCTTATAATTTCTCCGCTTTTTGAATCAGCGCAAATAATATCCGGGTATGGTGGATCCGGTTGATCGATGATTTCGTAGTCTTTTCCTTGCTCAATATTATAATATTCCAAAAATCGTATTCCAATATGCTTCTCAGTCTCCTTTTTTAGTTGATTATGCTTCGATGTCATCAGAGCAATCCTCTAAACTTCAAATCTATACCAACCTCGCCCAGTGCCCGGCCAATGTCCACATCGGCTGGGTAAATCAATTCTATAACGCTTTTTTACGCTTCTTCCGCCGATACCAGAAAATGTAGGCACTGATTAATACACCACAAAATAACACCAACCCGATGGTGATTTCGGTCGAATATTGATGCCATAGTGCACTGATCGATTCGGATGTAATATTATCAAGCTGCGTCCCGGCGGCATAACCGATCCAGACCAGAACCGTCACCCAAATTCCGGCTCCGAGACCGGTAAATAATAAAAACCGAAACAGATTCATCCGCGACAAACCGGCAGGGAATGATATATATTGCCGCACCGCCGGAATCAACCGCCCGGTGAAAGTACTGATCTCGCCATGCTCGACAAAGAAATGCTCGACCTTATCAAGCCGATGCGGCGGCATGAAGGCGTATTTGCCGTATTTATCGAGAATCGGTCGGCCAAACCATACCGCAATGTAATAATTGAGCAGCGCTCCAATCCAGCTTCCGAGAATACCGGATAGAATGGCCAGCCAGGGATTCATCTTACCCTGAGCTGCAAGGACCCCTGCCGGAATCATGACCACCTCACTGGGGAAGGGGAAAAACGAGCTTTCCAGTGCCATGAGCAGGACGATTCCGCCGTAACCCATTTGTTCGAATAGATTCAGAAATGATTCAACCATTGATGCTATGTCACCTTTCGTTCGGAATCGTCAGATTGAGTTCCCGTTTTTACTTTTTCCACTCGAATCCGCTTGATGCGCTGTCCCGCCATCTCAATGACTTTGAATTTGACCTTGTCAATAATTACTTCCTCAGTCATAGTCGGAACACGGCCCAGAGTCTCGACAATGAGACCGCCTAAGGTTTCAGAAACATCCTCGGGGACATTAACGCCGAATTCGCGATTCAATTCATCGGGCCGAAATGAGGTGGCGGCATATGCGACATTATCGGAATGCGCCACAAACTCCGGCTGATCGGTATCATGCTCATCCTGAATATCGCCGACGATCTCTTCGATGATATCTTCGAGAGTTATCAGTCCGGCGGTTCCGCCGAATTCATCGAGTACAAAGGCGATATGCTTTTTTGCTCTTTGAAATTTCCTCAGCAGGATCGTTAATGGCATCGAGTCGGGAACGAACAGCGGCTTGCGGATTATATCCTTGAGGATAACGATGTCGCCGTGTACCATCAGTGCGATAACGTCCTTGGTATAAATGACACCCTCAATCTGATCTTGCGATTCGCCATAAACCGGATAACGAGAATACCCATTAGTAGTCATTATCTCCATAATCCGTTCCTGGGGCCAGTCGATCCGGATACCGATCATGTCTACCCGGGGAGTCATCGCCTGACGGACATTGATGTCGGTGAAATCGAACACTTGCTTGATCAGCTTTTCTTCGGTCTTATCGAAAACACCTTTTTCGGTACCTTCATGAATCAGGATATTGATTTCATCTTCGGTGATATACGATCGTTCGGGAAGTTTTTTGAATCCGAATATTCGCAGGATCAGGCGGGCCGAAAAAGTCAGAAGTCCGACGACAAAAAATGTCATCCGGGAAAAAACACTGATCGGCCGCGACACGGCCATCGCGATTTTTTCGGGATTCCCCAACGCTATATATTTGGGAATCAATTCACCGAGGACAACCGAGAGTACGGAAATAAAAATTACGACAATGGCAATGGAAATCGGGCCTGCGGCGCGGCTGATAAAATCTATTGGAATATCCCGTAGCAGCGGAGTCAGACTGGCAACCAGAGTGGCGCCGCCGAAAACACCGGTGAGAGTGGCTATGAATGTGATACCGACCTGAATCGTGGCCAGAAAACGGTCAGGTTTGGCCAGGAGTTCTGTCGTTCGTTTGGCCCGGAGATCTCCCTGCCGGGCGAGGTTTTTGAGGCGACTTTTTCGTGAGGCGATCAAGGCAAATTCCGAAGCGGCAAAGTAACCATTGGCCAGAACCAATGCAAGAATCGCCAGAAGCTCTAATATTGATGAATCCATAGTGGGCCGGATAACATAATCCGGCCATTTTTTCTCCTTACTTGTTAGGCATACCGGCTAACGCCTGTAATCTCCTGACACGCTCTTCCACTGGCGGGTGGGTCGAAAACAAATTGGCCAGACCCTTGCCCGAAAGAGGCTTGGCAATAAACAAATGAGCCGTTGCGGGCCGTTTATCGAGTTTGAGACGCACCGGAGCGCGGTGTATTTTATCGAGTGCCGAGGCCAGAGCTAACGGCTGACCGGTCATCTCGGCTCCTATTTTATCAGCTTTATATTCCCGAGTCCGGGAAATTGCCGTCTGAATTACCAGCGCCGCCAGAGGTGCTACAATCGCCATAACCAGCAGACCGAACACACCCCCGCCATCATCATCACCGGACCTGCCGACTCCTCCGAAAATAGCGCCCCAGCGGGCTATGGCGGCCAATACACCGATCGCTCCGGCAATGGTTGCCACGATCGATCCGATCAGAATATCGCGGTTCTTTACATGGGCCAGTTCATGCCCGATAACCCCCTCCAGTTCGTCCCGGGAAAGGATCTGCATGATCCCCTCGGTGACGGCCACCGCGGCATGATTCTTATTGCGTCCCGTGGCGAAGGCATTCGGCGCCTGAGTCGGGATAATATATACCTTCGGCATCGGCAACGACCCTTTTTGCGTCACATGGCGGACTAACTGCAACAATTGAGGATGCGATTGATCGGTGGCCGGGCGAGCCCGGTACAAGCGCAATACGATTTTGTCGGAAAACCAGTAGGAAAAGAAATTCATCGCTACCGCCAGGCCAAAAGCCATCATCATTCCCCGCTGACCCCCGAACTTAAAACCGATAGCGATAAAAATCAGCGTTAGCAACAGCAACAAAAAAGTGACTTTAAGACTGTTCATTCATAATTCTCCAAGACCAAATTGCACGTCATTCGTCGATCTGTCAAGTACTATTATCTACAAGATGATGCGAGTCCGGTTCACAACTTTCTTCGGAAAATCAACGATATCCGGCTTCGGTCATCGTCACTACTTATATGACGTTTCTCCCACTTGCAAAAGCAAGTTTTTGGCTGTCACCAGCTTGACCCAAGATTCTAACTCGAAAATCAGAGTGCTATACCTGTCCCAGTTCCTCCGGAAAAAAGTAGCGAGGAAAATTCGGATAAACACCTTACCCCATTAAAAAAAGCCGGTTTGAACATCAATGATTCAAACCGGCTTGTATGTCGCCATAAAGGGTTATCGGCTCATCTTCTTTCGCTTGGGCCGACCCCATTTCATCGATTCTTCTTTGGAATCGTCATCATTCGACGCTTCCTCATCGGAACGGTCTTTCGCTCCGGAGGCCTCTTCAGCGGCATCATCGCTCTTCTCCGCCGCCGCAGGTTTTGCCTCAGGTTCGCTTAAATGTTCCGAGGTTGTAATTTCTTCTTTTGCCGAATCGTCTCGATCATGATGATCATCATCATCGACGCTCGACGATTTCTCCATTTGCATCTCCGGGACCGCCATTTCAGGCGGTTCGATTGCTTCAGAGGTCTCCTCTTTCAAGCTTTCGGACACGACCGGGACTTCTTCTTTCGCCGGTGGTTCCGGTTCCGACTTCTTAAGGTCGGACTCAATGACCGGTGTCGAATCGACATCCGGTTCGGAGACAGGTGTTTCTGCTTCCGAAGAAATCGCTGAAGAATCCTTATCCCTTGAGACAAAAGATTCGGCATGCTGATCATCCGACGCAGTAGAGCTTCCCAAAACCGCCTGATCGAGACGTGAGAAATCATCTGCTGAAGTCTTGTCTCCAAGATCCTCGTCACTAATTTTGGCTTTCTTTTCAGCCGAAGATAAATCCTGATCGGAAGCCAGATCATCCGGCAGGTCATCAGACGCCGCCTTTGCGATAAAATCCTGCTTCTCCATCCGTTTATCTTGTTCACCCATCTTTTCGCCGACATCGCTGCCGGCTTCCGGGATATCCTGGCCGTTTTCTGCCGCGACTAAATCATCCAAAATAGTGGCTGGGAATTTGGGAACTTCAAATGTGCTTTGCTGCTTATTGTCGGATTTCCGATCGACGACCTCTTCGACTCTGGTCGTCTCGGCTATTGCCTTTTTGGTATCAGCATTCTGAGTTTTCTTGCGGTTTTGAGGCGGGCGGACTCGCTTTCTGCCAAAAGTTTGTTTCTTGGTCGCGGAAGAACCGGTAACCGGCTTTTGCCCATTCGACGCAGCGCGATTATCAGTCTTCACTGGTTTGGCTTTGGCCGTCGCCTTCGGTGCCTCTTTCTGAGGTTTGTATTCCTCTCTCAAACCGCTACTCGATTTACCCGAACCTTTGAGGTCCCTGCGGGAGGTCCGCGGAGCTCCGTAACGATCCGGTTTTTTCGACGTTTTGGTGTTGCGTCGGGACGTATCTTTCTGCGCCCCAGTGCCTTTTCTGCCCTGGGTCGATATCCGTTCCCGTGCCGCATCGCTTGTCTTATCCTGGGTTTTCCGCTTACCGCGTGAATCTTTGCGGCGGGTCAACCCACGAACTCGTGAAAAGCGTTCCGTCTTCGGCGCTTTCAATTTGCGCCGGTCGACCAGGCCGATTTCGGCGGTGGACGCGATAACAGCGGCACCGATCGAATCGCCCCAGACATTGACGGTAGTGCGGCAACGATCAAGGAACCAATCGATTGCCAGAATCAGGCCGATTCCCTCCAGCGGCAAACCTACCGCCGTGAGGACCAAAACCATAGTCACCAGACCAGCCTCCGGGATTCCGGCAGCTCCCACCGATGCCAAAACCGCTGTGGCAAAGATAGTTATCTGAGCCAGGATCGGTAAATCAATCCCATAGGCCTGAGCGATAAACATGGCCGCTACTGCCTCGTAAAGAGCTGTGCCGTCCATGTTAATAGTAGCCCCCAAGGGCAGGACAAACGATGAGGACCGTTTGTCAATATCGTTCTTCTCCTCCACGCATTCCATCGACACTGGCAAAGTCGCCGATGAGGAAGCGGTGGCAAAAGCTGTCGTCAAAGCCTGTGACATTCCGACCAAATACTCGATCGGATTTTTTCCGCCGAGCAACTTCAAAAACATCGGCAGAATAATCACAGCGTGAATCAGCAATCCGAGAATAACCACCAGGCTATATTTGCCCAGGGCCGCCAAGACGTTGGTAAAACCGCTCATACCTCCCTGAGCGGCCAGTTGGCCGGCAACCAGGCCGAAAATTCCAATCGGTGCAAACAACATGATGATATGCACGATTTTCATTATGGCCTCGTTAATTCCTTCAAAGAAGGCGATAACCGGTTTACCCTTGGCGCCTATAGTGGTTAAGACTCCACCAAAGAAGAGGGCAAAAACGATAACCGGCAGCACTTTGGTTTCGGCTGCCGCCCCGATAATATTGGAAGGTATCTGGTTGGTCAGCCAGGAGAAAAACGAATACGATTCGCGGTTCTGGACAGCCTCGGGAAGACTCGCTCCCACAATGCTGAACCCTTCTCCGGGTTGGATGATATTGACCAGGACCAATCCGATAATGACCGCAATCGAGCTTGTAGAAAGGAAATAAAGCATCGTTTTAAGGCCGGTTCGGCCCAACTTGCGAACATCACCAAGATTGGCGATACCAACGATCATGGAGCAGAACAGAAGCGGAATAACGATCATCTTCAGGGAATTTAAGAATATGGCTCCCAAGAACTTGACTGGGAGCATCGCTTCCCCGAAAATGGCAACAGAGACGACACCAAGAAGCATTCCGATGAGTATGGCGACAATTAGGTAGTTTCCGGTGCGATCATACATATTGTATCTGTTCCATCCAGTAAGAGGTTAACCCTCAAACATAGCCAAATCCAACCCGATTTGCAAGGTGTTTTATTTCCCTGCTAAAACTTAGCCAACCTTAGTAAATCAATGCTGTGCGAGCCCAATATTCCGGCAAAAGAGCTTGACAAAACGCCTCAAATGTTATTGATTATACTTACCTGTAGGGCATTCACCTCGCACTTCAATAATTTTGGCATACGACAATACTTTGGAATTTACTATCTGTCTGGTACTACTTGTACTCGCAAAATATAATAAGCGCGTGAAATAGAAAACCGTCTCTTTGAGCCAGAGACAGGAACATTGATAATTAATTGTTAACGGCGGGTGCCGCGATCCCCCAGGGGCCGGACTGGTGTAAGGCTACGCGTCTTAAATATGTAGTGTACTCGTGTGCCAACGATAGTAGTTGGCAGACGAAACGTCCGCCAAACGCAAAATTGAAGGTAGAAGGAGGAATTCATGCAAATTGCTAGAAGTGTTTATGCCTGGGTAATCGCTGCGTTGCTGATTTTATCGGCATCTGCGTTTGCCGGAGATGTAAACCTCACTCTCAACTACTCGCAAGGTTCCATTAATTATCATGAGGGTGAGGGATGTACATACATTAGTTATGACGGTTTGCCTTACACCACAGAGATCGGAAGCCCCACTCTGCCACAAGGCAATATTCATGTTTACATCCCGTCCGACGTCGTTGTAGATTCGGTGACCGTAGTAAGCGTTCAAACCGTTGAACTGGGAAACCGATTTGAAGTCTGCCCGGTACAACCGCCGGATACGACGATGAACGACGATGACCCGCCTGACCGACAATCTGTGAAAAACGAATCTGTTTACAGTTCATCGGATCTATATCCCGAACAGATTATTGAGTTATTGGGCCAAGGGAATTACGGCGGTTATGGAATTGCAAGCCTGCTCGTGCACCCGGTCCAGATCATACCTGCCATACAGGTGAAATATCTTCATACCGAGATTGTTTTTGAACTCTGGTATTCGCCCGGAGGTGAACCGACCGTTCCGGTCTATACCAGATCGAGCTACAGTCGTAATCTGTATCAGGAAATGATCAAATCTCTGGTTCTCAACCCTGAGGATGTAGAGGATCCTGTTCTCGACTCAATCCCCCCCACGAAAATGGGGCAATCTAAATTGCCATTGGGCAACTACGATTATTTGGTTATCACTTCGAGCGGGCTGAGTCCCGATTTCCAGCCATTGGTCGATTGGAAAACTCAGAAAGGTATACCAGCCACGATCCTCACGACACAGTATATCTATACGAACTACCCCGGGGCAAATAATCAGGAAAAAATCAGGAATTGCATAACTGATGCTTATTCCAACTGGGGCACGATCTGGGTTCTTTTGGGAGGAGATGTGGAAATTGTCCCCAACTATAACTACACCATCGGCTCGGCCCAGCTTCCCGGAGACCTGTATTACGGCGACCTGACCGGAGATATGTACTATAATGTCTTCATCGGTCGCGCATCTGTCAGCAACAACACTGAGGCCGCCACTTTTGTCGGCAAATCATTAACATACGACAAGAACCCGCCCTTAACCGATTATACCCTCAAGGCGCTGTTTTTGGCTTTTCATCTGGACAGTTACCCGACTGATGGCGCGCTGACTAAGGATCAAAAAATAGATCCGCTTATTCCCGTTCGCTTCAATCCTATAACCAAGTTGTACCAGGGCAGTACTAAACAGCAATGCATTGATGCCCTTAACCTTGGACATAACCTGATTAATCATATCGACCACTGCAACTGGAATGTAATGGGGGTCGGCACGGGAGGGTATCTATCGACAACCGATATGGATAATCTGACCAACGGCAATAAACAATCAATATTATATACCGTAGGTTGTGTACCGGCCGCCTTCGAGAAGAACGACTGTATTGCCGAACATTTTGTAAATAATCCAAATGGAGGAGGGGTTGCCTTTGTGGGCAATTCGAATTCCGGTTGGTATTCACCGGGACAAAATCCCTGGATTTCCTTATCGGCCGCATTCGATATCAGCTTTTTCAATTCCCTGTTTACCAAAGGAATATTCCATATCGGCCAAACGCTGGCAGATTCAAAAGCCGATCATGTCCCCACAGCGGTTTCAAACTCTACATATCGTTGGATAATGTACGAGTTGAATTTGCTGGGCGATCCGGAATTACCGATTCGAACAGATGCCCCGGCTTTGTTTACGGTTAATCACAATACTCTCCAATTCCCAATTTTTCAGCTGAATAATTTCGAAGTGGAGGTATTAGATAACGGGATCCCCATGGCCAATGCCTTGGTATGCGTCTCGGGATGCGGCGTCTACAAAACCGGATTTACCGACGCCACCGGTAAATATTCGACGATTGTAACCCCGAATACAAATGGCCATATTACCGTCACCGTCACCAGCCATAACTTCTTGCCATACATCACACGAGTCAAAGCATGCAATGGCCATGAAGATGTCGTCGTACGCGATTGCCCTGGGGATGATGGCCGGATGCCTTCATGGGACGGTAACTTCAATGATTTATGGAATGGAGTCCCACCCGATCGTTTCTACTGGACCAGCCCCGATATTTGGGTGGACGTATTTCCGTTCAATCCATTTGATGACGATCTCAATCCTGAAGCGGGCGAAGTAAATCACCTTCATGCACTGATCAGCAATATCGGTTCGGCTGACGCCGAGAATTGCACGGTGGAGTTTTTCTGGGCCGATGCCGGCATCGGGCTAACCTGGCCGACAGACTGGACTTCAATCAATACTCCGAAGCCGGTTCCTAAAATCAATATTTATTCATCACAAAACATCTATGTCGATTGGACGCCGACGGCTTCCGGGCATTATTGTATCTACGCCCGGGTGGAGTGTCCCACCGATCCCATTGTCAGCGATTCTCCCGAATGGGATAACAATATCGGCTGGAAAAATTTCAACGTCGTGAACTTAAAAAAATCGGCATCATCTTCGGGATCTTATGCTGGTCGAGCCAAATATAAGATAAGGAACCCGTCGACAGTACGCTTCCTCAATGCCCGTTTACGGCTGTTCCGGATAACCAAGGCCAACGGGGCAACATACGAACTGGTTCCTGTTCCCGCTCCCGATCCCGACCTGGTACAAATCGACGCCAATACTTACATTTATCAGAATATTGAACCAGGTGGAGAACGCGAGGTAACGCTGATCGCCAATTCCGATGAATGCGATGTCAGCGAGATAGTTCACATTGTGGGAGAAGATGCGGATGAGGGTACGCCTCTCGGCGGTGTCTCAGCCGAAATAGCTCCACCCGATTGCCCTCTCATCAGGATAGAAAAAACTCATGGAACCCTTCAAGGACATTTCACGGATGTTTCAATAACCACGGAAGGCAGTTTCCATGAAATGGGTGGCTTTGACTTCCTGATCGCCTATGATGCTTCGGCGCTGGCCTTTACTGAGGCCGAGCCGGGGCAGTTACTCGAAGACTGTGGTTGGGAGTATTTCACCTACCGTTACGGTGTCGAGGGTAATTGCGGCGATGCCTGCCCGTCTGGTTTGCTGCGGATAATTGCTCTGGCTGAGATCAACAACGGTCCCAATCATCCCTCTTGTTACGGGCCGCAAGACTGCGACCCGCATGAAATCGCGGTAATGACCTTTTTTGTAACCAACGATAGGACCTACAATGGCCAATACATCCCGATTAAGTTTTTCTGGAGTGACTGTGCCGACAATACCATTTCGAGCATTGATGGGGAAATTCTGTATATCGATCGCGCCATTTACGATTTCGAGGGAAATCTTATCTGGGATGAGGAGGATGACGACCTATTTCCCGAGGATGAGAGAATTCCCTTTGTCGGAGCTCCTGATTATTGTCTAAATCCTGACCCCGACAAACCACCCATACGACGTTGCATGGATTTCGTTTATGGCGGTATTGATATTATCCCGGATACTGCTATCGACGCTCGTGGCGATATTAACTGCAACGGGCTTGTCAATGAAATCGCCGACGCCGTCATGTTCTCAAACTACTTTATCGAAGGCCTGAGCGCCTTCGGCGACCATGTTGAAGCTTCCATCGCCGCATCCGACGTCAATGCCGACGGAATTGCTCTTTCGGTGGCCGATCTGGTTTATCTGGTGCGTATCATCACCGGCGATGCTCCACCATATCCGAAACTGACTCCTTATGCTACGGAAGCCTCCGTTAGCACCTCGGTCAACCATTCTGCCTTCGGAGTCTCAACCAATGCACCAGTGGAAATCGGCGGCGGATATTTCGTCTTTGAGTATTCGGGATTTGATATCGGCGAACCGCATCTGATCAATGGCGCTTCCGATATGACTCTCAAGTACAGCGACGCCGATGGAATACTGAAAGTCCTGGTGTATAGTATGGAGAAGGACGTCAGGATCCCAGCCGGAACGGAGAGTATCTTCGCCGTTCCGATTTCCGGAAACGGAACCATCGAATTGGCGGAAACGCAATTATCGGATTATTACGGTAACCTGTTGGAAGTCACCATCGACAAGCAGGCAGCCATGCCCGTAGATTACGCCCTGCATCAGAACTACCCGAATCCGTTCAACCCATCGACCACAATCTTCTATGAGTTACCGGTTCCCTCGCATGTCAGGATTGAGGTCTTCAATGTCCTCGGTCAGACAGTCGCGACCCTTCTCGACGGACAGGAGGAGGCGGGAATCCATAGCGTGCAATGGGATAGCAATGACGAATCGGGAAGGAAGGTTTCCAGCGGTATATACTTCTATCGCATCACCGCAGCCGGTTTTACAGCCGAAAAGAAGATGGTGCTGATGAAGTAATATCCAGTCATGAAAGGATCATATATACAAAAACCCCGGTCGGTGGAATACCGATCGGGGTTAATATTTTGTTGTGGCAACTCGGATTATGCCAGATCGGAGCCGAGTGATTCCAGTTTGCCATTCTCTCCCAAAACAATCAGAATATCGCCCGATTCCATCGTCGTACCGCCGGAGGGATTGAAAACCATCTGACCGCTGTTTTTGCGCAAACCGACCACAATGGCGTCGTATTTTGATTTGATGGCAGCCTCAATGATCGTTTTCCCGGTCAGGTTGCCCCCTTCTTTAATCGATATCTCTTCAATGCCGAGACTCTGGCCACCGGGGGAAAATGCCGCCAGGCGCATAAAATCGACTACATTCGGCCGCAAAGTCGCCATCGCCATCTGGCTCCCGCCCAGTTCGTGAGGGCAGACCACCTTGTTGGCGCCGGCCCGAACTAATTTTTTCTTGGCCAATTCCGAATCGGCGCGGGAGATTATAAACAGGCTCGGATTAATCTGGCGAGCCGTCAACGAGAGATAAACATTTTCGGCATCGTCGGGAATGGTCGAAACTATCGCCCTGGCCCTCTCGATTCCGGCATGCTCCAGAGTATCATCGGCCGAGGCATCGCCTTGAATAAATATCAGGCCATTATTTTGTCCATCCGGAATCATCGCCTCGTCGCTTTCGATAATGACAAAAGGTTCTCCGCGCCGGAGAAACTCATTAGCGACCTGACGCCCGACCCGTCCGTAACCACATAAAATGATATGATTCGAGAGCTTTTTCACTTTTTTTTCCATCTTCCGTTTTCCCAAAATAGCCTGCAGTTGCCCCTCAAGGACCAACTGCCCAACAGCCGTGGCGATAAATCCGCCGTTGAAAACGCCAAAAGCGATCAGTACTATCGTGAATGTTTTTCCTGCATCCGACAAGGGATGTACTTCTTTGAATCCAACCGTGGCTATCGTGATAATCGTCATATAGATCGAGTTGGTCATCGACCAATGCTCAATCAACATATATCCGACGGTACCAACCGTCAGAATCAGAATCAGAAAGATCAGCGCCAGACTAAGTTTGGATTCCGGACTCATTCGACCCCTATCATCAAAACACCAAATTACATTCACTGCCGGGCAAAAGGCAATTAAAAACACCAGCATTCCGGGTCTATATGGGAAATCTCCCATATCTGTTGCCGGACGTCTACAAAAACAGGTTTTACAAGTCCGGCAATGTTTTCCGGGTATAAAGCATTCCCAGTTGGCTAATTGTTTCGGAAGGTAGTTCAAAAATCGCGCACGAATCATATATTGTTGTCAATCAACACCATAAGGCATGCAAAAGATCGGGAGGCCGACCAATCCGGTGGATTCAGAGGCGCCTGCCGGGGTTACCAGAGGTTATGGCACATATATTGATGCTATGCAGCTAGAAATGTGTTTGGAAGGAATCAAGAGATGAATTTACCGCTTATTAATCAAAGAGGCTTTACGCTCCTGGAAGTCATGACATCGATGCTTATCATGTCCTTTGCGCTTCTGCTGCTTTTGCATCTGGCTATGGTTGCCCTCGACGGCAATACATGGGCCTCCGGTACCACTTCCAGCACTCAGTTATTGCAGGAGAAACTTGAAGACCTCCGGAGTATGGCCGATCCCATTTCGGGAGTTGATACTGTCGGAGAAATTACCCGCGAATGGCAGGTAACTAATGCCGGTACACACCTGCGACAGATTGCCATTGAAGCTAGCTGGCTTACACCTGATTCTATCGTCCAGTCCTATACCATCAACACGCTTATGAAAACGGACGCCCCCTAAGGAGGGCATAATGTTCAAGCTGCTCAAATCAGACAGCGGAGTCACTCTGGTTGAGTTAGTGATCGCCTTGTTAATCACAGCAATTTTGTCGATTGCAATGTTCAGGATCTATGTCAACCAACATCAAGCCTGGATCATTCAGGACTCGGTTATCGAAATGCAGCAAAACGCCAGAGCCGCCGTCAGTGAATTGACGAGGCAGTTGCGCATGGCCGGTTACGCCGTACCGAACAGTCTCGATCCACTGATCGCCCGCGACGGCAACCCGGACAGTATCACCGTTTTTTACAGGACCAATACCTGTGAGGCCACTTTGGAACTTGACATGTTAGGGCTAACCAATGATCTATGCTGCAACGGGCATGATGTCAGTTGTTTCGAGACCGGACAGAAGGCGTATATTTACGACCCGGTGCTGGAAAGCGGTGAGTTTTTCATTGTCTCACATGTAGATTCCTCATTGGACCAGATTCAGCATACCGGCTCGACTCTGACCAAGGTATACCTGAAAGGATCAGTGGTAATGGCCATCAATGAGGTGACATTCTTCATCGATGCTACCGATATCCTGCATCCGAGATTGATGCTGGCAATGGGGGACGGAGTGCCCCATATCTATGCCGAGGACATAGTAAATTTGGATATTTCATACATTATGAAAAACGGTATGACCGTTTCAGAACCTTATGCCGCAAACGAAGTGCGCCAGATCGGGCTCTCAGTTACGGCACGAACACCCAATCCCAATGTCGAAATTTCAGGCGATCCATATTGTTATGAAACGTACCGTTCTCAGGTCTATTTGCGGAACCTGGGCGGATAGCGATTTTTATTCGCCGGTACGGGAACAAAAGACTGATAAGGAAATGGCCTAATGACAAAATTTCTCAGATCAAGCAAAGGTTTCACCCTGGTGGAGGTTCTCATCGCGCTGATTATAACGGCAATCTTGTCAGCGGCCATGTTCAAGATTTATGTCAACCAGCATCACGCCTGGATGATACAGGAATCGGAAATCGAGATGCAGCAAAACGCCCGAGCCGCAATCGATGAACTGACGCGCCAGTTGCGCATGGCGGGGTTTGGGCTGCCGAATAGTATGCCACCGCTGGAGGCATTTGATACCAATCCCGATACTATCGCTATCCTTTATAAAAGCGGAATAAACTGCGAAGTATCAATCGATAAGCCTATGCCTCAGCCTTCGTCCGAATTGGACTGCATTGGTAACGTCGGTTGTTTTTTCGTGGGACAAATGGCCTATATCTATGACCCTTTCGTCGAAGAGGGAGAATATTTTGAAATCTCCTTCGTACAGGAAACGCCCGCAAAAATACAACATAACAAATGGCCTCTTTCCCGCAGCTATCCCGAGGGATCGGTCATCATGACACTCGACCGTGTCAAATTCTTCATTGACCATAGCGATAAGTTGCACCCCAAACTTATGGTTCAGATGATGAATGGAACGCCGCAAGTATATGCCGAGGATATAGTCGATCTGCAGTTCAACTATGTCCTCAAAAACGGGATGACGATGGCTCAACCGCCGATGTTGAAAGAGATCAGGCGGATCGGCATCGACCTGACCGCCCGAACCCAGAATCCCGATATTGAATTCGAAGATGAGCCTTATAGATATGAGCACTACCAATCAAATGTTTACTTAAGAAATCTAGGAAGTTAACAGGAGGGCATGTGATGTGCCATAAATTAGTAAACGAACAAGGCCTGGCGCTGTTCATCGCCCTGATGCTGGTTTTGATGCTTTCTATTATCGGCATCGGAATTATCAAGTCGACCAATGACGAGATTGCGATCGCCGGCAATGAACTCAACGAGATGAAGACATTTTATGCGGCAGAGGCCGGACTGGATAAGGCGGCCGCTGCCATCCAAACCGAATATGGGGCAACCGGTGTTCCACCGGTAAACATGCCCCACGGTCTATTTGATATCGACGGCATTAATGTCGGTTACGACGCCGTAAGCGGCGACACGATCAATAAAACCCTGACCAAAGGGTCAATGGCGGGCCTGAGAGCTCTAGTCAAACCGTTTACCATAGTGGCCACGGGTGTCGATACGAATCATTATGCGGCTGTTACCCTTGAAGAGACTTTCGAGGTCGCCCTGGTGCCGATCTTCCAGTTCAGCGTCTTTTACGAGACCGACCTGGAAATAGCCCCCGGACCGGCAATGGAGCTTTTGGGCCGCATTCATTCCAACTCCGATATCTACCTGCAATCGGGCGACAAAATCGATATCGATTCCTATCTGACTGCTTTCGGTGATATTTTACACGGTAGCAAACCGGGATCAGGGGTGGGTACAACCAATGGCGAGGTTAACATCAAAGGCCTCGATGGCAACTACTATTCAATGCGCGACGGCGCCGACTGGCTGGACGCCGCTGACGCCCACTGGTTTGATTCCGCGGCTACCCGCTGGGGCGGCCGGGTTCAGGATGCCACCTTCGGACAGGAACGACTGAACCTGCCTTTGGAAAATTCGACCGACGAAGCCTACAAGATTATTGAACGCGAATCATCCGGCGGTGGAAACAATGACTCTTTTGAAAAGAAGGCAACCTTTAAGGTTATGGATGGCGCCGCGCAGTATTATAACGGTGGAGCCTGGGTCGATGTCACCGCGTCTCTTATTACCAGCGGCGCTCTGATAGAGAATACCTTCCACGACAAGCGTGAGGGAGTCGATGTCACCGTCTATGATATCGATATGAGCATATTTAAGACTTCGGCCTATTTCCCACCAAATGGTATCATGTATGCCGGTGACGATAGAGCGGGACTTCACGGCACCCGGATATACAATGCAGACGATATCGGGAGTCCCTTCACCATCGCCTCGGAAAACCCGATCTATACCCAGGGTAATGTTAATACCGTCAATAAGGTCCCGATGTCGATCATCACCGACGCCCTGACAATTTTATCGGACAATTGGAGCGATGACCCCGCCTTTGCTGCTTCTGCTGACCAAAACGTCAGGCTGGCTCAATTCACCGAGACGAACTTCTCCTTCATCACCGGTAACCGGGAAACCGGAGCCGATGGCGCCGCCTATAACGGCGGGCTGGAGAACCTACCGCGCTTTCTGGAAAACTGGACAGGCCACGACTTAAAATTCAGAGGTTCGATTATTAACCTTTGGCTGTCGCAAGTCGCCACCGGCAACTGGTTGGGAGACTATTATTCACCTCCCAACCGCGATTGGGCTTTCGATCCCGACCTTAGCGATCCCAATAAATTGCCTCCGGGAACACCCTGCGTGCGGACCTTTATTCGCCTTGGCTGGAAACAGTCCGATGTCGGATATTCTGCCGCCGAATTCAATGAAACCCCGGCACCTGAATAATTCCATCCGCAATATCGCCATGCCCAAAAGGCGGGAACTGGATTCCCGCCTTTTTTGTCTGCGACTGCCATCAGAGAGTACTTGATAAAAACCTTGTTCCCGCCTATCTTGGCGCCATGGCTCATGATATTTTCAAAATCCCCAACCTGATCACTCTCGGCCGGCTGTTCATGCTAATACCGACCGCCTGGTTTCTGTCGCAGCCAGGAGCCATGAATCGTACCCTTGCCCTCGCCTGCCTGACCGTAGCCGCCGCTTCTGATTATCTGGATGGTTACCTGGCCCGCCGCCTCAATCAAGAAACCCGTCTGGGTCTGATTCTCGATCCGATCTCGGATAAAATATTGGCTGGCGTATTGGCGATCCTCCTTATCGTCTACCGCGACTTTCCCCTCTGGCTGGCGGCAATCATCATCGGGCGCGACCTGTTGCTCATGCTCGGCGGGCTGATGATGAAATCACGAATGAGCGAAATTCCCCCATCAAACTTTTCAGGCAAATACGGATTTGCCTCAATCGCCGTCTTGCTGTGCAGCTATGTTATCGAATTTCCGTTCGGAATCCGACTATTCACTTTTCTTGTCGTTGCCTTTATGATTCTGTCAATTATCATGTATGCCCGGGCCTTTGTCATGGTTATGCGCGGACAGCCCATGCCCCGTTTCCGGGATAAAAAAACATATCGAATAATCCGCATGTCGATCAACTGGCCCGTCTCGCTCTATTTCTTCTACCGACTGGGACAGTATATCGGCTGGCTCTGATTATTTTTGGTTGTCTCTTCCCCATAAATCGATAGATTATTGTCATGGACAAGAAGCATATCCTGATCCCGATCGGCGTTTTCGTGATATTCGTCGCCCTCTATGTTTCCATTTCCCTGATCCAGGGCAATGACTTTCTCTTTCGATCGGTCTGGGATATCGGCCATTATCAGTCGATTGCCGAAAAGGGATACGAAGTCTACCCCTGCGATCCGGCGGTGCATTACCCTATGGGCGACATTTGCGGCAATGTCGGATGGTTTCCGGCCTGGCCGCTGGCCGTAAAAATACTTTCATTCGGGCAGGTCGCCTTCGGACTGAAATATCTACCCTACCTGTTTACCCTCCTGGGATTTTTCTTCTTCTATCAACTCTTATTGCGCTGGTCCGATTATAAAATCGCCCTGACCGGCCTGATCGCGCTGACCGCAACTCCGACCGCCTTTTATTATCTGACCGGCTTTCCGTACAGTTTCATTCTGGTACTATTCACGGGATATTTGTATTACCTGTATAAACTCAACGCCCGTGGTCGGACAATTATCCTCCCGGCACTGGCTATTCTGATATCGCTGTCTTATCCATCCGCTTTTCTGGCGGCGGTTATCCCGCTGGTGATGATTATCAATCGTTATCGGAAAAAATCTCAACGACCGCCTTTTTCAGCATTAATTAAAGATCTGCTGTATTACTTGATTCCCTTTGCCCTGGGACCGTTGATTCTTTCGATATATTTCTATTTCAAATTCGATGATTTCCTACTGATTCTCCATTTTCAGGAAAAATACGAACGTAATTGGGGTTTCCCCCTGGCCGTGATCTGGCAATCACTGAAACATTTTCAACTGACCTGCGGCGCTCATTTCATGCAGATCGAGCATACCTATTTTGCCGCCAATTTCATCGTCTTATGGTATGGCCTGATCTTTTTTATCTTCGCCCCTTATCGAATCAAGCCGGAACTGGTCGCTTTCGTTTTGCTGCTCTTTCTTTTTTCTCCGACTACCGGTTCGATTTTTTCCATCTGGCGTCATTATGTCATGCTAATCCCGGCGGTGATGATGATCGCCATGTCGCCTCGTCCCGGATGGCTTAAGTATGCCTATATAGCTTTGGGATTATTCCTGGCCCTATTTATATATTTCCCAATATACATCAAGGGATTTCTGGTTTAAGCAGACTCGTAGGTGGCCCACTCCGGCTTGTCCGGGGTGGGTTTACATGATCACGTCGGTGGCCCACCCCAGCTTGCTGGAGTGGGTTTTGTACGTACCGAGACCTGGGTAACAGAATAGACCCAGCACCTAGGTAACACATTTTTTTATTAAGATCAACAACGTTTCCTTTTTTTCTGTTTTGGTTTTATGATTTTCTTTCTAGCGTCATC
>DAOUTW010000054.1 GCA_030668485.1 Candidatus Zixiibacteriota bacterium
CGTCTCAACTCCCTCATACTCATCCTGATAATGTCCTCTCCGACCATAATCCTCCCCAATTCTTTGAGGATTATTATAGCCTCTCAACAGGACATTTCTACTTTGCTCTTTTAGGACATTATCACTTTGCGGGAACAGTAATAAAACAAATACAGAACTATTAATGTCTTATATGTGCCCGGTGGTGCCCCACCTGAAACGCTTCTTAGTGTTTCGGGTGGGAATATCCTGAGGAAGGAAATCTAATTATCGGCAGTGTGATATATGATTGGACTGGAGGACAACCGTGATCTGTAATTGCGGCCTACAAACTCAATTTCAGGTCATCTACGCGACAGCCAGAAAGTGGCTCTGCCACCGCGACAGCTTAAAACCGCCTTCTGGCGGCAAAATCAACGTAACATCGCTGTTGATCCCGTCCCTGTCCCAATAAGTGAACCTGATGATTCAAGGAGATATTCCAATGCGCGTAGCCAATATGAAGTTCCCATCCAAAGCCAAAGTAAGGAAAACCTTAAATATGAAAAACGAACCCTAAACCATTGTCATACATGCATGACAACCGGGTACGAGGCATAAAATGACGCCCAAAAGAAAATTTCTTTAAAAATGAGCAAACAAAGCCAAATCTCCTGCAATCCCAAGCGCAACATACTATTATGGAGCATGAAATAATGTCGGGTGTATGTTAAAATATCATGCGTTGACGGGTGGCCGAGATCTATGATCCCGGTTTAACATCCCGGCCATCTGCGCGACAGCCAAATACAGGCTCTGCCTGTTTCGCAGGGTCCTTCCCGTCTGGGTCCGCCATCGGCGGATGACCCTGCGACTGAGCCCAGGTCATCTACGCGACAGCCAAAAAGTGGCTCTGCCACTGCGGCAGCCAATAACCGGCCCCTGCCGTCTTGGTGCCCCACCTGAAATACTTCTTAGTGTTTCGGGTGGGATAATCCGGCCCATGCTTGGGATTTTATGTATCAGCCAAAATTTTGTCGGCCAGAACCGCCGCCGCTTCGCGAAGATTCTGATTATCTTCTTCACCCGGCGCAGCATTGACCTCGATGATACCAACATTCTCGATTTTGGCGCTATCGAAAAATTCAGCCCCATGAGCCGAGGCAGACTTGCCCCAGCCGTAGCTGTTGATGAACATACCGTATTTCAAAGGCGGCTTAAAAGTTTTGATCATAATCCCGGCATACTGGATCAGGGGATGCATGGCGCCCAGAACCGTGGGGGAGGCCAAAACCAGAGCGCGGGTATCGACCAGGTGTTCCGCCAGTTCACCCGGCTCAGTACCGACCATATCAAAGACTCTGATTTCGATACCCTTGTTCCGAAGGATTTCGACGAAAACTTCCACCATCCGCTCGGTATGCTTATACATGCTGACATAGACGATCAAAGCCTTCGGTTTGGTCATCTGATTGGTCCAGCGCGTATATTCGGCCAGGATCGTTTCCGGATGACGGTAAACCGGCCCATGACTGGGAGCGATCATTTCGACATCGAGCTTCCTGATCTTGTCCATTGCCATGCGACCCATCTTGGCCAGCGGCATCATTATCTCGCCATAATACTTTTTGGCCCAGAGGATGACATCATCGGCCTCATCATCGAACAGCCCGCTGGTATTATGAGCAGCAAAGAAGTCGCAGGAAAACAGCAGTTTGTTTTCAGGAAGATAAGTCAGCATCGTTTCGGGCCAGTGAATGAAAGGGGAGGGGTGGAAAGTCAGAGTTTTTCCGCCGAGATCGACGGAGTCGCCCTCTTTGACGATCCGGATGCGATCTTGGGGAACATTGTAATACAGCCCGGCCAGTTCGGCGCCCTTCTTGGTAGTGATCAAAGTGGCGGCGAATTTATCGAGAACATCCGGAATCGCTCCGGCATGATCCGGTTCGGCATGATTCATGATAACATAATCAACCGGGGTCGAGCCAAGAAGTTGCTCGATTTTGCCAAAGTATTCGTCGCGAAAATCGGGATGGATAGTGTCGATCAGGGCGGTTTTATTGTCGCCCTTGACGAGGTATCCATTATAGGTAGTGCCTATCGGAGTTGGGGCGAGGGCGTCGAAGACGCGACGTTTCCAATCGGTGGCACCGAGAGCATAAACACGGTCTGAGATTTGGGGTGTGGCATATTTATCCATCAATAATTCTCCGTCTGTCATTTGTGTACAGATGGAGAATATATGATAAATGAGAATAAAATCAACTGGTTAAGCGGGCCAGACGCTGGCGAGCATCTTTTATCTCATACAGCTCTAAATCAGGCTTGCCCCAGTACTTGAGCATCTCCTGAAAATGCTTTTTGGCCTGATCGAGGTTACCGAGACCTTCCTCCGCCAAACCGAGGTGGTAATGGGTGAAGAGGAAATCAAAACCGGACGATGTCATCTTTTCACCCGCTATGTATTGTGAAAGCAATTCTTTGGCCTGCTGATAGCGGCCAGATAGCGCTGCCAGAAATCCTGCCTGCCGCCTGATGGTTTCTCCGGACCCGGTACCGCTATCGTATGTCGTCAAGTATCCTTCTATCAACGCGGCGGTATCGGCCTCAACAAGACCATTGAATATCGTCTCGAGGGCGTCAGCCAGGTGCCATAAATCCGAAGGCAGCCGTGATTTGAGACTTTCCAGAAGTTCATCGAAAAGGGCCCGGTCATCAGCATCAATCTCTCTAGAATTAGTGGCGAGGGTTAAGGGATAATCAAGTTTCTGGAAGACGGTACCCCAGTCATATGAAAGTTTGGAATAATAAATGGCGCTATCCGGCATCCTGTATTTTGAGTAAATGTTGCCTATCAGCGCATAAGTTCCGGCAATAAGAGCGCTGTCACCGGTAGCCATAACGGATTCAAGTATTTTGAAGTGATAGTCCATGGATTTTCGGAATTGGCCATTCCAATTGGCCAGATTGGCCAAGAGGCTATAATAATCCGTCATCTGGTAATTGTCGTCTCCATGATACTCCTTGATTTGGTCGGCAACAGATCGAGCCTTTTCAAATTCGCGCTGATGAATATAGACAATCCCCAGCCGCGTCAACCCGGTAATATGCCCTGGGAATTTCTGGAGCATGTCAGTGTATTCCGATGCGGCCCGATCAAATTTATTCTGCCTGGTGTAGATTCGGGCCAGGAGAATATAGGACTCCGGGGAATCCGGATGGTACTGCCGGGCCTGGGCGGCATATTCCAGCGCTTTAGCATAATCGCCCCCTTTGACATAAAAGTTCCCATACCACATCAGTGCCGAAATATAATGATTGTCCAGTTGCAGGGCAGTATCCATTTGAGCCGTTGCCCCAATCGTATCGGCCGAAAAAACCTGTAGCAAAAGACCATATATATGGCGGCTCTCTTTATCATGGGGATGATTCCGAACCAAAAGCTCCATTTTGACAAAGGCATCGTCGTATTTCTGATCGAGCCAGAGATTGGCATAAATATCCAGCATGGTGGCTTCCCGATTGGGCAGCCGATCCTGGTACTGGCGGGCTTTTTGGAACCAGTGCGCGCCTTCCTGAGGACGACCGCTGAAGACATGAGCCATACCGATACGCATATAGGGCAGGGCAAAGGTCGAATCGAAGGTTATTGCCTTTTCGAATTCCACAATAGCATCGTCATGCAGGTCTTTCTCGAAATACTGCATACCGTTGAGATATATCCTATATGCCTCTGGAGAGGACGAAGTGTAGGTCTTGACGCTGGTTTTGGTGGCCATTTTGTCATCAAGGTTCAATGACCGGGCAATTTTCTCTGTGAGGCTGTCGACCAGGATGAACGGATCGGGACCGATTACTTTTTCGGTCAGAATAATGCGGCCGGTGGCGATCTCCTCGATGCGGGCGTCAATTCTGATATTGGGGCCAAGACGATAGTATGATCCCGACAAGGCATGTTTGGCTCCTAAAGATCCTGCCGCCTTTAGGCAATCGGGATGAGAGAAAGGGCTACCCGGTTTGTTCAAATCACCACCCAGGCAATCGAGAACGCGATCCCGACTGACAATATTCAAAGATTGACTTTGGGCGAGATCAGTCAGAAGAATTTCAGGCAGACCGGTTTGCAGCCATGACAGGGAGTCTTCTCCCGTTTTATTTTCAAAACCGAGAATCGCCAATGCGTTTTCACCCGCCTGGAGAGTCGGAACGCCGTCGGAACCGGAACCGCCCATTATCTGCCAGAAAACGACAGCAAGAAAAGCAACGGCGACAAAGGCCGGAATAACCGATTTCAAGATACTTTTTGATTTTGAACGACGGTCCAAAACCCCGGCGGCGTCCGTAATTCCGGTGGTTACGCCGGAGATATTGCTGTCGTATTGCCTTCTCAGATTGCGAAGATCAACGACCAGATCACGGGTATCCTGGAAGCGGTCATTGGCGTCTTTTTTCAAGCATTTATCTATTATCCGTTCCAATTCGGGCGGAATATGATCATTAATCAGGCGAGGTGGTTCCTGCTGGACTTCCAGTATCTTGGCCAGCGTAGAGACCTGGGTATCGCTTTCGAATGGTAGTTTTCCGGTGACCATGCGATAAAGGAGAATACCGAAAGAAAAGATATCGGAACGGGTATCGATTGTTTCGCCGCGGACCTGTTCTGGCGACATATAAGATACGGTGCCTATAATTTTTCCCGCACGGGTTAATTCCTGCGAGATGGTATCGGCTTCCACATTCTTCTTATCGGGTTGAAATACCACTACCGGCTTAGCAAGTCCGAAATCAAGGATTTTGGACTTGCCGTCTTTGTCGATGATTATGTTATCGGCTTTGATATCGCGATGAACGACATTGACCTTGTGCGCTGCATTGAGTCCTGCGGCAATATGTTCGGCTAGGCGGATTATGTTTCTAATATCGGGTTTGTTGTTTCGGACATAATCCGTCAACGATTTTCCCTCAATATATTCCATGACAATGTAATCGAGATCCTGACCCGATTTAGGATCGCCGGCGCGACCGATATCATGAATTCCCATTACATTGGGATGGGATATGCCGGCGGCGGTTTTGGCTTCGCGATAAAATCGTTCTTTTCGCTCGTCGTCTTCGAAAAAATCGGCCAGCAATATTTTAAGAGCTATTTTCCGACCCAGCTTTAAATCCTCGGCCAGGTAAACTTCGCCCATACCTCCGGCGCCGAGCCGTTTTATGATTTTAAAATGCGCAAGGGTTTGACCGGCTTCCAACATTATATATCCCTTTTAATAACTAACATGGTAATGTCATCGGAACGAGGAGTACCCTCGACGAACTTTTCTATATCTTTCATTATAATCCCTGCCATCTCGTCAGGTTTCTTCTCCCGGCACTCGACAACCAGTTTTTCCAGCCTTTCATCGCCATAATCTTCATCATCGTTCTTTTCCGCCTCAGTGATGCCGTCCGTGAAGATTAGCAAAATATCCCCTGGATTCATAACGACGGTATCCTCGCTCCAGGTGATGAAGTCAAAAGCGCCGATCATGGTCCCGGAGGCCTCCAAAAATTCCAGCGTGCCGTCCCGCCTGACAATATGTGGTGGATTGTGACCGGCATTGATAAAACTGACTTTGTTCTCCTTCGGATCGAGCAAACCGATAAAGAGAGTGGCGAAATTTTCCGGGGCGCTGTGTTTGTAAAGCTCCAGCGATACCTGATTCACTGCGCGCGTCAGGTTGAAGTTCTCATCCAGGTACAAAATCCGGAATGAGGCCAGAATGTTCGACATCAGCAGGGCCGCTCCCATCCCTTTGCCGCTGACATCGGCGACCATAAACAGCAGTCGCCCGTCGGGGAGTTTTTCCAGGTCATAAAGATCGCCGCCCACGGAACGGCATTGCTCCTGGAAGGCGTGAACGAAGTATCCGGGAGGTTCCGGAATCGCACGGGGCAGAAGCTTTTTCTGGATCGAGGATGCTTTTTGCAGTTCCGCCTCATACACTTCTTTCAACTGTCGTTCTTTCAGCAGGGTATAGTTGGCGAGGCGGGAGGCGAGGATATTTCCGATCATTGCGAACAGATGCAGATAGTCGTCATTGTAACGGTGCAGCGGATTGGTTGTATCGGCATAGAGAATTCCGAGGACGCGGTCGTCATCAAGCAGTGGCACCGCCATAGCAGATTTCAATTGTGAGGCTATTATCGATTGTTGCTCGGAGAAGCGGGAGTCAACCTTTGCATCGCCGATTAGAATGGCGTTTTTGTCGGCCAGAATATTCTTAACGATGGTATGCGACAGGGTGAAAGTCCCGGGGTCCTTGCCATCGGGAAGATGTACCGCACCCGTGTAAATCTCGCTTTGATCTTCGGAGGTGAACAGTACCGCCAGACGGTCGGCGGGAATGATTTTGGTTGCCAGTTGTAGCGAGCGTTCAAGCATCATTTCCTTAGGTTCCGGCAGGACCAGCATATTGGCTATATCGAACAAAGTCGGCAATAGTTCCGGAAGTTCGTTAACTTTTGAGGGCAGCGGCTTGAGTGCCTCATTCATAGGCATCAACACCGATTGCTCAGGGTCATAATCAGATAATTGGGTCTGAGTCGGTTTGACTGATGAAGGGGATGTCGCATTTTCATCCACCAGCTTGAATTCGACACTGCCGAACTGAATATTGTCACCCGATTTAACTTTTACTCGATCTGATATTCTTTTACCATTATGGTAGGTACCGTTATGGCTACCAAGATCGGTAAGCGTACACTCGCTCCCATCTGCCGAGATTTCAAGGATAGCATGGCGCCTCGATACCGCCATATCGGAGACCATGAAATCGCAACTGGAGGTACCCGATTTTCGGCCGATAACATTTTTCCCGGAATTGAGATCCCAGGTATTGTAGCGACCGCCGTCTATTCCAATTAATCGATACATTTCTGCCTTATACGATATCTCTGATTACTATATGGCTGACAATTTCCTCACCCGGTGAAAACTCCCTAGATATACGCAGACAGGGTAATCATTGCAACTAAATAATGAATTTCCGGGTGATATTATCCATTTGAATGACTTTTAAGAGCGGGGTTTTTTGTATAAGACAATTTTTAGAAGCTCGTCGATCTGTTGAACTTTGAACGGCTTCATCAAAAAACCGTCCGGCTGATTATCTACCGCGCCCGATTGTTCACTAGTGGAATAATAACCGGTTATCAAGATTACAGGTATTCCAGGCCACTGTTGCCTGATCTTTTTCATCAGGGTTATACCATCCATAAATGGCATATTAATATCGGCGATAACTGTCCCAATTCCCCCACTTTCAAGCATTTCGAAAGCCATCTTGCCGTCAGTGGCGCCTGCCGCTTTGTATCCTGACAGTTGCAAGGAACGAATCAACATGGTTCGGAAGGCTTCATCATCATCGACGACCAGAACAATACCACCCGATAGTTCGCTGTCGATAAGGGGTTTCTCTTTCAGTATGGTGCCGATCAGTTTTTCGATTTGACTGATGCGGAATGGCTTCGAGATAAGACCATTTTTCTCCATAACCTGAACCGTGGTTGGCTCCGAAGGTCCGGTTATCATTATAATCGGTAAATCGGGATGGCATTCTTTCACGGTCTGATAAAAATCGCTGCGATCGAGATCGGTCAGACTGATATCGGCGATCACGATATTGATTGCCTGCTGGTCCAGGATAGACAGAGCCTGGGCGCTGGATTCAGCCACAACTACATAATGGCCACTGGAGGTCAGGGCGTCGGTAAGCAAACCGGATTGCTCATTACGTTCGGCTACCAGCAGTATATTGGCTAAACTGTATTTCATATCCACAAACTCTTAGGTATTAAGATCTCTATATAACTGTAGATACGTCGAAGCCGAGCCAAAGTTGACTGAAAATTCGATCAGCCAATAATCGATTATCGAGCGCATCTTGTCCTGTCATCCATTGCAATCGGTTATTTTTCGAAGCATCCCGGCGGCGGACCACTCCGGAAAATGTAATTAACCAGGTAAACGGCGTCGCCGACATTGACCGTGGCATCACAATTGGCGTCGCCGTTTTCATACGGATCGGGCGCCGGTCCGCCCTTAAATACGTAGCTAATCAAGAAGACAGCGTCGCCGACATTGACAAGACCGTCAGAGTTGGCATCTCCCATCGCGCCGATGGAGAAAGAAAAGTCCGAAACACAAGTGGTTTCGCCGTCGAAAAGATCATTGGCGATGATTCTCCAATAATATTTTCCGCCAGCAAGGGAATCAGTGGCGGTGTATGAGGTTGCTTCCAGTCCTGAAACTATGATGGGGTCAATCATCGACGGATTGGTGGCATATAACAATAAATAATATACGCTGTCACAGGGATCGGGGTCAATAGAGCCTTCCCATCCAAAAGTCGGCAGAGGGTCTGCCAGAAAAGCGCCGCTATCCGGTAAGAGTAAAGCAAATGGCCCGGGCGACTGATTAATATTGTTGATCTGGAAAGATGCCGATTCGCTCCAGGGATTGTCTTCGAAACCATCGGCGGCCCTGACCACCCAATAATAAGTAGTGTTGTCCGCCAATGACACATCTATTTGCCATGAGGTTATGGTTCCGATTTGCTCTGGATGGCCGTCAGCCAAAGCCACCAGATTGGTCATACCGGGATCATCGTACACCCGGTAAGCATAAGTCAAATTGTCGTTTTCAGGATCTTCAGCGTTGAGATGTGTAAGTTCCGGATTCGTCTCACCGAGACATGCCATATTATCGGGCGTCAGTCCAATGACAACATCCGGTAATGAATTCATTCGGAAGCCGTTCTGGTACCATTCCGACCAAAGTGATCCATCGAAGACGCGGATCCTGAAATTGTATGGCTGTCCGTCGAGCAATTCAAGCCCGTCATAGGTTATCGTTGTCTCGGAGCCTGAAATCGGGCCATAATCCCACATTTCGGCGTAGTCCCAATTAGCGTCACTACCAACCTGAATATGATACATTAGCTGTGGTGATGATTCCGGGTTGTAATAATTCCATGAGAAATCAGGAGTATGGTCGGTTAAATGAAAGGGATCGCCGGGGGAGACTGCCGCGCTGGCAACCTCGGGATATCCGCCCGGTTTTTGGAAATCGAAAAAATTGATAATGTCGGCGAAAATACTATCACGGTCCCGCCAGCGGCTGTCGCCGGAACCGAGAGCCTCGATTCCGAATGAGAAAAATAAAGATTTATAATCACCAGTATATGAGACGGCGCCATAATCGGTTTGCGATAAATATATCAGTTCGGCAACCCCGCCGTTGACCGGCTGGATGAGATCAGGAAGAGTCTGGTTACCCGCACTTCCAAATCCGGTTAGAGCTATTCGAATACCTGAATCTACCACATAGGCGCCCGCAACACCCTCCAGGACGGGCAGTAACGACGAAGATTGATAGCTTGACTTTATATAGTTGTTGAGAAAATCGACATCCTCAAAATCAAGTTGATCGGCGATAGCCTGACCGGTCAGAAAAAGGCTGCCGCCCCCATCCAGATAGCTCTTCAGGAAGGTCGCAGCACTGCCACTTAGCGGGGAGGTTCGATAATCGCCGGTATACCAGATTACCAGTTCGTACTCACTTAGTGTGACAGCATCGGGAACACCGGATGTGAAAATATCCCAGTGATCGACCGGGATACGAAAATTGGCCATGGCGCCGATATATATTGTCTCCAGATCGTCATTATTGTCATCGTCAACGAGGAGAAGAGCCGGTTTCCCGATTGCCTTTTCGATGGCGAACGTATCTATTTCCGTGCCGCTGTCCCAGATGACCTCGATGAAAAAGGAATCTATACGGGAGATATAGTCAGCCGGAATATCAAACTCGAAAGGATCGGAATTGTTGGAAACGGTAGTAAAGGGAGCGATGTCGCCGATGTATGAGGACCCATCGGTAACAGTCAGGGACGCATCTTCGATGATGAGATTGAGGCTGACATCATGATCGGCTTCACCTCCTGAATTAATCAGAGAAACGGTCATTTGAATTGTTTCTCCGGCTTCTAATATGCCGTCATCATCTCCGAGAATATCGGAAAAATCGGAGGCGGTCATTGTCAGAGCTACCGATATATACCCGTAGACCATATTGTAGGTATCCCAATTAGCCACGGCCAAATCGTTTTCGGTCGAATATTTATATCTTATGATGAGGCTGTCGGAAGGTATCTGCCCCAGCGCGACCCAGCCCGAAACAAGGTCGTAACAGTAATCGGCATGGCCAAGCCAGATACCGTCGGCCATCACCGAATCGATTGCATAAAGCGGCATTTTTGCGGTATAGAAAGCTTTTTTTCCTGCAATGTCATAAATTGTGTCTGCCAGGTCCGTTAAACCGCTGCCATCGACATCGACCCAGGCCAGCTCTTCCACTACAGTTGAAACATCCGATTGCCAGACCGGCGAAGTTGAGAGGGTGGAACCGGAATTTCTGTAGACACGCGGCTCATCCCACCAGCGCCCGGCGGCCAGGTCAAGATCGCCGTCCTGATCGTAATCATTGAGCGCCAGGGCCGAACCATAGCCTCCGCTGGCCGATTGCCAGCCGTATGCATTACTCAGAGTTCCGGAACCGTCATTGAAATAAACACGAAATCGACCACTCCCACCGAGTTGATAATTAAAGGCAACTATCAGATCTTGCCAGCCGTCGCCATCGACATCGCCGAAAATCAAAGTATTGCCCGATTCGTTATCAAGAGCTTCCCAGGACGGCGTGGTCTCGATGTCCCCGGCATCGTTGTAATGTATTGCCGGGGGACGATCATCATAACAGAAAGCCAGATCGAGATACCCGTCATTGTTGACATCACCCCAGGTAACATCCATCGCCTCGGTTGCGGCATCCGATTCCCATGCGGGTAGCGACTCCAAAGTACCATCGATGTTATAGTAGATACGATCGGTATATTTCCTGTCGCCGTATGACTCCCCGGTGGAAAAAGCCAGATCAAGGTCGCCATCGCCATCGGCATCGCCGAAAGCGCAGGAAAAAGTGTAGATACTGTCGCCGGTATACCAGTCGGGCGAAGCATTGATGATACCCTCTGAATTGAGATAGAGGTTGGAATGATTGGCGCTCGAAAAACCATTTTCACCAAGGAAGTTGGATACGGCAAAATCGGGCCAGCCATCGTCATTGATATCACCTACGGCACAATGTCCCGAATATTCGTTGTTGGCTGAGAACCAGTCCGCGGAAGCGGGGAGAATACCGTTATTGGATAGATAAATGGTATTGGGCGAAAGAGTAATGTCATTGCCGTTGGAAAAGAAAACATCGATATGACCATCTTTATTACAGTCGCGCCAAATCATGCCGGTCGTGGTCATATTGATTTCTGAGGACTGCCAGAATGGTGTTTTCTGAAGTGATATCTGGCTCCATCCGGAGGCAAAGAGGATTACTATCAGAATGAAAATCAGGCAGGCAGCCGATCGTGCCGACATAGGTCCATCCTTTCGTTCTCGACCGTTTTCAACTATGCTACACGGCGGCATAAGGTGGGACCGAATATTTACTTGTCTTATTCAATATACCGGATAAGACCAGGATCGCAAGTCTATTATCGGCCTATCAATTTAACGGACAATTACCGCGATTTATCGATAAAAAAAAGGCCGGGAAAAATCCCGGCCCTTATTCGAAGCCGTCTACATTCCCGATGGACAGTCCAGTTCCGCGCTGGGGTATATGAAAATCCTTGATATCATAATGACAATATCAGAAAGATTGATTTTACCGTCAGCATTGACATCGGCCGAATCGGGATATTCAGGCGCCGGCCCGCCCTTGAAATAATAAGCTATAAAAAATATCACATCTCCGACATTGAAGCTACCATCATTATTGGCGTCGCCGCAGACATATTCGCAAACATCGCCGATTCCATTTTCATTGCCATCTTCCTGGCCAGGATTGTAAACTTCCGGGCAGTTGTCGATATCGCCGCAAATGCCATCGGCATCGATGTCGTTATCGGGATCGTTAGGACAGAAATCGCAGATGTCGCCGATCCCGTCTTCATCGGCATCGGCCTGATCGATATTGTCGTCATTGGGGCAATTGTCGCAGGCGTCACCCCAGGGATCTCCGTCGGAGTTGACCTGATTATTGTTGTCAACGGTGGGACAATTATCGCAGGCATCGCCGTAGTAGTCGCCATCCGAATTAAGCTGATCGGGGTTTTGTACCCCATCGCAATTGTCACAGTCATCTCCGGCGCCGTCTTCATCGGTATCAGTCTGATTCGGATTATAGCTGTAGGGACAATTGTCTACGGTGCAAGACGGATTGGGGTAACCGGGATTGCCGAAACCATCACTATCCGTGTCAGTGCACGGGTCGCAGGGATCTCCCATGCCGTCATTGTCAGCATCCGTTTGGCTTGGATTGTCGACATCGGGACAGTTATCACAGTAATCACCGATGCCGTCTCCATCGCCATCAGCCTGATCGGGATTGAAAACAGTAGGGCAATTATCTTCCGGACAATCATTCTGCGGATGGCCGGGATCGCCATAGCCGTCTCCGTCGCTGTCAAAAGGACAGTTGTAGGTAACCGGCCAGCAATAGGGGCCTTCGATATCGATCGGAAAGGTCTTTCCACCTGCGTCCGAAAATAGAAACGCTCCCGAAGGCGGTACAAAAGAAGAGTCGATGCAAATAGTCCCAACCGCTCCGGATGAAGCAGCAGAGGTGGGAGTGAAGTAGAGCGACATCATATGTTCCAGAGGTCCCGGTTGCAAACCGTTGTTCATCGCGAGGCCGCCGGGGAAGATAGTATCGGGCGAGATACCGTCCATATCGGTTTCCGGAACAAGTAGATCTGTCATATCCCAGACGACATTGGTCGGATCCATGCGACTGCCGGCCACAACTGTGAGATACTGCCCGCCGGTCCCGGGACCGAGAGGACCGTAGCCATCCGGCTGCGAATACCAGTTCCAGCTCGCGCCTTCAGGGGAATATATCTGCATACCATGCTGCATCGCCATCCATATGATATCATTTTCGATAGAAATTAGAAATTCGTAATCATTGCCCACAATTAGAGAATCGACCCGGATTGAACTGCCGGCCTCAGTAACATCTATCTGAGTGCGGTTGGCAGCCAATGATGGTATTTGCCATATGATTATGAGGAAAATGACAACTAAGGCGGTTGAAATATACTTAAAAGTCTTTGGTGATTCGAATGGCATCAGACAATGGTTCAACATTGAACACCTCCCAGGGTATTGTATAAAGCTATGAAGAACACCTAATTATAATTGATTAAGAGGAGAGGTCAACTATTATTTTGTGCACCTATGTTTTGTAAATTGCATGATTTCCTTCTCGCATGGATGTTTTCTAAGTCTGAGATGCTTCTGAAAAGAAATGGGCCGGGAATAATCCCGGCCCATTGAGGTCAATTTCGATCAAGAAATCTGATCGTCAACAGACCGGTTCGGGTCCGAACTTGAAGATGTAATTGATCATATAAACCGGATCAGCTACATTGTTAGTTCCATCACCGTTAACATCGAAGGCTTCCTCATGCTCAGGAGCGGGACCGCCGAGGAAGACGAAGTTGATCATAAAGACAGCGTCGGCCACATTGACGTCGCCGTCGCTGTTAACATCTCCGCAGATGTATTCACAAACATCTCCGATACCGTCGTCATCCTCATCGGCCTGATCCGGATTCGATATTTCGGGGCAGTTATCGCAGTCGTCGCCGACTCCGTCCTCGTCCACATCATCCTGACCCGGGTTATAAATGTCGGGACAATTATCCTCAGTACAGGTGTTGGCTGCATATCCGGGATCGCCGAAACCGTCACCGTCAGTGTCGGTGCAGGGATCGCAAGCGTCACCGATACCGTCAAAGTCGACATCCTCCTGACCAGGATTATGGGCGGTCACGCAATTGTCGACATCGCCGCAAACACCGTCGTCGTCAATGTCGTTATCGGGATCATTGGGACAGGCGTCGCAGGCATCTCCGATACCATCCTCGTCGGTGTCTTCCTGGAGATGGTTGAAGTCCTCGGGACAGTTATCGCAAGCATCGCCATAGGTGTCGCCGTCCTGATCCTCCTGACCCGGATTGTGAGTCGCCGGGCAGTTATCGACATCGCCGCAAACACCGTCGGCATCGGCGTCGTTGTCGGCATCGTTGGGACAGGGATCGCAAACATCACCCATGGTGTCGTTGTCAACGTCGGATTGATCGGAGTTGTCGTCGTAATTGCAGTTATCACACACATCACCCCATTCATCCGTATCCGAATTTAACTGGTTCTCATTGGTGACAGCGGGACAGTTATCGCAGGCATCGCCCCAACTATCGCCATCGGAGTTGGTCTGAGCGGGGTTGTTGGCATCAGGACAGTTGTCGCAGACATCGCCGAGGCCATCGCTGTCGAGATCGCTCTGGTCCGGGTTAGATGTTGCCGGGCAATTATCCTCGGCGCAGGTATTGGCCATATATCCGGGATCGCCAAATCCGTCGTCGTCGAGGTCGGTACAATCGTCGCAAACATCACCGATATTGTCACCGTCGGCATCGTCCTGAGCTGGATTATTGGTCGCCGGACAGTTGTCAACATCTCCGCAGACGCCGTCGCCATCAATATCGTTGTCGGGATCGTTGGGACAAACATCGCAAACGTCCCCGATACCATCGGCATCGATATCGGCCTGATCTTCATTGGTGTCATCAGGACAGTTGTCACAGACATCACCATAGCTGTCACCGTCGGAGTTGGTTTGATCGTTGTTTGAAGCATTGGGACAATTATCGCAGACATCACCGATATTGTCGCTGTCGGCATCGGCCTGATCGGGGTTGAAAGTCGCCGGACAGTTATCCAAGGCGCAGGTATTGGCCATGTATCCGGGATCGCCGAAACCATCATCGTCGAGGTCGGTGCAATCGTCGCAAACATCACCGATGCCGTCGCCATCAGCGTCGGCCTGCATCGGATTGTTAGTCGTCGGGCAATTATCAACATCGCCACAGATGCCGTCGCCGTCGATGTCATTGTCGGGATCATTGGGGCAGGCATCGCACACGTCTCCGATACCATCGCTATCGGCATCAGCCTGATCCGGATTGAAGTCGTTAGGGCAGTTGTCACAAGCGTCGCCGTAGTCGTCCATATCAGAGTTCTGTTGATTGGGATTGGAAACGGTTGGGCAATTATCACAGATATCGCCCTCCAGATCGCCGTCCTCGTCCTCCTGTCCCGGATTATAATCGGCCGGGCAGTTGTCTCGCGGACAGGTGTTAGCCATATAACCGGGATCACCGAAGCCGTCATCGTCGAGGTCGGTACACTCGTCGCACACGTCCCCGATACCGTCGCCATCGGCGTCCTCCTGGCCGGGATTATAATTGTTCGGGCAGTTATCGACGTCGGCGCAAAGGCCGTCGCCATCTATATCGTTGTCAGGGTCGTTGGGACAGGCATCGCACTCGTCACCAATACCATCGCTATCGGCGTCTTCCTGACCGGGGTTGAAGTCGTTGGGGCAATTATCGCAGGCGTCGCCGAATTCATCCATGTCGGAATTTTGCTGAGTGGTGTTGGGATCATTAGGACAGTTATCACAGATATCGCCTACGTTGTCGACATCCTGATCCTCCTGACCCGGATTGGGATCGGTCGGACAGTTATCGGTTGCACAGGTATTGGCCATATAGCCGGGATTACCGAATCCATCGGTATCGGTGTCGGTACATTCATCGCATATATCGCCTATACCGTCGTTGTCGGCATCCTCCTGGCCGGGGTTATAATTGGCCGGGCAATTGTCGACATCGCCGCAGATACCGTCGCCATCGATATCGTTATCAGGATCATTGGGGCAGGCATCGCAGGGATCGCCGATACCGTCGCTGTCGCCGTCCTCCTGATTGGGATTGAAGTCATTGGGGCAGTTATCACAGGCATCACCCAACGCATCCATATCGGAATTCTGCTGATTGGGGTTGGGCGTGGTGGGGCAATTATCGCAAACATCGCCGTCGCCATCGCTGTCGCCGTCTTCCTGACCTGGATTGTAAGTCGTAGGACAGTTATCGATCGCACAGGTATTAGCCGCGTATCCCGGATTTCCGAAACCGTCATTGTCGGTATCGGTACACGGATCGCAGGCGTCACCTAAGCCATCCCCATCGGCGTCGGATTGAGTCGGATTATTGTCGTCGGGGCAATTGTCGAGGGCGCAGGTATTGTTCGGGAAGCCGGGATTGCCGAAACCGTCATTGTCGGTATCGGTGCAGTTATCACAGGCATCCCCGATACCGTCTCCGTCTGCATCTTCTTGTAATGGATTGGCTGTCGTTGGGCAGTTATCGACATCGCCGCAGATGTTATCGCCGTCGATATCGTTGTCCGGGTCGTTAGGACAGGGATCGCAAAGATCGCCCATGCCATCGCTGTCGGCATCATTCTGATCCGGGTTGCTGACCGTCGGACAATTATCGCAAGCATGGCCGACGTCATCATTGTCCGGGTCAAGCTGATTGGGATTGTCTACATCGGGACAATTATCGCAGGCATCGCCATAGACGTAGGTATCAGAGTTGGTCTGACTGGGATTCGAAGCGTCGACACAGTTGTCGCAGACATTGCCTATACCGTCGCTGTCATTGTCTTCCTGTCCCGGGTTATAATTGTCCCGGCAGTTATCGACGTCACCGCAGACGCCGTCGCCGTCGATATCATTGTCGAAATCGTTGGGGCAGACGTCGCAAACATCACCTATTCCATCGCTATCGGAGTCATTCTGGTTGGGATTATAATCATCGGGACAGTTATCGGTGGCGCATGTATTCGATGGGAAACCGGGGTCGCCAAAGCCGTCGCCATCGGAGTCGGTACAATTGTCACAGGCGTCGCCGATTCCGTCTCCGTCGCTATCAAGCTGATCCGAGTTGGAAATGGAGGGGCAATTATCATCGGGACATTCGTTCTCCGGATGCCCGGGGTCGCCGTAACCATCGCCATCGCTGTCATAAGGGCAGCTATATGTGACCGGCCAGCAAAAGGGGCCGCTGATACTCGGGGACATTGTGGAGCCGTTGATGTCAGAGAAAAGGAAGGCTCCTGACGGCGGAACAAATGATGAATCGATGCATATCATCCCGACGCCGGCTGATGTCGCCGGACTGGTGGGCGTAAAGTGTAATGACATCGAATGTTCCATGGGACCCGCCGGCATGCCATTCATAAATGCCATCGCACCGGGAAAGATGGTATCGGGCGAGATGCCATCCATATCAATCTCATTTATCATAAGGTCTGTCATGTCCCAGACTACAGTGTCGGGATCCATGCGGCAGCCCTGAACTACTGTCATATACTGTCCGCCTGTAAGATACCCGGTCGGACCGTAACCATTGGGTTGTGTGTCCCACGTCCATGTGGCGCCTTCGGGGGAATATATCTGAAGGCCGAGCTGGATTGCTCCGAGCAACACGTCATTTTCAAGTGAAATCTGAAATTCGTAGGCGCTGCCAACGATCATGGTGTCGACAAGCGTTGTTGTTCCTGAATTTGCAAGGTCAAGGTTTACCTGATTTGTAGCCTCGGCCGGGGTGGCAGCTAACGACAGCACCCCAAATGAAACAATGGTGCAGAATAGTATAAAGGCCTTCACGCGGCTCCCCTTGGAATGAAATGATAAAGCGGACATAGGTACACCTCCCAGATTTGGTGAGCATCATAGTTGATGTGGTATCACATTTGCCAAGCAATGCAGATATCTAGTTCCACAAATAAGATAATGGGGAAAACCAAATCATACAACGATTATTTTAGGATTATAATTCAGAATAAATATATGAATGGGGCTGACTGCCGGTATTGTGATGCCGCACAACAGGATGCGGGGATTATATAAAGAATGTCCAATATGCTATATACTATGTACGACTTAGTAAATTCTGTTGAATGGCGGATCAAACATTGTGGATCGCTTTTTTAAGGGATCAGAGGGCCGCCGTTACCGACCCCCGATTCCAGCAATAATAGGCCTTTTTATTAATGAGTCGGAGGTGGCCCTCCTTTAAAAACATAGTTTACCAGGTAAACAATATCTCCGACGTTAAGCGTGCCGTCGCCCGTGGCATCGCCAGTAGTGATCGGGCAGGGGCAAATCCCGCCCAGGAAAACATGACCGATGAGGAACACGATATCGCCGACATCAACGGTCTTGTCCCCATTGGCATCACCTGATATCAATCCGATGCAGGTAAAGTCACCCTCAATATAAAAATCCTCGCCGGAATAATATTGACCGGCGACGGTATAATGATTGATTACCGTGTCATCCCATGGGGGATAGGTGGCAATAAAACTGTCTATTGCCACAAGCACTTTCAGAACCGTACCGTCAAAATCACCATAGGTTTCATAGTAACTCCAGGATTTCGGAGAGAGACTGGAATTGATTATCAGCGTGGATGGATCTAGATCCTCGGAGGCATATCCGGCGGTAAATTCGCCGAAAGCCAGAAGGGCTGCAGTTATACCGACCCGGGCGGAATCACAGGTATAGAGGTCGACGGAATACATCGGGTCAGGCCAGATTGTGGCCCGGCAGGGAGGATTGTTATCGCAGGCGTCGCCGATACCGTCATCATCCATATCGGCCTGATCGGGATTATAAACTTCAGGACAATTGTCGTCGGGGCAGGTGTTGGCGACAAAGCCGGGATTACCGAAACCGTCACCGTCAGTATCGGTGCAATCGTCGCACACATCGCCGATGCCGTCGCCGTCGGCATCACCCTGATCGGGATTGAATACCGTCGGACAGTTATCAACCGGGCATTCGTTCTCAGGATGACCGGGATCGCCATATCCGTCGTTATCGGAGTCAAAAGGACAGGACCATGCCACCGGCCAGCAGAAGGGGCCGGCGATGCCGGGACTGAACGGACTTCCGGTGGCATCGACAAAGAGAAAATCTCCGACCGGTGGGATAAATACCGAATCGACGCAAATGGTGCCGACCGCCGAGGCTGTTCCGGTCGAGGTCACAGTCAGGTGCATTGAAAGCATATGCTCCAGGAAACCGGCTGGCAAACCATTCCACAAGGCGGCTCCTCCCAGGAAATAAGCATCCGGGGAAACTCCGTCAAGTTCGGTCTCGGACGCAATGATATCTGTCATATCCCAGATATCGGAGCTGGGATACATCCGGCAGCCGGGAACGACCGTCACTGCTTGCTGTCCGGTGCCGGGACCGAGCGGACCGTAACCATCAAGTTGCGAATTCCAGATCCATGTGGCGTCATCGGGAGAATAAATTTGAAAACCGAGTTGAAAAGCGCTGAGCATGACGGCATTCTCGAGCCAAACTCGGATCAGGTAATCATGACCGGCCATAATCGTATCCGACGTTTTGCCGCCGTCCTGCGGCCACGAGTCAATAAAGACAATATTACCTTTTTGATCACAGGCATCGCCGATACCGTCGTCATCGGTATCGGCCTGATCGGGATTATAAATTTCAGGACAATTGTCGTCGGGGCAGGTATTGGCGGCAAAGCCGGGATTACCGAAACCGTCGGCATCGGTATCGGTGCAATCGTCGCAAACATCACCAAGGCCGTCCTGGTCATAATCAGCCTGGTCGGGATTATAAATCTCAGGGCAATTGTCATCAGGACATTCATTCTCCGGATGTCCCGGATCACCGTAACCGTCGGCATCACTGTCATAGGGGCATGGAATCGATACTGCCCAGCAGAATGGGCCGTCGATAAGAGGCACGAAAACGTAGGCCGAGGCGTCGACAAAAATAAATTGACCCGCCGGAGGCACAAAACAAGAATCAAGACAAACCGTACCTACCGTACC
Source organism: Candidatus Zixiibacteriota bacterium (assembly GCA_030668485.1). Classification (GTDB taxonomy): domain Bacteria; phylum Zixibacteria; class MSB-5A5; order GN15; family JAAZOE01; genus DAOUTW01. The sequence continues at coordinate 19,846 of DAOUTW010000054.1, forward strand.
TTCGGTTCCTGCCGACAAGAATTCGACATGAAGTGAGAGCATGTGCTCGAGGGGACCGGAAGGCAGACCGTTCCAAAACGCCAGACCTCCGGGAAACACGGTATCAGGCGAGATACCGTCCATATTTGTCTCCGACATCAGCAGGTCGGTCATATCCCATATCTCGGCAGTGGGGTCCATTCGGCAGCCCGGTACCACGGTAAGATAATGACCGCCGGTTTGAGAACCGTCGGGGCCATAGCCGTTCGGTTGATAAAGCCACGTCCATGAAGCGCCGCTGGCTGAGTATATTCTGAAACCGAGTTGGATTGCATCCAGATGGACATCATTCTCCAGTGATATTTGAAATTCGTAATCGGTTCCGAGGACGGCGGTGTCAATCGCATTCGAACTTCCATACTCGGCCAGACTGACCGCAACCCTGTTCTCGGCAGCAAGCGGACAGGCGCAAAAAACGGCCAGCAGAATCGATATTCCCAAAACAGCGATTGGAGATTTGTTTCCCAATATCGGTTTTATAAACGAATTCATGGCCATTAACTCCCTCCGGCGTTAAGAGAAGACCATCGACAAGTCTTGATGCAGTTAATAACGGTTGGTGTAATCTTAACAGTATTATATTACAAAATCCTAAATTTGCAACAGATTACCTTTAAAAGATTCGGCGTACTTCACCATTGCGGGTTTGCATTTAACTAATTCTTATACGGCATAATAAGGAATCGTGGGGTGAATGATGATTGGTGTCACTGTTATACCAAAAACAAGAAGGGCCGGCATTTTATCCGACCCTCCCAATAACAGGATGGAACTTATTTATTTGCAACCCGGTTCTGGTCCGCCTTTGAAAATGTAGCTGATCAGGAAAACAGCATCGCCGACATTACAATCGGAATCGCAATTGGCATCGCCGGCCTCGATGGGATCCGGAGGGGGACCGCCCCGGAACACGTAGGTGATTAGGTATACCGCATCGCCGACATCGATATTTCCGTCGCTGTTGGCGTCGCCCATCAACAAAGTTGAACAGGTGAATACCTGATTGCTGGTTGTCTCACCGCCAAAGCCGTCTATCGCTTTTACTTTCCAGAAATAAATATTGCCGTTTGAAAGAGGTTCGGTAAGGGTATAGGAGGTTGTATCCAGATCGCCGATTGAGATTGTGGTGGAAAAAGTGGAGTCGGGCGAATAGAACAGGGTATAACTGATCACGTCATGTAAATCGCTATCGGTGGATGCTGACCAGGTAAAAGTCGGCAACAGATCGGGGAGTAATATACTATCCTCTGGCGCCAGCAGGTCGAAAGGATCCGGTATCTGATTGGTGGAGTTGACCCAGAAGGAAGCTGTCTCCGACCATTCGCCGTCTTCATAAGGATCGCTCCCGCGAACACGCCAGTAATAATCTTCATCGTCGGATAAGGGAACATCGACGGTCCATGAACTGGCGACGTAGGTAGCAGGCTGATCATCGGCATCCGCCACTAAGATGGTTAATTCCGGATCGTCATAAACCTCATAGCGGTGGGTCATGTTGTCATATTGGGCATCAACACCATTAGTGTGCGATAATTCAGGCAAAGCACCTGCCAGACCAATCATATTATTCGGTGATAAATCGGTACATACTGATGGAACCGAGTTCATGCGGCATTCGATATCGTCCCAGTTGGACCATAGTCCGCCGTCATAGGCGCGGGCCCGGACATAATATGCTTCTCCATCATGAAGTTCAAGCCCGGCGTAGGTGATCTGATTATCGGTCCCGGATACGGGACCATCGTCCCACATCTCGGCAATGTCCCAATCGGCATCGCTGCCGACCTGAAATTGATACATTGCTTGCGGTGACGATTCTCCGTCGATATAGGTCCATGTGAAATCAGGTGTATGGTCGATCAGGTTCATTGTCTCTCCCGAAACGACACCCAGGTCTAAAACTTGTGGGCAGCCGTCCGGCTTCTGATACCCGAAGAAGTTAATGATGTCCGAAAAAACGCTGTCACGGTCGCGCCATCGGCCGTCATCAGAAACTATCGCTTCAAATCCGAAGGAGAAAAAGACCAGTTTATAATCTCCGGAATAAGAAACAGCTCCATAATCAACCTGACCGAGATACAGCAATTCAGCCATGCCGGAATTAATTGGTACAATGAAATCGGGATCGGTTTGATTCGAGGCGCTGTTGCCGCCATGAATCGCCACCATGTAGCCGGAATCGAATACCTGGCCTCCCGGTACGGTCGCCAGCGCGGGAATAATCATGGTTGACTGATAGTCCGATCTGAGATAACTATTCAGAAAAGTTGGATCATAACTATCCAATTGAGCAGCGATCCCCTGTCCGGTCAGGAAAAGGTTCCCTGCTCTGTTCATAAAGCCCCGCATTGCATTTATTTCGATTCCACTCAATGGAGTGGTCTGATAATCGCCTGAAAACCAGATAACGAAATCATAATCTGCGAGGAAGGCCGAATCGGGACTACCCAGATCGGAAACATCCCGGATATTCGAAGGAATTCGGAAACTGGCCAGTGCTTCCTGATAGTAGGTCTCGACGCCTCCGCCGTTGTCATCATCAACGAGCAGAACGGTTGCGCGACCGATCGATTTCTCAATAACCAGAGTATCGCTTTCGGTACCGTTCCAGTTGATTTCGAGCATAAAAGAATCGATGCGGGGGATGTAGTCGATAGGAATATCGAATACCAGAGGATCACCGGTGTTTTCCACCGAATCGCGCTCCGGTATCGTCCCAAGATAAACGTATCCATCGGTTATCGGGACCGAGGCATCATCGATCGACAGGTTTATTTCCACGTCGGTTATTTCGGCGCCGCCGTAATTGGCGATGGTAAATGTTAATTCAATCGTTTCACCGGCCTCGGGGATACCGTCGCCATCGCCGAAAGCATCATCGGAGAGAGTATTGGCCCCCAGCCAGGGATTGCCGTTTTTCGGAATAATATTGCGGATCATCGACTCCTGATTCAATCCACAGCCATCCCAGGGGCAGTGTAAATGGTCGACAACATACCAGAGAGTCTGGTCGCCGCCCCAGCCGTAATTCATATGATACTGGTTAAGGTCATCCTGTATTCGCCAACCGTCGCAGACGATGGCATGGCTGAATATCCCATAAAGAATCGGATGTCCCTGGTTGATCTGCTCCACGACCAGGTCAAACCATGACTGGGAATTATAATAGGGGCGGGCGCTGGAGGTGATAGATTCATCATACATGAAATTATTCACCATGGCCGCAAACACCGGAGTGAAATACGCGCCCGATCCGCAATAGCCATAATCCATGTCTATAACTACTCCGACTTCGTAGTTTATCTCAGCCAGGTTCTCCAGGGTACTCTCATAAATATAGGGATCGGAAAAGTCGGCCGATAATGTCTGACTGGGAGTACTTCCGCCACAGGAATTATCACCGTCCCATGTATAAGAATAGGAACCGTTGCCGAATGGAGGCCATTGATGATACCACATTATTTGGGCTATCGCTGTGGCAAGACATCCGACTACGCAACGTCCGCCGTCACCCATTGGGCAATAAGCGTTATAAGGGTAGCTCTGGTGCCAGGACGAAGTCAAAAGCGGCCCGATACCCTCGGTCGGCTGTTGCAGGCTTTTGTTGGCCGAAGCAGCGAATTCATTGGGGGAGATGGCAAAATCATCCCATCTATCCCGGTTTATGATCCCGAATAAAGGTTCTTCCTCGGATGGAGGAATTGCTTCGAGGCTGCCGTAAACTTCGACGTATAAGCGTATACGATGCTGTAACACCTCCCGGATCATCAGAGCCATTCCATCCTGTTCATCGATATCAAGATCGGATTCATCGGAATAGAATCGGACCGGAGGCATGTTCTTCAGCGCCGGAACGATTACAAAGCCGCCTGAGGAAACGGAGTAATATCGTCCCAGGAGAGTGTCATTTTCGATTATATCCTGGATATCGGTTATCTCAGGATAAATATCTCCGGCCCAACCTCCGGTTTTGGATACCGTATATGTCAGCCAGTTGCGGCATACCAGTTCCATCTCATCGGGCGAGGCTGTTTCGGCAACTGCCACCACGGAACAAATCGAATCTATAAAAATAATGAGGAAGGCTAAGGTTATAGCCCATTTGGCGGTATTATTCCTACAAGAGAGGGGCAGAATTCTGTTTTGTCTCATATCTCCCTTCCTGCCTGTTTTGATCTGTTTTTCGTGTGGTTCTCGCTGATATACCGTTCGATATGCAGATCATTCCACAGACTTGGCGACTCAATCTTCCGAAAACATTTTGAAAGAACGATGACTTTTACCATGGCGGTAATGAGGACAATCAAAATGTGGAGGCAATCAAGTAGAAAACTCCTCCAGCATAGCCAATATACCATAATCAAATGATTAAGCAATCCCTTTCTCGTTTTGTAAACTGTTGTACAAGAAGCCGTTGATGCACGCGCGAGATGGTTTTGATATAATTGATCGATTATCTTTTCGGAAACCGGGATATATAAGCCCTCGTAGTATAAAATATGCCAATATTGAATGAGATAATTAAATATTGAATAAACCGGTAGCGATAAAAATGCATCTAATAGATGAAGAACAAATTGAAAGTCAGCCCGATAAAGGAGGAAAAATGAAATTGTCTTACAATTGGAACCGGTGTTTGTGCTTGCTGACAATCATGGCAGCGATGATTTTTGCTACCGACGCCGGAGCATGGATCAAAAAGGAAATGACGAAGTCATTCTCGGTCTCGCCGGGAGGGTTGCTCAGTCTGGATACCGACCTCGGTTCTGTAGAAGTTCAAACCGGCGATAACAATGCCATTGAGGTTGAAATACTGCTGAAGGCCGATACCCGTGATGATGACAAGGCAGAAGAGATATTTGAAAAGTTCGAGGTTGATTACGAGCAGGATGGCGATGAAGTTTTTATAATAGGCGATCTTGAAAAGAAGGAAAATAACTGGCGTTTCTGGGAAAAGAACCGCAATAAACTCCGTATTAAATTCGTAATCACCATTCCCGAAGAATTTGATATCGCCCTCGAAACCAGTGGGGGCTCTATTTCCGTGGCCGACCTTAACGGGAAAGTAAATGCCCGAACCTCAGGCGGAAGCCTTGAATTCGATAATATCAAAGGATCGGTTCATGGGAAAACTTCGGGCGGCAGCATCTCGCTGAGTAGCTGTACCGGTTTTGCCGATGTCCGCACGTCCGGCGGCAGTATCAGTATCGGACGGGTGGGTGGTGAAGTCGTGGCTCATACCTCCGGCGGCAGTATCAATATCGATGAGGTAATGGGAACAATCGACGCCTCAACTTCCGGTGGCAGCGTCAATGCCCGCATCGCTCGGCAGCCGAAGGATGATTGTCGACTGACTACTTCCGGCGGAAGCGTGACCGTATATCTTGACCCCGATTTGAATTTCGATGTTGATGCCAAGACCAGCGCGGGACACGTCGAAACTGATTTCCCTGTCACTGTACGCGGCAAAATCTCCAAATCATCACTACGAGCCCAGATCAACGACGGCGGTCCGGAGCTTTACCTGAGAACATCGGGCGGCAATATTAAACTGTACGAGCTTTAATCCACTTCCGCGCATCTGCTTGCGCTCAATCAAAAAGGGCCGGTCAAAAACCGGCCCTTTTGTATATCTATCAATGCAATAGAGTCCTAATCTAAACCACTACTTTATCAGTGCCATTTTGCGTGAATGGGTGTATTCGTCGGTCTTGAGGCGGTAGAAGTAAATGCCCGTGGCGACCTGGTCGCCTTTGTCATCGGTCCCATCCCAGATCACTGAATACTGTCCTGCGTTCTGGTTGCCGTTCACCAGTTCCTTCACCGTCTGGCCGAGAACATTGAATACAGTCAGTTCGACAGCGCCGGGATTGACAATCGAGTATTTGATAGTCGTGGCCGGATTGAACGGATTAGGGTAATTCTGGGCCAAATCATAGTACTGAGGCAGAACTTCGACCTTTTGTCTGATACCGTATTTGACCGCCATCTCATTCCCATATTCGTCAAAAACCTGGAGGTCTTGCAGTTCGACCACATTGAATCCATCGCAATTGACACGGAAAATATCCCCCTGTCCGGCTTCGATAAGGCCGGCGCCATCCATGTCGAAAATTCCGAAACGGTGTGCTCTGCCGGTATTTCCATAATGAATGTCCATGCCGGAAACCAACCGGCCCGTTTCCGGAGAAGACAGGCTGATAAACCCGGCCGGGTCCGGAATTTCAAACTGGACACCGCCCAATGGAATATCACTATCGATCAGCAATTGCAATTGTCGCCCTCGTTCGGTGGCCACTTCTTCCACGGTATAATAGACCGGTTCTCTGATGGCGGCAGCTTTAGAATAGTCCGGAGGAGGCCCGCTGTGGAAGACATAATTGATGATATAAACGATGTCGCCGACATTGACCGTGGCATCGGTATTGGCATCACCCGCTTCGACAGGAATTGGCGGCCGCTGGCCTTTGAATACATAGGCCACCAGATATACGCCATCGCCAATATTCACCATGCCATCGCCGGTGGCATCGCCGAACATGTTCAGAGCAATAAAGATATTACCCTGTACAAATTCGGGTATGATCGTATTCGAGGCCGGATCTATGAGTAGGAATTCGCCGGCGGGCGGGTAGAAGGCTGAATCAATCACTGCTACCTGCTCCTCAACATCAGGTTTCACCTTCATATGTATTTTGCCTATGACGCCGTCTCCCGGTCCCAAGTTTTCCTCGAAGAAAACGACCATGCCGAAGAGAACTTTGCCCTGGGCGGTGTCGATTGAATACTGAAGGAGATTGATATACTCGATCCGGGTTTCGGTAAATGAAATCGAATCGCAGATGAATACGTCAGGGTCAAAAGTCAATGGGATTGAAATGGCAGCCAGTTCTGTAACGTTGTGCAGGTATACCGGAACGACTACTTCCTGACCTGGTTGAGCGGCAATTGAGGCGACGCGAACGGTATCGCGTTCGGGGACATCACTCGGGATGACCTCCAAATCGACGACCAATTCCTTCGGACTGTTCAACGCTCCGGGAGAGGTTACCGTGATGGTGGCGGAATACAAGCCCGGATCAAGGCCGACGATGGAACAATAAACGGTGACGTTAGCTGGTGCCGTGCCTGACGAAGGATGAACGGTCAGCCATTCGGCGCCGGAGGTTTGCAGCGTCCAGTCAAGTGTTCCCTGACCGACATTCAATACGGAAAATTCCTGTGCCCAGGGTTCGAAACCGTTATGCTCGGCGACGAAAAAGAGGCTATCCGCGGAAAGCGAGAGAATCGGTTGATTTGAATTTATGACCATTCTGACCATGGCGGTTCGCGGCGAATTGATGGCATCTTCCGCTGTAACGGTAATAGTTGCTTCATAAGTACCGGGTGCGACACCGGTGGGATCAACCGTCACCATAATCGCTTCGTCGGTAATGCCGGAATAGCTCGACAGTTGACACCATGCCGCATCGACTTCGGCCGACCATGCGATCGGATTGCCGTTGGAATTTTTGATCATGATTTCCGCCTGATCACCCGGATCGCCATCGAGAAATTCGAACGACAACCCGCTGGGGATTAAAACGAGGTAATCAGGGACTTCACCCGATTCGATTATGGTCAGGCGGGACCCAGGAGAAACGTCTGATTGATCGACAACAACTCCTGAGGGAAAGATCACCCGGAGATCGAAAAGGTCGCCGGAACCGGTCCCGAAATGAACATAATTTGGACCGGAACCGCTGAAACCGTTGGAAATATTGTATTCACGGAAGGCAACCTGACCTTCGGGATTTCCGACCTGGCCCGACTGGTACAGATAACATTTGGCTCCGACACCGGCGCGGTTCGAGACCACTCCAACCGGTTTGACCGTTATAAACCGGCCATTATCAAGTTTGTTCTTAAAGAATGAATTGCGAATGTCATCGGTGCGGGTAATGTAAATTTCAAGGTCGCCGTCGGCATCATAATCGCCGTAGACTGCCGCTCCCGCTTTCGCCAATCCGTCATTGATCCCGCATTCGTCGGTGACTTCGGCAAAATGCCCGGTACCGTCGTTAATAAATAACTGCGCCGAACGATTTTCATTGGCCACAATCAAATCGAGGTCGCCATCATTGTCGACATCGAAGAAATCTGTGCCGCGAGTGTAATTGGTGCAATTGGCGCCGGATTCGGAAGTGGCATCGACAAAATAACCGCTGCCGTCATTTAAATAGAGGTAGTTCGGATCGGAATAACCGGCTCCGGTATACATATCAAGATCGCCGTCGTTATCGACATCACCAAGAGATGCGCCCAAGCCGGTAGGGAAATACCCGAGGCTGGAATTATCAGAAATATCTTCAAAATGCCCCGTGCCGTCGTTACGGAAAAGCAGAATCGGCGCCAGGTTCTGGCGATTGACAACCAGGTCCATATCGCCGTCGCTGTCGATATCGCCAAAACAGACTCGGCAGACAAACGGAGTTTGAGACAAACCGGCCTCATCGGTAATGTCGGTGAATGTCATCTCGCCATCATTGCGGAAAAGGCGGGCTCCGTAAAAGACGTCAAGGTCGCCGTCATTGTCGACATCGGCGGCATTGGCGGCATAACCCTCATAGCCGAGAGTGTTCGAGAAATTGTCGATGGCGGCGTCGATGAAGGTACCGTAACCGGTGTTGAGATAAGTGTAACCGACTTCTTTGTTCTCGGTAAAGCTCAAGATGTCAGGGAAGTCGTCGGCATTGAGGTCCCCGCCGAAAACGCCAAGGTTATGAAAAGCAGGTTCGACACCGGCCGCCGCTGCCTCATCGGTGAACCCCATACCGTTTGAATGATATAGACGGCATTGGCCGTTTATGTTATTCAGGAATATATCGTCGTAGCCGTCCAGGTCATAATCAAAGAAAGCGGCGCCGAGGCTGAAATCGTAATCATCCATACCAACGTCGGAAGCGACGTTTTCCAAAAAGTAATTGGTCAGAGTAAGGCAGAGACTGATTGTCAACGGCGTATTGAAAGCATCCGGGGCATTGACAGTAATGGTGCCGCGATGTAGCCCGATTCCCAGTCCTGCCGGATCGACGGTTACCGAAAGGGTCGCCGGAGTGATACCGGAGGCGGTATGAATTGTTATCCAGTCGTCTTCCGTCGAGGCGGTCCATTCCAGACCTGTTTCCTTGGAATCGATGACCTCGAATTCGATCTCCTGAGGTCCGTCGTTTATGTCATAGGTTAATGAAGCGCTGCCGGGGGTGACATAGAGATAATCGGGAATTTCGCCCGACTCGTAGACGTGCAGTCGCGATCCGGAGGCAACTCCGGCGGTATCGATCTGTATGCCGCTGGGAAAGGTTACCCGCACGTCGAACAGACCAGACTCGCCGGTGCCCAGATGGACACGGCCGGTGGTGCCGGCATCAAAACCGGTGGTTGAGGTCAACTCCGCCATACCTACCAGGTAATCGAGGTCGCCCAGATGCCCGTTTTGATACAGAGATACTCTGGAACCGATAGCGGAGAAGTTTGAAACGGTCCCTCGCGGGGTTATCACAATGGAATTATTGTTGTTCAGGTTATTGTTGAAACAGGGGTTGATAAGATAATCCGACTTGGCAATATATAAATCAAGATCGCCGTCATTATCGAAATCACCGACCGCTACGCCGCCGGCCTTTTCCTGCTGATTGTCCATCCCCACTTCGGAGGTCAGATCGACAAAAGTACCATTACCCTGATTCTCATGATAAGTTGAGGAACCGTCTTCATTAGCCAGAATTAAATCAGGGTCGCCATCATTATCGAAATCGGCGAATACCGATCCCCGGGTATAACGGTGGTAAGTACCGGCATTATTATTAATAGTGAAATTGCCGGAACCGTCGTTGAAATACATAACATTGCTGTAAGATATAAAAAGGTCGAGATCACCGTCGGTATCGATATCTCCGAATGAACCGCATAACCCGTAAGGGCTACCTTCAATATTCGAGGTAGCGTTGGAGAAAACCCCCATGCCGTTGTTTATATACAGGCTTGCCGGACCACCCTGGCGGGAAATAAACAGGTCGGCATCATTATCGCTATCGATGTCGCCGAAGGCGGCATGGCATACAAATCCGATGCTGCCCAGACCACTTTCATCGTTTATCTCCTCAAAATTGAGACCGCCCAGGTTTTTGTATAAGCGGCCGCCATAAAAAACGTCGAGCTGGCCATCCCGGTCGACATCAGCGAAGGCGGCGCTATAACCCTCATATCCATACGATGAGGCAAAAAGCGGTACTCCGGCGTCGCTGAAGGTTTGATCGCCGTTGTTGAGATAGAGCAGTCCCGGACCATCGCTGCCACCGGAGTAAGAATACTCCGTGAAAAGCAGAAAATCCATAAAGCCGCTGCCATCGATATCGGCCGTGGCAATGCCGAGGGTTTTAGTTTCAGTGGCCACACCGGCCGCATCGCCTATCTCAGTAAAAGTGCCGTCACCGTTCGACATATAAAGGCGATCAGGATTAGACATATAGTTAGTGACGATGATATCGTCAAAGCCGTCATTGTTGAAATCGAAAACGGCTGTCCCCGCTGAAAAATCAGACAAGTAAAGACCTGATGCCGGGTTCTGGGCCAGATCGGTAAAGGTCGTCCCGGCCGCTCCGGCTACCGACGACAGCATAACGAGCAATGCCAGAATGATCGAATAAAAGAAAAACCCCTGTTTCATGATATGCCCTCCCGCATCCCGCTAATTAGAGGGATGGACGTACGTAACGGTTAATAAGAATGTTAGCATAGCTCCTAACAGCAATGAGGAACAGGCTAAAGTAAAAATACAAAAAAATTAAAATAAAGACAGATATATTTTCATTTTTTACTGTTAAATATTGGCCGGTCATTATCATGAACTGACTCGGTTCCGTGCCCGGCATATATCCAGAGGTGTCCCAAGAGTGGCTAATTTCAAGCAATCAAGTCAGGGTGCCCCACCCGTGCTCTTGCAATTGCGGACTGTACGTACCGAGACCTGGGTAACAGAATAGACCCAGCACCTAGGTAACACTTTTTTTTATTAAGATCAACAACGTTTCCTTTTTTTCTGTTTTGGTTTGATGATTTTCTTTTTGGCGTCATCGTAGACGGCAATCTTTATCGGCCCGTAATATAGCTCGAAATAACGATCATCAATTTGTTCAAAAGCTACTGGTTCACCGATAATAGTCTCACTGATATAGTATTCCTGACCACGCCACCAAAGAGCTCCATTGGGGCGGACTTTGCGAATCATCATATGATCAGGATAAACCATCTCAGGCAACCGCGAGGGATAGGGCCGCAATGACAATTCATAGACATTATCAGGCGTTTTATTGGCCAGAGCCTCGTGGGGACGGTCATAGTTGTATTCCTGGCAGAAGCGATCAAAAGCCTGTTGTTGTTCGAATAGCGAGCCCTTTGGAGGTGAGATAACCTCCTCCTTTAGTGTTCGGTGAAATCGTTCATGGCGTCCGTTTTGTTCCGGGTGTCCAGGGTCAATTCTCTCGGGAAGAATACCTAGCTTTATCCACCAGACAGCCAGACGGGACAGGCCGCCCAAGGCAGTCGTAGCGAAGGGGGTTCCATTATCGGTGCGAATCACCCCGGGAAGACCGTATTCACGGAATACCGCCTCAAAGACAGGCCAGACAGAGGCGTAAGTAGTCTGAGCCAGGCCACGGCATACCAGTGCAAAACGGCTATGGGCATCGGTCACGGTCAGGGGATCACACCGTTTCCCATCACCGGTCCGGAACCAACCCTTAAAATCAGCACACCAGACAGCATTGGGTGCATAGCAGTCTTGGAACGGCTGAGTATATGGAGGTGTCCGCCGAGATCGACGAGGCGATCGGGTCTTGCCATGACGAACCAAAATGCGCCCAATCGTGCTCGCTGCCGGCCATTGTGTACGAGGACGGTTGTCAACTAACCACGCCCGAAGTTTACGGGGCCCCCAACGCGGATGTACCTCGCGCAGCCTCAATATCTCCAATTTGATATCGTCGCTGACCTCATTGGGGTGATGATGCGGCGTGCTGGTTCGATCTAACAACCCCATAATCCCCTCCAAATCATAACGACGAATCAGTCGGTAGCCTGTCTTACGACTAATTCCAAACTCCCGGCATAAGGCTGACATGGACCGTTCCTGCCTTAAATACTCGCCTAAAAACTTCAATCGCTCATCCATAACACGGGTCTCTTTCCACGGCATAGCAATACCTCCTGGCCTATGCCGTTATACGAACTGTTACCCATGTCTTGAGTCTAAACTGTTACCAAGGTAGTGAGTCTGTACC
>DAOUTW010000128.1 GCA_030668485.1 Candidatus Zixiibacteriota bacterium
ATACCCAAAGACGATCGGGAGATCGCCATACAGACCCGCTCCATGATTGAGATCATGGCCGAAATGGCTGCCCGTGTGGAGGTTCCTGCCAAGGACGTTGCAGAGAACCGGGCGAGTCCAGGGCTGTATGATAAGGTTGACTCGACGGACGATGTGCGAAGCAAGGTTCGAATTCAAAGCAGCACCGAGGAACCGGACGATGCATTTATTACCATCAGATATCGAGATCAATGGTTTTATATTGATGATCGCGATTTCCGTTCTAAACGAATGTTCTCGTTCTTACTGTTTCTCTTCACGTTGGCCGAGACGGGCGAGCGTCAGATGGCTCCAGTGCTTACGGTACCAGCCGGCTAGAAGGAGAGTTTGGAGTGAATAGACTGACAGCAGGGGAATATCCCTTTGGTAGATGTTGGGAAGGATGATGGAAGAAGCGAAGGCCATCCTGTAATGGGGTGGATATGGGTTGAGAGTCTTTGGCTTGACATTACCTGACCCGCAAGGGAGCTGACGTCCATCGGGTGCTTCGTTGCGAGAAAGCTGATAGAACCGGTTTTAGGAGGGAAAGCAAATGAGGCCACATTATGTGAGCCATGCGCCCTTCACCGAATGGGTTTTGGCTGTCAGTGTGTATCTCAAAAATTATTGGTATTTTCTATCACCGGGTCGCCTCTATGCCGAGGCTGGCCTTTGAAGGGTTTGAGCTGTGTGATGGGAAACTATCACGCACAGCTCTTAGGGGGCTTGGGGCTGGCAACAGCCCCCGGCTACCCGGTGTTCAATGATATTTGGTTTTCAGCCATGGAAGCACGTGGCGATTGTAGCTGGATATCGTAAAATTGGCACGGACTATGAATCGGGTAGCGGGTCGGACAAATTCACCTACGATGTGACGGCCCATGGGCCGGTGGCCGGCCTCGATATTCGGTTTTAAGCTTATATGATTTGATTGCGGTCACCTTAAAAAAAGAGATTGGCTCAATCAGGAAATTTCTAACAAAAAGGCCGGGTGTCAATGAAATCACTATCCAAATATATAATCGGCCCGACTTTCCAGAAAGGTCATCTATTATTAATCGTTGCAAGCTTTCTTTTTATGGCGTGGTCACCGGTGTCTGTTGCCGAGGAGGCACATGAAGGTGCCGCCCATTCATTTCACCGGCATCATGCGGCCCTGTTCATAGGCAATACCCAGAACGACGGCAGTGAGCACGGCCTGTCAGTTGGGATGGAATACGAGTACCGCATAAACCAGTGGCTCGGGCTGGGCGGCCTGGTGGAATACGCTGCCGGTGATTTCGAGCATTTACTGATTGCCGTACCGCTGTTTATCCATCCCTACGAAGACTGGATCTTTACCGTGGCTGCCGGTACGGAGATTCACAAAAAAGAAGAGGAGAATAAAAGAAAGAGAGATTGGTTGATCCGCACCAGCGTCGGCTATCAATTTCAATTCGGTGAAAAATATAGCATTACCCCGGCGTTCCACGTCGATTTTTCCGAGCATGAAACGCTTTTTATTTACGGTTTTTACATCGGACTTGGTTTCTAAAAATTATTCCGGATAATGTGTATCAAGGGAGGTGATTATAGTATAGGGGACGTATCGGGGGACGTCCCCATACCCATTCCGATCAACAACTTCTGGTCGTTTATGGTTTACGACGGACAGACGCGTTCCATCCTGGAAACCGACCAAAAAACCGGTGGCGTCGATAGCAATGCTGCTGGCTTAAACGTGGCAAAAGATGGCACTGCGATTGTTTATTTTGGACCTAAAGCACCAAAAGGCAACGAAGCCAACTGGGTACAAACAATGCCCGGTAAAGGCTATCACGTACTATTAAGACTTTATGACCCGTTACAACCCTGGTTTGATAAAAGCTGGAAGCCTGGTGATTTTGAGATTGTGAAATAAGTGGATATTTCCCCAAGATTTGCATCAACCCGTTTACGGCTGCTCGTTTTCAGTTTGGCCAGGATGAACGCTAAGCCGTCTTCGACCAGCGATGTCAGGACGCGCCCTTCATCCGCAGCGCGTTTTTTGGTCTGTTTCAGGAATTCGTCATTTATTCGTATAGTTGTTCTCATGCATCAAAACATATCATTGATGCATCAGTATATCAAACAGTGAATAATGAGCGAGAAATACAATGTGGTAAGAATATTGTCTTTCGATCGTTATTCCTCATTTGAATAGATAATTTCAAGATCATATTAGAATAGGAGGAGTAAGGCCGATGAAAAATTTTACCCAATTTATCAAGACCACCATACTCGGAGGTTTAATTTTCCTCGTTCCCCTATTTATCGTGACGATTGTTCTGGCCAAGGCTCACGGGCTTATGGTTAAGGTAGCGAAACCGTTCAGTGCGTTGATTCCGTTGGACACCATAGGAGGTGTGGCGCTTGCCAACATATTGGCCATACTGGCGATCCTGCTGTGCTGCCTCATCGTAGGAATTATAGCAAAAGGGGACGCTGCAAAACGCCTTTTAAAATCCACAGAAGAGAAGTTACTCGTCATTCCGGCATACGCTTTTGTTAAGGGAGTGACCGACAGTCTGATAAGCAGTGAAGAGGCCGCCAAGGCCTTTGTCCCAGTGATTGTTAAATTCGATGATAACGCCCAGATCGCCTTTGAGATCGAGCGGAGCGAGAGGGGGAACGTGGTCATCTATCTGCCCGGTTCCCCGAATCCCTGGTCTGGTTCGGTGGTGTACTTTGAAGAGGACCGCGTCGAGCGGCTCGATATGACCGTACCAGAAGCCATCAATAATATCAGACATCTAGGGCGTGGATCCGCGAAATACCGAGAGCAGGTTCGGAGGACATGAGTGAACCCTTAGACGTGGTGAAGAAGGCCGAAATCCATAAGAACACGCTGTGATGAAGAGATGTATCGAAATCTTTGTGATCCTCTGTGTGATCATTGTTAGCGTCTCATTGGCGAAGGGTGAGGGAAGTGCCACCGCTCGATTGGACCAGTATGCGACCGATTCCCTGAATGCTACGTATCTGATCGAGGGGAAGGCTGTTCGCTTGATGGATGGCCGTTTCGAGTTGCCCGCTGCACCCGGTTCGGCAACGATGATCAGGACATCTGTTTTTGGAAAGCCGGTTTACGGTGACCTTGACGGGGACGGTGATGAAGATGCGGGGCTGTTTATTTTGCACACCCCCGGCGGCAGCGGAACCTTCTATTATGTTGCCGCGGCGCTCAACACGAACGGCAACTACAGAGGGACAAATGGTGTTCTTCTTGGAGACAGAATTGCTCCCCAGACCATTCAGATAAGCAATGGGGTGGTTGTTGCCAACTATGCCGACCGCCGACCGGATGAACCGATGGTGGCCCGTCCGTCTGTCGGCAAGACGAAGTATCTGACCCTCAAGAATGTGCAATTAGAAGAAATAAAGCCACTCGGGCAGGGTGAGCAGGCCCTTGAAGGGTGGGTCACCATCGGTCACGAGGTGCGATCGTTTAAGCCATGCTTACGAAAGACGGATCTCTGGATCTTGGGAGAGTCGCCGGCGTTGAGGGAGATCATCGCAGCGCATAGTAAGGCGTTTCTCGATCGGAAGCGGTACGCTCCTTTGTTTATGGTTCTTGGCGGTAAGTGCGCTGAACGGCCGACAGGTGGCTTTGGTAGAGAATACGAAGGTGCGTTTTTAGCCACCCAGCTAGTTCAGGTTTGGCCGCGGGGGAACTGCAAGAGTGCGCTGATTGTTGTGGATGCTCCGACCCCTGGCGCGGTTATTACTTCTCCTCTCAGGGTCCAAGGTAAAGCCCGGGGCGTCTGGTTTTTTGAGGGAGATTTTCCCATCGTTCTCAGGGATTCAAACGGCAAAGTCATCGCAAAAGGATATGCAACCGCAAAAGATGAATGGATGACTGAAAAGTTCGTACCCTTTGAAGCGGTAATCAAGTTCAAAATGCCAGCTTCCGGCAGCAAGGGGACGCTCATTCTCAAAAAAGACAACCCCACCGATCTACCTGAGCATGACGATGAACTGGGGATCACAGTCTTTTTTGATTGATAAAGATAATGCTGACTTAAATATAAACAAAATAGGTCAGAATTTATTTCAAGAATTATGTGAAGAAGAAAATAGGACTTGACATCATGAATAATCTTCTATCCGATAAATTGTGTTATTTTATCAAATTGGCTCATAGGAGACGATATCGATAGGGGGTGATGCAATGCTGTTTCTCAAAAAATCGCATAGCCGCATACATTGGATTTTTCATATGTGCGTGGGCTTTTTTTTGATCGCTACAAGCGGCTGCTTTATGTTGCCGCCGCTGACTGTCGATCGACCCATAGGGGTCGTATCCGATCGTGGCGGGGTAGGGGAAGCACCAGTCCAGATGGGCGGGAAGCAAGCGGGAAAGCAAGAACAAGGAGATCAGAGATCCGTCACACGGGCGCAACTCCATGCTGAGTTGATGGACTTTGCCGACCGTTTCGCCAGTAGCGTGGCGACATATGCCTCTGAGTTCGAAAATCAACTCCCCTCACCGCAAGCACGCCTCACCGCATCCAGGTTGAGGTTCTACCCCCTCGCATCGGCTTTTGAAATTGCGGCCGGCCCAGACCCCGGTGTTGCACTGTTGGACAT
>DAOUTW010000038.1 GCA_030668485.1 Candidatus Zixiibacteriota bacterium
CGTACACGGTCAGGGCATTGACAGAGTTATAATTCATCCCCGATCCCAGCGCTGACCAGGCCGTACCGTCCCAGGAGGCGATGTAGTTGGCGCTTGTCCCGCCCGCCGTGGTGAAATAGCCCCCCGCGATCAACTTCCCATCGTACACGGTCAGAGCACGGACCCAGTAGATCATCCCCGATCCCAGCGGTGACCAGGATGAACCATCCCAGGAGGAGATGTAGTTGGCGTTTGTCCCGCCCGCTGTGGTGAAATGGCCCCCCGCGATCAGCTTCCCATCGTACACGGTCAGGGCAGAGACAGAGGGATATGTCACTCCTTCCATCCCCGATCCCAACGCTGACCAGTGTGAACCATCCCAGGAGGCGATGTAGTTGGCGTTTCTCCAGCCCGCCGTGGTGAAATAGCCCCCCGCGATCAGCTTCCCATCGTACACGGTCAGGGCATAGACAGAGGGATATGTCACTCCATCCATCCCCGATCCCAGCGGTGACCAGGCCGTACCGTCCCAGGAGGCTATACAGTTGGCGCTTGTCCCGCCCGCCGTGGTGAAATAGCCCCCCGCGATCAGCTTCCCATCGTACACGGTCAGGGCATTGACATCGCTATTCATTCCCGATCCCAGCGCTGACCAGGCCGTACCATCCCAGGAGGCTATACGGCTGGCGCTTGTCCCGCCCGCCGTGGTGAAAAGGCCCCCCGCGATCAGCTTCCCATCGTACACGGTCAGAGCATAGACATAATTATACATCCCCGACCCCAGCGCTGACCAAGCCGTACCGTCCCAGGAGGCGATACGGCTGGCGCTTGTCCCGCCGGCCGTGGTAAACATGCCCCCCGCTATCAGTTTCCCGTCGTACACCGTCAGGGCATAGACATCGGGAGAATATCCCCCCATCCCTGACCCCAGGGGCGACCAACTGCTGCCATCCCAGGAGGCGATGCGGTAGGCGATCGTATCACCGGCCGCTTGGAACTCTCCGCCGACAACGAGGTTTCCTTCGTAGACAGTTGCTGCATAAACAGTGCCGCTCACGCCCGCAATCGATGGCGAGATGCTGTTGTCCCAGTAGATATCATCAGGGTCATCCATGCTTGATTTGGCTTGTTGGGTGTACATAATCGGATCACCGGTCACCGGATCGAGCTGAATATCAAATCCCTCCAAATCAAGCGTTCCCTCGTAACCTGAGGAACGAATCTTTTCCAAATCGATCCGATTGTCCGATGTTATGAAATCACCCGCACTTTTCCCTTTTACGTCATTCTGTGATTCGCCAAATGCCGCTGTGCCTAAAAATAGTAGCAACGCTATCAAACAATTGATTAACAAGTTTCTCATAACTCCCCCGCAAGTAATTACTAGTATTCGATATTTAGATTAGACCATTCGCCTTACTGTTTCGCATGATCCTGCCGCCGCTTGCGGTGGTGTGATCGTGCGATGACACAATCATTTACTGCAGGGTCACAATCCGCTAAAGACGGATCAGGACCCTGCAGAACAGTGAAAATAAAATTGACCCGATGTAGGTTTAAGTTAAGACACAAATTTATATTGTCAATGTTTTTCGATGTTTCCGCCTCTGCCCGAATTCGATTGCACCACCACATAAAAAGTTTGTAAATTACACCCGATGGATAAGAAGACTCTAAGCTGGATTGAGATCGATCGTAAGGCGATCGAAAACAATATCGCCAACCTGACCAAATTGGCCGGGCCGAAAGTCGCCATAGCAGCGGCAGCCAAAGCCAACGGTTACGGCCACGGCCTGCCGGAAATGGTGACTATCCTGCACCGTACCGAAGTGCCATACCTGGCCTTGCATAGCACCTCCGAGGCCGAAACCGCTCGCGCCGCCGGATGGGAACGCCGCATCATGCTCGTCGGCGGAGTCGCTCCCGATGATCTCGATGCATTGGTACGGCTCGATATTGAAGCGACTGTTTTCGAACCATCCATCATAGAAAAGCTGGGGCGTTTGAGCAAAAAGTCAAAACTGACTGTCCCGATACATCTCAAACTCGAAACCGGTACCCATCGCCAGGGCCTGACGGCAAAGGAACTGGCAAAGGTAGCAGCACTGCTAAAGAAGTATCCGGAGATATCCGTCGCCGGAGTGTCGACTCATTTTGCCAATATCGAGGATACCACCGATCACAGTTATGCCCGAAACCAGCTCAAGGAATTCAAACGACTGGTATCAGAACTTAAAAAAGCGGGCATCAAGCCGCGCATGCGACACACTGCCTGTTCGGCAGCATTGCTACTTTTTAAAAATACATACTTCGATCTCGTTCGCCCCGGAATTTCTTTGTATGGTTACTGGCCGTCGAAAGAAACCTATGTTTCCTACCGCCTCGGCGGAGGGGAGAATTCGATTCTCAAACCGGCTTTGTCATTCCGATCGCGAATCACCCAGATCAAAACCGTCGAGGCCGACAGTTTCATCGGTTACGGCTGCACCTACCGCACCAGTTCACGTTCACGGATTGCTATCCTTCCGGTCGGTTATTCCGACGGCATCGACCGCCGATTATCGAACCTGGGGTATGTGCTGATCAAAGGCCGCCGCGCCCCGATCCGCGGGCGGGTGTGTATGAACCTGATCATGATCGACATCACCGACATCCCCGGTGTGAAATTATACGACCCCGCTACCATCATCGGGTGTGACGGCTCCGAAACCCTCTCCGCCGACACTCATGCCGGATGGTCCCAGACCATCAGCTATGAAATCCTCGCTCGCCTCTCTCCATTATTGCCCCGATATGTCGTCTGATTAGATACCTCCCTCACTGGTCATGACAATCAATATCGGTTCTCCTAAAATTTCCCTGATTTCAAACCCGCCTGCAAACACCGACCGAAGACGAAAAACACCACTTTTAGAATTGCGATTATTTTGTGATAAAAATAACAATTTCAACCCCCCTATAGGACATAAGCGGATAACATAAATCCTGTTTTATGTTATTGTATGATATAGTTTTAGATAAAAATAAAGCGAGCTTTCCAAAAAACCTCTTGACTGTGGTTGCATATTTCTTTTATTTATTGTGAAACAATTCACATATACAACGGTTTTAATATCTGGGATTGTGAAAAATATGGTTAACCGGGATACAGGCAAAAAGAAAATTTCGGAATCGACGATCAGGCGTCTGTCATTGTACTATCGCGCCCTGTCGCTTTTGGAGAAGGAGAATTACGAAACTATCTCCTCTCGGGAACTGGCCAAGCGCGAAAAACTGACGCCGGCGCAGGTGCGCAAGGACCTGTCGTTTTTCGGTTCCTTCGGTACCCGGGGATTGGGTTACCCGGTGTCCGAACTCAAAGATCGGATTGCCAAAATCCTCGGCATCAACCGCATCTGGAACGTCGCCATGATCGGAGTCGGTAATATCGGATCGGCGCTTGTCTCCTACAAGGAATTCCAGAAGCAGGGTTTTGCCATCAAACTTATTTTCGATAATGATCAGCGCAAGATCGGTTCCAACCACAAAGGTCTGATCGTATCCGATATCAAGGAGATGCCGCATTTGTTGCTGGAGCATAATATTGAGATGGTTGTGTTGGCGGTACCGGCGATTGTGGCTCAGTATATCGTCGATGAAGTCGTACAGGCCGGTATCAAGGCGATCTTGAATTTCGCGCCGATCAACCTCAAGGTTCCCGATGATGTCTTTGTCCGCAACGAGAACATGTCGATGGAGTTGGAGTACCTCTCCTTCGCCATCTCGAATAACTATACCCCGAATTAAAGACTTTCGATATAAAATCAATCTGGCGGAAGTCATCAACTCCCGCCTTTTTATTGAGCCCTATACCATCCACCTTCCCCCCGCAATTCCAAAAAAACAAATCACTTATACTTGCGCCTCCCACACCAGGCGACAATAAAATTAGTCGAGAATATTATTGTATACGAGGCGAAAATGTGCTAGATTACAATAGCTGTATGGAAAGACATCCCAGGCATCGTCAACCGAGACAGTATTAACAAGTTAATATTGCGTCTACCTGTATATGTTGTATTGCGGGTGTGCTGTAAACTGAGTAGAGATATTCTTGCGATTCTACTCAATTACTGCAAATCTTGAAAAAGGAGGCGACAGGCTCCCGATATGCTAAGAATAGCTGTTTGCGGAACCTTATCTAGATTATGAATGAAAAGCCTACCTTCTATAAGAGTATAATCCGGCGGATTGAGAATAATAAATTTGCGGCGGTTTTACTCATCATAGGAATCATCGTTCTCACACTTGGTCATTTTCTCGATGTAATCGATAAGGGTGAGCAATTAATCGACAAGTGGTTCCCCATTCAGAAAATTGAAGAGAATATTGCAGATCCTAACATCCCAATTGATTCTTCTACCCCAGTAAAGACTTATATATGCACGCTGCAGACAACCCATGAAATGAGGGGTGGAGGCGTATTTGTAGATGGGGATAGCTATACATCCATACCCGGATATTCAAAAAAAATACCAATATCTTTGGAGGAGGGTGAACATGTAATCGTCATGAGGAAAGGTGATGATTCCTGCTATGCAAGAGTAAACATACAAGCAGAGACGTTACTGAGCCCTTGCCCCCCCAATATTTATACGTGTACATTGGTGACAATCCCCGAGGTGAGAGGCGGCGCTGTTTTTGTCGATGGGGATAGCATTACATCAATATCCTGGGGATCGCTTTTGGTACACATAGATGTGGAAGAGGGAGATCATGTAATCGTCATGAGAAATGGTGATGTTTCCTGCCATAAACCAGTAAACATACAAGCAGATACGAGGCTGAACCCTTGCTATTAGGAGATGGTCTGGTGATTAATTTTTGCAGGATCAATCACGCAATTGTCATAATGATCGCAGTGACAATACTGATAGCAATCCCCGCCTCGGTTTCAGCGAATTCGGCAGATTCTTTGAGTTTGTACGTGTGGAATTTTCGCAATGATTCTGGATTGGCATGCACACGTATGTTTGAGACTGCAATGTGGGCTAGGAAATGCTGCACATTTTTAAATCGAAGCGAGATTGGATTTTTATTAGAACGAATAAAGGACGAGAGAGAACTAACAGGAGAGGTAAAGGAGTCATTACGGTTGAAGGGAGCTGATGGAGTTATTTGGGGAACAGAAGTTTTTAATGATGTATATGGTCAGGCCACAATTAGTATTAAAGCAGTTCTGTTTAGCGATGTTAAAATATCGGACCAAGATACCATTGTCGAACGTGAAGAACTTCTTCGCCCAGAAAGTCGTAAAAGAATAATGGAGGAGCTTGCAGAAGAAGTTTCCAAAGATATCAAAGCATACATCATAGCAAAATACGGAGAAGAGACAGACGATACAGACACTCAGGACGCAAACAACCTGCATGGAATTGACCCCGTTGACATGCCAGATCAGCCAACCCAAGACACTTTTGACACAGATGATGGTGATATTGAGTCTCCAGAGGATGATACACTGCACTCATCGTATGAAAATTCGAATAAAAAACAGTCGACTGAGCCAAAGATTGCTGAAAGCCCTGCAGACGATTTGTGTCTGTTTGTTTGGGATTTTCAAAATGATCCTAAACCTGATTTAATCTGCACTGAAGCATTCGAGGCTGCAATTTTTAGACAGAAATGCTGCAAATGGAAAGATAATAGAGAGTTCGGTTTTCTAATCCAAATGGCAGAAGCGGAGGGACTAACTGGTCCTGTAATAAAAAAATTCGAGCGTATTGGAGCACATGGATTTATTAAGGGAGGACTCGATTTTATAAACGACTCTACTAGAATAAGAATAACAGTTAATGCTAGATTATTCAGCAACGAGACAATATCGACTCAACAAATCACTATTTTGCGTAGTGAACTTGATTACCCAGAGTACCTCGACAAAAGTATGATAGAACTGGCTCAGAGAGTTGCTAATGACCTCATAGAATTTCTTAAACCATCCCCCCCCGATACTCTACCTCCGGATACTTTACCTCCCGATACTTTACCTCCCGATACTTTACCTCCCGATACAATTCCTCCCGCCCCCCCTACGCCTGATTCCACGAGAATGTTTTATTTCGAGCTGATTCTTGCCAGGGGTTGGATAGAAGGCGGGGTTATTGAACCGAAATGGGCCTTTGGAGGAGGAGTCGGTTTGCGAGAGTTAAGACAAAATCTCCCATGGATTCAACCATTTGTCGGAATCGAAGCGGCAGATTATTCTAACGGATCGCTATATTCACTATATATAGAAAACAGATTCACAACAAAGCAAATGGATCGTTTTCGGGCTATAATCAAATTCGGATATACTTGGGCAACAATTGATGATCTTAAGATCAACAAGAGATTAGGTGGAGCATCTCTAGGGCTTGGCATCGGACTGAAGGTTCCTTATATAAATATCTTTCCGGTATTCCTTGATCTGATGTATCTAAGGCAAAAAACAGGCTGTATTAAACGAGATGGGACCACCGGCGATGATCTTAGCTTTGGCCAGTATGTTTTGAGGTTATCTGCCCGTTTCTAATCATCTAAGGGGATTAGGTATGAACATAAATAATGAACATAGATTATTACTTCTCAGCAATCGTGGATTAATTATTGTGGCGATATTCATTATCCTGAGTATACTCCTGGGCGGTTGCGAATTGCTTGACGATAAAAAAACTCCCTATGATTCCATCCTCGGTCAGTCGAATTCCAAATTGAAATGTGAAAACGCTGAACATCATCCATATCCGCCATATATTGCCGATTTCCAGCCTCGACCAACCGGATCTGGAGAGGTTACATACTATGGCCACCTGAATGACTCCTATGCCGGCAGCCCGGAGTTGATCTGGATTATTGAGGTCGATAGTGGGAGGCTCGGACTTACGTTAACCCACGACCCAGCCGACGATCTCGATCTATTCTTGCTCGGTTCATGCGATCCTGCAGATGTCCTGCGTTATACCAATAGGCGTGATACTGCAAGTGAGCACTTCTGGTATTTGGAAAACGATGGCGGAGTCTATTATGTAGTTGCCGATGGAATGAATGGAAATTTTAATGGAGCCGGGGCGACATTATCAATTGATTTAATTGTCGACACTCCCGCAGTTGAAATTACCGTTCTTGACCAAGATAACATGCCGGCCAATAGTGTTGAAGTTAGCCGATATGATTCGGCTTGGGAATGGCAGGAGGATAAAGATGTCGATAGTAGTGGAAAAGTGGTCTGGACTGGTCTGTCGCCCGGCACGGAGAGTTTTTTTAACGCCTATCATCATCCAAGCGTAGCACCTGATAGCATGGAACAATGGGGCAGTTCAGATGATGTTATTTTCCCATATAGCGATACTCTGAAGATTATAATTAATCGTGAATGTCCATTTGTAGATAGCGTTCATGTACTGGACATGAGTCTGACACCCAGCGATGAGTTTTATATAGGAGATACAGTAGTTGTGCGTTTATTCGTAACCAACCGGACATACAGGGACCGTGATGCATATGTACAATGCAGGATTGACAGGGACACCATATATCCATGGGATTTTGATTCGACAAGTGATCATAATACAATAAGTAATGTTGATGGCGGGTATTTCGATTATATATATACTTCAGTAGATACAGGGCTTTATTACATACAACCCTGGCGAACTGTATCAGAAATAGACTCCATCTATCAACTTACCGACATGCAGCCCTTTTTGACTGAGATTAATTTCAATGTCACTCAAAAATAGCCGGGTGGCCTGCGTCTTTAGACGCAGGATTTTTATGTAATGCACTATAGCTCGTTCCCGGCCGATGTCCATATCGGCTAATATACGTCCGGTGATATGGTAACAGAGTAAATTACGAACCAACCCGATCAATCCCCCGGATAAGGGCATAAAATGTCATCGGGACTATCGCCTACTATCCTCATCATCCAGAGGAACAGGGCATCAGCTTCCGGAGAATAGTTTTTCTGAGCGATATTTCCATGCTGATACAGCAATACCGGCTGATAAAGTTCGGTAACATCATTGTAAACAAAAGCCACATAGTAGGTGAGACCCATGTCGTAGCACCTCACCAGAGGCGGCGCCAACTCACCTGCCTCCGCATGGGGAATCATCACATTGTGATGGGCCAGTTCCTCGGGCGAAACAATGGCTGTCGCGTATGCATTCTGGCTGTACCGCTCCATCAACTCCGCCTCGGTTAATTCCGTGTGCCAGGGATCGGCATAGGGTATCGGCGCGGTATAAATATACCTTATAACGAGCCCCTCGTTATTGATGTAATACCCATGATAAATGTCGAACCAGGCATAATTCGAAAAGGACATTTCGAACAGGATCGGCTGTTCGACCGGAGGGCACATGGAGCAGGGTTCGGGGCCCCCGAGGAAAACCCGGTTAATTATACTGACGGCATCGCCGACATTGACAGTCCCATCACAGTTCGCATCTCCGGCCTCGGCCGGACTGCACGCCGGTCCCCCGTTAAATACAAATTGGATCACATGCACGGCATCACCGACATTGATTACCCCGTCGCCATTATGATCTCCGCAGATATAAGCCTGAACCGATAGTGGCATGACTATCATGGCGGCCAATAATCCTGCCGCAATTATCTTAGGGTGAGTATTCATTTTCCACCTCCCGGAAATAGAAATGTATTATTGAGAAAATCAATGAAGTCCTATGAAAATAATACGCCCAAAACCGGTTTTTGTCAATGAATATAAGTAGTTGCCATTTCATGATCGATCGTTTAGATTCTGAGACAAATAAGCAAATTATAAATAACTACCCGAAGAAGGATTGGCATGTCCGACAAAACGTCCGGGGTCAAACATCATCTGATTTTGCTTGCCCTGTATTACATCACGCTGGCTACCATTTTTTTGGCAAGTTTTTTCCCCGACCTGCGCCTGTGGGGAATCAACTGGTGGGCATATCAACCCCTCATAGCCAAACTTGGTTACCTGCTCGTGGCCCTTGCCGCCGGACCGATTCTTTTGCGGCGGTTCAAAAAAGAGAAAACCTCGGTCCGCTCACAATGGGGACACAGTTTCAAATCGGGCGTCTATGCCTCACGTACAATCCTCCTGCTGATCGCCTACAGCCTGTCGTTTGTAATCTTCATGGGTACAACCCATTTCCTGGGCGACGGGTATCAACTCCTGTCTCGACTGGCCGACAATGCGGCCACGCTGAAAATTTGGGACAAAGGCGCGGCCATACTCTATAGTACCGTCTATACCCTATTGGGCGAAGGCGGCGAAGCGGGAGCGCTGACGGCGTATAGAATCGTCTCTGTCGTTTCAGGCATGGTGATGCTGGCGGCAATTATCATCCTGTCGCGACCCCTATTCAAATACAATTTATCTCGTTTTCTGTTCGCCTTCGGTCTGGCGACAGGCGGCTACATGCTCATGTTTTTCGGCTATGTCGAAAATTATCCATTGTTAATTGTCAGTCTGATGATTTATGGTCTGCTTGGGATGCTGGTGGTGCGGGGAATTGTGTCTCGGTGGTGGCTCTTGCCGCCATTTGCCGTTGCCGTCAGCCTGCATATTTTCGGCATTACGCTGCTGCCCAGTCTGGTCT
This sequence comes from Candidatus Zixiibacteriota bacterium, assembly GCA_030668485.1. Classification (GTDB taxonomy): domain Bacteria; phylum Zixibacteria; class MSB-5A5; order GN15; family JAAZOE01; genus DAOUTW01. The sequence goes on from DAOUTW010000038.1 coordinate 9,600, forward strand.
ATATTTTCGCCCGCCATACCGGATGGGGCCGGCGACTCGAAAATCTGTCGGGGAAAACGGCGGTGCTGGCAGCGGTGCCGCTTGTTGTTATCGGCGGTGTGATTTATTATTTTGTGTACACCCATAGTTATTTTTTCACTTTTGCGCTGATGCCGCTTTTCCCCGATCGTTTTACGGTCGACAACGACTGGCTTTTCTCGTTCAAGCATATTGTCGATACCGTCAATCTTCTCATCATGATGGTTCCCGGCCTCGCCGTTACTGCCGCCGTATGGTGGCTGTCGTCGCGTGATAGTACGGCGGAAAGACGGTCCGAATATATTTTTCTTTGGATACTTTTTTTGTCGACGCTACTGGTCATATACATCTTTAACCCCGGCATAGGCATGCCGCGCAACTGGGATTTATTCGCGATCTCCGGCGTACCGCTGGCCATTCTCTGCTTCTATTATCTGCTGAACCGACCTCAGCCGATATCATTGTTTGCGACTGCGCTGGTAATCATGCTCGGTCTGATGGTGCTGTTCCCGCGAGTGATGGCACAGGTATCGTCGGCGACCGCCATAGCTCATTTTGAAAATTATATGGACATGGACCCGGTGCGCAGTCGCAACGCTCGCCGTTTGCTGATCGATTATTATCGGACCTCCGGTCAGACATCGCTGGCCGAGCGCGAGCAAGCCAAAGCCTGGGAAGATTATCCCGAAAGCCGCCTCAACCGGCAGGGGAAAGATCTGATGTACAACGGCAACTATGCCGAAGCGTGTTCGTATTTTCAGGAGGCAATGGAGATTAACCCGATTTATCATGACGCTTATGCCAATCTCGGCGGCTGCCTGCTGGCGCTGGGGAAGCACGATAGCGCCCTGGTTCTGTGCCGGATCGCCGACGGACTCAATCCCTATAACGCCGCAACGCTGAATAATATTGGGACTGCCTGCCTGCGAATTGATAATTATGAAGAAGCTCGCAGCTATTTTCGCAAAGCCCTGAATGTCGACAGTCTCAAAACCAATTCTCTGATCGGTCTGGCCACAGCCGAGTTGAAGCTGGGCGATTTCGATCAGTCGCTCGATTGCCTCGCCCGCCTGTTTGCCGACCGCCAATTGCCTTTCGATGTTTTCCGTCAGGCCGGAGATGCCTTTGTGGAGGCAGAAGCCTTTGAACAGGCCCGCCAGGCGTATCGTTTTGCGTTGTCGCGAGGATTGGATTCGACCTATATAAGACAGCAGATGACAAAATATCCTCAACTCGCTCAGTAATGGTCGATCTCCGGCCGATCTCCATATCGGCCGTTTTTATTGGGCAAATTCTTCTTCAAACCCACCTTTTCCTTTTATAAGCTTGCCTACCGACGTATTTCAGATATATTCTACACCTGTAAAGAATAAGGAGAATACGGTTTGCCGCTGGGCGCACATGTTTCCATAGCAGGAGGAGTGTTTAACGCTCCCCATAACGGTAAAGAAGCCACCTGTGAGGTGATCCAGATCTTTACCAAATCGGCCAATCAATGGAAATCCAAACGGTTGTCCGACAAGGAAGCGCGGATGCTGGACGAGGCTCAGGAGGAGACCGGCGTCGAAGTGGTCTGCGCCCACGACAGCTACCTGATCAACCTTGCCTCCCCCGATGACGCCCTCTTCATGAAATCCTACAATGCCTTCTTGGAAGAGATGCAACGCTGTGATTTCCTTAACATCCCCAACCTGGTGATGCATCCGGGCTCCCATGTCGGCTCCGGCGAAGAGGCCGGATTGAAAAAAATGGGTGAGGCATTCAACCGATTGTTCGACGCCGACCCTGATGGCAAAGTAACTATCTGCCTCGAAACCACCGCCGGACAGGGCACCAACCTGGGATATACCTTCGATCAACTCGCCGAGATAATCGACATGGTCGAAAACAAAGACCGCCTCGGTATCTGCCTCGACACCTGCCATATCTTCGCCGCCGGATATCCGATCTCCACCGAGAAAGACTGCAAAGCAACCATCAAGTCATTCGACGACATCCTCGGCCTCAATAGGCTCAAGATCATGCATTTCAACGATTCCAAAAAAGATTTCGGCAGCCGCGTCGACCGCCACGAACATATCGGCCAGGGTTTCATCGGAGAGCAGGCTTTTACCTACTTTCTCAATGACAGCCGACTGGCCAAAGTACCGAAAATTCTGGAAACGCCAAAAACGTCGGCGGCTGAGGATATCGCCAATCTCACACTGCTTCGCTCGCTTATCAGAAAGAAGGACATAAAATGAAAATCGGAATTATCGGCCTGCCCCAATCGGGCAAGACCACCATCTTCAATGCCGCCGCCGGAAAATCGGAAGCGGTCGGCGATTATTCCAAAGCCTCCCATCGAGCCATCATCAAGGTCCCCGATCACCGCCTCGAACGCCTCTCGGAACTGGTGCAGCCGAAAAAAACCACTCACGCCGAAATCGATTACTTCGACATCTGCGCCTTCACCGGCAAGGGAAAAGCTGCCGATGCCAATACTCTTCAGGTTCCCGACGATCTGCATTATGCCGACGCCCTGATGGTGGTTATAAAGTGTTTCACTTCCGACTGCACCCCGGAACGCAATTTCAATCTCTTCATCGAAGAGTTAATCCTGTCCGACCAGATTATTATCGAGCGCAATATCGAAAAACGCGAGCGTACTGCCCAATTGACAGGAGACAAAGAAGCCGCGAGTGAAGCCGTTTTGCTGAGGAAATGCCTCACTAGTCTGGAAAACGGGACGCCGCTGTCGCTGGCCGGTATTGAAGACAGTGAGACTAAAATCATAAAGAAATATGCCTTCCTCTCTCTCAAACCGCTGCTGGTCGTTCTCAACATTTCCGAAGACGACCTTGGTCAGGGAGATAAATGGCTGGAACGGATGGGCGGGTCGGCCGTGACCGGGATCAGAGAATTCGTCGCCATTTGCGGCAAAATGGAAATGGAACTGGCGGCACTCGACGCCGATGATCGTGCTGCATTCTTGAATGACCTCGGTATCGAACACCCGGCGATGGAGCTGCTGATCCAGAAATCATACGGCCTGCTTGGCCTGATATCATTCTTCACTGTCGGCGATCCCGAAGCCCGCGCCTGGACTATCAAGACAGGCACCAAAGCGCCCAAGGCCGCCGGTGAAGTGCATACCGACATCGAGCGAGGATTCATCCGGGCCGAGGTAATCACCTATGACGATTTTGTCGAGCACGGTTCGACCCACGCCTGCAAAGAGGCGGGCAAATATCATGTCGAGGGAAAAGAATACATCGTCAAAGACGGTGACGTCATCCTCTTCAGGTTTAATATCTAAAAAGTGACTGAACACAATCTCAAATCTTTCGTCTTAAAGATAACATTGACAATTTTCCAATTTCTATTATGTTGCATTAGATAACGAAACTGTCAGCACCCCTCAATTGACATATCCTAATGGGAGGGATATAAAATGAAAAGGCAATTGTGGATTGCGGCCATGGCATTGCTATCTTTCACTTTGGGACCGACAACAGCCATTGGACGCGCAAATTTCGATGTCTCGAGTCAAAGCGCGGCGAAAGCGTCCGGGGATCATGATCCGATCAAACAACCTGACGGTCCGGCATATTTTAACCCACCCAAATCCTGCCATCTGCTTCAGACCGGTATGGTCAGCGCCTACTACAACAATATGGGGCAGATTGGTACCGGCTATTTCGATTTCACCTGTTGCGATGATCTATCTGAATGCCCATCCTTCGAGTCGCCCCCGTCCAGCGGGCTTGAGTATCTATTCTCGGGAGCTGTCTGGTTCGGCGGTGTTAGTGGCACCGATACCCTGGTTTCGGTCGGGGCTGACGGCTGGTATAATTACAATGAGTTATTGCCTGCCCACCCGGCATTATCCTTTGATTATATAAGTGACGGCGCCTTCTGGACCACTTTTGTAGACACCTTCGACGCCAATGATTACTGGGATCTTGGCGAGCATCAACCGATTGGGCTTCGCGGGGTATTAAAGGCATACTACTGGACCGACGAACCGGCCAACGGTCTAATCATCTACGATCTCATCCTCACCAACATTAGTGAAGTTCCGATATCGGAAGGATACGTCGGAATCTTCATTGATGGCGATGCCTATCATAGGTCAATCAATGATGGATTTGTGGATGATATTGTCGGCTCGTTCCCGAATGAACGTATTGCCTATAGCATTGATAATGACGGCGACCCGACAGATTCTCTTCATTTTGGAGATAACAGCCCCACCCGAGCATTGGGCTGCAAAATCCTGAGCAGTTCTTTTAATGCCCCTGATACCAGCTTCAATTGGTGGATCAGCTACGGTAATCCCATATTCGATTTTGGCCCCCGGCAGGTTGACGAATTCGGTAATCCCAATTGTCTCCTCGGCGGCGATACCATTCGGTCCGGGACACCGACCAATGATCACGAGAAATATTGTCTTCTGAGTAACGGTGAATGGGATTATGATTTGATACGCATGGCCGATTCACTTACCGGATGGGAACCGGCACGTCTCGAAGTCCTCAACGAATATATGAGTGGCGGTGATGTAAGATTCCTGATGTCCCTGGGCCCGGTCGATCTTTTGCCCGATTCCAGCATCCGGATGATTTTCACAACTTTTACCGGCTGGCAGGTTCATCTCAGGCCGGACAATCTGCAAAACCTTCCTCATGACCCGGATCAGTATCAGGCCAATCTCTTTTTCAACTCGATCCTCGCCAATGGAGAATTGGCCGATATCCTTGCCGATTCCCTGTTAAATCCTTCATATCCCCCAACTGGCATGTTTGTCCAATGCAATAATACTGATTCGGTCGTGGTCGAATGGGATCCCTGGGTTTATGATGATATTGAAGGTAGTAACCTCTATCTTTATCAAATTCCCTTCGACTCTATCCCCTATTCCTGCATAGCACCTCCCTGGCTGCACCTGGAACTGGATTCCTTCACCCAGGTATCATCGGTCGGGAGGACCTATCGTCATTGTCTCGATTCACTCACCCCGCATCGTTTTTACGCTGCCAGTGTGGCTCATCGCATGGCCGCCGATGAGGGTTCCAAATGTCCGCCAATCATATTCCAGGTGGGACAAAAAATGCCGGCGCCTGAACCCATTATTCCATATGTGTTTCATCTGGACGGGGAACCGATTACTCTATCATGGTCCGGTCCTGACGGATTCGATATCGATCACTACAATATCTATAAATTTGATAGTCTTTCCGAAGCCGGGCAGCGATATTACCCCTTCTACGATATTGGTGAAGCTTCAGATACAATACCCCCGCGGGAAACGTCTTTCGTGAATGACCAATGGTACTATTATTATGCCATGGAACCGTATGCCCAAATCGATCATCCGGAGCGAGCATTCTCCGAGATCACCAACGATTCAAGCGTTTATGTCATAACCGCGGTAGATGTCAACGGTTTGGAATCGGAGTTTTCATCTGAAGTAATTGCCTATCAAACAGTACCCAAAACAAGGGATATTCTCGTAATCAACGGTTCCAATCCACGAGCATGTTTTACCTATTCCGATACCGTTAAGAACTTTTATAACGATGTCCTTGAGGGGTATGATTACGGTATCTTTTGCCTCAGGGATTCCGGCTATATTGGACCCGCAGAACCACGGCAACTCTGGTTGGATGATCTGCTACCATATAAGATCGTTATCTTTGAAGATCCCATTAGGAGCAATCTTCTATCCGATGACCCAATAAATGTATTGCCGGATCTTCTATCGAAATATCTGTCCTCGGGAGGGACACTGGTTTATTGTGGTTATCTCCCTCATTTCACCAATAATGAGGCTGATTCACCTCCTGCATGGCGTATCTTTAACAGCCTTACTTTAGGGAATTATTTCGGTATCGATTCCGTTTTCAATATCGGCCGCTTTTATTATTTATGGGATGAGAATTCTCTGGCCCCTCCCGATACTCTTATCGGCCTTTGTGAGGTCATCGGTGAAGCCGACTCAATTCCAAATATCCAATTTGATACAAACCGCTATACCTTATGGGGGGATCCAGCCATACTTTGGGATTCGACCGTGGCACCGTGTCCGGCCGCCTTCAAGCCAGATGAGCACGGCAGTGTGACCCACAGACTAATTTCGAAATATCCGTCGACTTCTTTAGCGCACAATGAACCTGTCGGCATTAAAACCGAAACGGATTTATGGACGACATATCTCTACGGTTTCCATTTCTGGTATATGCGTCTCGATGATTCCCGTGCCTTAATCGATTTTATGATGGACAGGATTCCCACCGACACCGACGATGACCCCAATATTGTGCCATCACAATTCAGCCTGGCTCAGAATTATCCCAACCCGTTCAATCCGAATACGACCATCGCCTTCACTCTCCCCCGCCGATCAGAGGTTAGCGTCGATATTTACAATATTCTGGGACAAAAAGTAAATGCCCTGCTGAACCAGCCGATGGATGCCGGCGTCCACAAAATTAACTGGGATGGAAAAGATGGCAGCGGCAAAACTGTCGCCTCCGGAATCTACTTCTACCGCATCTGGACCGATGATTATACCGAGGCCAAAAAAATGATTCTGTTGAAGTGAGGGAGTTTAATCGATCACAATGGGGCGACGATCGAATTTATCTGCGATTTTCACGGAAGTCTTATAGTAAAGATCAACCGCCGCCCATTGCTCTAAACAGGGTCTTACTGGCGGGAATTTGGATTATCTTTTCTGTTGTTCCGGGTGTTTCCCTTCCGCCTGTTTTTTGGCTCTTCTCGGGGAAATTCTTCTTCCTTTAGTCCCAGGTTTTTGGCCTGTACAACGACATCCCGAAGCGGTTCGTTGGGGCGCAGCGGAAACTCGCACAGTCGTTGTATCGCCATGACTCTCCTCCGCTGGAGATCCCGGTTTTCCTGGGCCAGAATATCAGATTCAAGCATCGCCAGTCCGTCTTCGGAGTCGGGAAGAAATATATACCATAATTCCTTCGGGATCCCATTGAGCATCTTCTTCACGCTGCGGTATGAATCCGGTATCCTGTGAGTCTCTTTTTTCATACTCGGCTACCACCAATCTACGTCTGTTACAGTTAGCATATCCAGGGCAATCCCTGTGTCTGCTCACCTTTGCTGTCCATCAATGGTTAAAACAATAGCCCTCCCAAAAATGTTCCTTCACTTGAACGGTTCCGATGCAATTAGTGAAAATATTCGATATTGCCGCCGCACAACGCCAATATGTTCTATTAATCAATGGGGATTAAGGGGTTATATAATCCAATATTTTGAATATCTTTTTCGAACAGTGTTATTTATGGATATATTTCGCAAAATTTTCGAATTTAATTATACCAAAGCTACTGTGGGTCATCTTTCTCATACTCCAATTCAGCTTCTTCGGCGAGCCTGACCAGAGCCCAATAAGGCGGTGTATACCCCTTGACCGACCGAAATTCCTTAGCCAGAATTTCAAGGCGAGATTTTATCGCCTCATGTTTCAGCGAAAACTTATCGATCCTCAAAGCTGCCGTCGCGTCCATCCCTTCCGGAATCGGCCCGATAGCGCCAAACGAATTTCTAACTAAACTGTACCCTTTGACACATCGTGCCATTGGCAGAGTATACCAGTTGTAATCCAGAGTCTTGGTCGTATCTCCTCCCTCCAGCAATGCATCAAGAACGGCGTTATCGAGATGATCTTTGAATAAAAGGGCCGGATCTCGCCATTCGGCCACCACCCGGAGTTGCGGATCGTATTCCAGATCGGACGGCTCCTGAGTTTCGAAATTCCGCACCCCCAGCGCTGCCAGCCAGAGCCTGAGCCGCAACGATGATATCCGGGAGATACCCATCCATAGCTGAACTCCCGCCTTCCGATAGGGCGATGAGGCTACCTCGGAACAGAATAATTTGCTGTCATCGGTAAAATCCATTTCGAAATCATATGGGATAGGTTCTGCCTGCACTTCGGTCAACATCGCCGAGGCGACCTTATGCGGCAACATCGGATCATCGACCAATTGAGGCAGGTCCGAACGAAGACGCAAAACCAATACCCGAAGTTTGGTATCGTCGATATACTTCTCGGCAGTCGAAGGCCCCACCCCGCTCTCGATATGCGACTCCAATATCGTGACTTCACCCGAATTTTCATCCACATGCGCCAGAGCTACATGAGAGAAATTCCCCGGATAATCGTTGCCGCGTGCGATCAGGGCCGAGGTCGGCGCCCCCCCTCGCGACAACAGAATATCCCCACTGTGAATCGCAATTCCCATAATACTCGCCCGCGGAGTTTCCGATGTTTCATCCCGGCCCTCAACAAGCGCCGGAATACTTCCTTGCGGCGCCTGTAGCATAATCTCCTCAACCGCAGCCCGCCCGCCATAGAGCAACCGGTACAATCTGTGGCGCGCATTGATATCGCCCATATCCCATGCTTGCGATTGATCCTTAATTCCAATCCTGGTAAGGCGGTACAAATCTATATATTCAGGCAATCGATCGGGACGGGCAGCAGTTCGAGCCGCCAGACTGAACATGGCGGTTTCAAAATGGTCGAAAATCTCTGCGTCGGGAGAAAGTTGCTGACCGTCAATCTTGTCGAGAATACCATGCACCTCTGCAATGCCGGAATCTATGTGACCCGCCAACGAATCACAGTCAGCCCTTCGCGCCTTCTGAAACACCGCCTCCAGTGAGGTCCACATTTCGTCCTGGTCCCAGACAAAAGGATGCGCCTTATTGTCGGTCGGTACTTCGAAATCCTTATCCGGAATCAGCAGTATCGAGTATAACACCGCCAGAATTATGATCGTTCCGGCCAAAACTTTCGACCATCCCGTCGATTTTGCCTTTTGCCTTCTCATACCATAAACGCCCTTTATAATAAATTTCAATAAACCCTTTCGACCGCCATTCAACAAATAAAAGATCGGATTCCGTGAATCACTCTATATCGTCGATGTCGCCACCGTCACTTCTGAAAACGCCTCATCCGGTTCAAAACAGTCGATACATATCTTTTCCGCCATAAAGCTGCTGACCCAGACTCCGGACAGAAAATGTAATTAACTGCGGCCTAATAACTTAGTAAGCGAAACTAAATTCATCAATTTTCGTTTTTTTTCGCCCCTTTCTCAAACTTTTTCCTTATTTTGACGTCTAAATACCTTGGTGAACTATAGGTCGAATTACTTATTGGACTACGTGAAGCAGCAGGAGAAAATATGACACGATTTCGTTCTTTAACAGCTCTGTTTGTTTTTGCCCTAATCATGGCCTCCCTACCGGCCATGGCATCAGATGTTCCCGACAATACCGGAGCCATTCCCCAACGCGATGATATCGACGACACATATAAATGGAAAGTCGAAGATATTTATCCCAATATCGATGCCTGGGAAGCCGATTTCAAATTACTCGAATCGCGCTACCCCGATATGGGAAACTACAAGGGGCATCTGGGTGATTCCCCGGAAATGCTAATAAACTGTCTCGAACTAAGAGAAAAACTTTATACCATCACCAGCAACCTGTATGTTTATGCTTATCTGAAATTGGATGAGGATAATCGCAAAAGTGAATACCAGGAACTGGGCGGCCGCATCTCGGCTCTCGATGCCAAGGTCGAGGAAGCCATAGCCTTTTTGGAGCCGGAAATTCTGACTCTTGATGCCGCCAAATTGGAATCGTTCCTGAAGCAGAATACCGATCTGGCCGAGTACCGTTTCTATCTTGAAGACCAACTGCGGCGTAAAGAACATATTCTCTCGCCCGAACAAGAAGAACTCATGGCAATGGCCGGTCCGCTTCTCGGCGCGCCGATGAAAATATTCAACATGATCGACAATGCCGACCACAAAGTCGGCACCGTTCTCGACGCCGATGGCAACCCGGTCGACCTGACCTGGGGCCGCTACTCGCTCATCATGAAAGGCTCCGATCGCGAACTTCGTCGTATCGCCAATGACACCGTTCAAACCGGATGGAAAAAATATATCAACACTCTCGCTGCCAACCTGGGATCTTCGATACAAAAAGACCTCTTCGTAACCAAGGCGCGCAAATACAACAGCACGCTGGAAAGATCGCTGGATCAAAATAAGATTCCCGCGTCGGTCTTTCATAATCTTATAGAAGCTGTCAACGACAACCTGCCGATGTATCACAAATGGATGAAGCTGCGCAAGAAAATCCTGGGCTATGATACTCTTTACACCTACGATTTATCCGTGCCCCTGGTGCCCGAATATCAGAAAGAATACTCATATACCGAGGGCAAGGAGATCCTCCTCAATGGCCTCAAACCGCTGGGTGAAAATTACCTCAAGGATCTCGAACACGGCCTCAACTCCGGCTGGGTTGATGTTTTTGAGAACGAAGGGAAAGGCTCCGGAGCTTACAGTTGGGGGACCTATACCTCGCACCCTTATGTTCTCATGAACTTCGACGGCACCATCGGCAACGTCTTCACTCTGGCCCATGAATTGGGCCATGCCCTCAACAGCCACTATTCCGACCGCAATGAGCCTTACATTTATCACGGCCACTCTATTTTCACGGCCGAGGTTGCCTCGACTTGCAATGAGGCGATCCTGATGAAATACCTGCTCGCCAATGCCGAGAGTAAAGAGGAAAAGATCATGCTCCTCAATCATTACATCAACCAGATCGACGGGACCTTCATCACCCAGACGATGTTCTCGGAATACGAGTTGATGCTTCATGAGCATGTTCAAAACGGCGGCGCTCTTTCGGTGGATTTCATCCGCAAGACCTACCGCGAACTGCTGCAGAAATACTGGGGCCCCGATATCGTCATCGGCCCGGACAATGATATGGGCGCGATGAAGCTCTATCATTATTACCGGACCTATTACGTCTACACCTACGCCACCAGCTACACCGCTGCCCAGATGCTCTCACAGAAAATCCTCGAAGGCGACCAGAAGGCTCTTGATGCCTATATGAAATTCCTCGCCACCGGATCATCCAAATACCCGGTGGATATCCTCATGGACGCCGGCGTCGACATGAACAGCCCCGAACCGGTTGAGCGAACGCTCAAACTGTTTGGCGAACTGGTCGACGAAATGGAACGGCTTCTGGAAGAGAACTAATAGCTGCCAAGAATGACATAGATTGCACCGTGCCTCTTAAATGAGGCACGGTTGCGGTTTGGGTGTACCACTTCACCGCCTCACAGAAGTACACAACCGAGGTTTTAAACGATGTAACATTGCCTCATAGATTTTGCAACTGGACTTTAAGCATCCGGGGTGTTTCACCTGGGTTATTGCTTCCTGCCATAACACCCCGGATTTGCTATTTCCTGACCAGACACTTGGATAGGAGACCATGCGTAAGGCGTTTCGGGTTCGACATCCTTGATAGACATCTTGGATAGACATCTTGATTCGACACCATTGACCGTAAGACCCCGAATGAGACAACCTTGACCTGACATCCGAGGCATGTTACATTTTGTGCGTGGCGGACTATAATGGTTCGCCGCGCACTTTTTTTTACTGGTAATTGTTGTGGGCGGCAGACGTCCCCGTCTGCCCCAGCATTTGCAATAGTCGCCAATTCCGGTCATCTTGAATTGACTTTACTTGGTACCCCAGCTTTTTCATTATTCAATCCCCCATGCCTGAAAGTTCCATCTTCGAATTTGAGCAAGCGGGATTGGCCGCTTCAGGACCTGAACTTAATAACCAGGGGCGAGTTGCCAATCATGGGAACTGAAATATGTCCCAAAACATCCTCAGTAGAGCAATATTCACGATCGCCAGAAGTGGCATAATCACACGTATCCAAGATTGGACTTTTAGGACAGGAACAATTAATGATACCAGCAATGCAATCCAAAGGGCAGGATAAATGTATTGCATATTCAGATCGCCCCAGCAAAATGCCAAGTAATCATTAAGGAAATCGCTCCGAGGCAAGGTAATAAATAACACCATATAAAAAAGCAGAACTATATTTCCTACAAATGGAACATACACCAGTCTTTTCATCATTCATTCCCCCATGCTTGATAATTCCATCTTCGAAATTGGGAGTTTGTCAATAAATCAGGCCGCTTTGGCTGGTCCGGGCGGCGATAAATATATTGGTACCCCACCTATCAGGTGGGATTTTGGAACCATCCGGCTATGCATCCTTTTCAAGCACCTCATCCGATTTATCATTCAATGCCTATCAAGTTACTTGAATAATATAAGCCTGTTTAAGATAAGAACAATGGTATTTTCCATCAATTTCAGCAGTAATTCGCTGTAGATTCCGCTCCCTCCCCAATAGTAAAACCTTAAAGAAACGAAAGGAGACTTTGTACATGCATGCCTTAGATAAAAAAGAAGCCAATCGTCCAAACGCCAAAAAACATCCGAGCCGAGGAATGGCGAGCGGAGAACTGTAAAAATGAGCAAACAAAGCCAATTCATCGTTGTGCGGCAACAACATCGCTTTTTTTCCAAAGCCATTCTAAGCCATTTTAAGCCATTTTTCGTGCATAAAAACGGCTTTTGGGTTGCATTTGGGGGCCATTTACGCGCCTGTCTGCACCGGTCGGAACAGCCAAAAAGTGGCTTTTGCCACCGCGACAGCCCAAAACCGGCCCCTGCCGGTTACATCATATTTATCGGATCAACATCGATGATCACTCGGATCTTCGATGACAACCCGAAGTTCGCCTTCTCCGACTCCCATTGGCGCAACCGCGCTACGATTTTTTTGACTGATGTAGTTTTGATGATTAACCGACGACGGAAATTACCGCGAAGTTTGTACATCGGCGCCGGAGCCGGACCCAAAAGATGAAAAGTAACTGGGGTCACTTTTGGAGGTTGAATCTCATCGGCGCTTTGCGGGCGACCATCAATCCCACCTCTGAAGTGGTGGGGCACTCTGGAAATATTATTTTCACCGCCCGACAGGTGGGGTGGTCTGGTTTTTTGTGTGATGCCAGCGAGGTACTCTTCCAACTTGATGCGAAACTGAAGCGATTGCTTTTCCAGCAGCTTTTCATCTTCGCCGGTGATGGTGATATTGATCAGCCGCGAAAAGGGAGGATAAAACAGCTCACGCCGTTCCTCAATCGTCGCCTCGACAAATGGCGCATAAGCGCCCTCACGAAGATAGCGGATCACCGGATGATGCGAATAATATGTCTGGATCAACACCAGGCCGTCCTTATCGCCTCGCCCCGCTCGCCCTGCTACCTGCAGAAGGCGCGAATAAGTTTTTTCCGCGGCGCGAAAATCGGGCATATCGAGACCGATATCGGCCGACAGGACGCCGACCAGTGTCACATGTGGAAAATCAAGCCCTTTGGTGACCATCTGCGTCCCGACCAGCAGATTGTATTTCTCCTCGGCGAAATCGCCGAAAATCAGCCGCCCCGATTTGCTGGAGGTTTTATCCGAATCGATCCGGACCGCCCTGACCTCCGCATTATCCCTCTTGTGCGCAAAAATCCGGGCCAGACTTTCCTCAACCCGTTGTGTCCCCGCTCCAATATAAACAAAATCGGGCGAGTTGCAGGCGGGACATTTGTCGGGCGCCGGTTCGAACCGGTCGCAGAAATGACATTTCAACAACCGCCCGCTCTTATGATAGGTCAGGGTAACGCCGCAATCGGGACAAGACGGCACCTCGCCGCAGTCGCGGCATTTCATCCGGGGCGAAAATCCGCGCCGGTTGATATAATAAATAACCTGTCCCCCGTCGGCGATCCGTTTTTCGGTTTCGCGCTTGAGGCGATACGACAGAAAAGAGCAGTCCCCCGATATCTTTTCCGATTTCATGTCGAGCGTTTCGATGACCGGCATCCGATACCCCGATCGCGGGCGCTGATCGAGAATTAACTGATGATACCGTCCGGTGTCGGCATTATGATAAGATTCGACCGAGGGTGAGGCCGATCCCAGGATAATCGGGCAGGAGACCATCCGTGCCAGCATCACCGCGGCATCGCGGCCATGGTAGCGCGGCGCCGGGTCATCCTGCTTGTATGACGGGTCATGCTCCTCATCGACGACAATCAGACGAAGGTTATTCAACGGCGCGAATATAGCAGAGCGCGGCCCGATCACCACCCGGATATCACCCGATGCAATCTTCTCACGGATTGCGAGCCGTTCATTGGGCGACAACCCGGAATGCATAACGGCGACCTTGTCGCCGAAGAAAGCGGCAAAGGATGAGAGCAGCAAACCTGACAGGGCTATCTCCGGCACCATCACCAGCACCGATCCTCCCTGCTCGGCCGCCTTGCGCGCGGCATGGCAGTACACCATCGTCTTGCCCGATCCGGTGATGCCGAACATTAGAAACGGGGTGAAACTATTTTTCTCAATGGCCGGTTCTATTTCATCCAGTGCGACTCGCTGACCATCCAGCAACTCCAAATCAGGCAACTCATGTCTGATCGGGTAGGTGGTCAAATCCGAGACACCGCTTTCATCGAAAATCTTTTCCAGAATCCCGTTTTTCAAAAACTTGTTTACCCGGTAGTCGGAAAGTCCCATCTGTTCCAAAAGCTCGGTGCGGGTATATATGATATCCGGTTTCAGTTGATCCGAGAGATCTCTCTCTTTGGAATCAGCTTGTTGCTGTGAATTCGGTTGTTCGCTCTTCCGAAACCCGAGCACTTTTTTGCGTACCGTCCCGACATGATAACGAGTAGTAACAATCCCTTTTTCGATCCAATCCTGCATTATCAGGAGAAGTTCTTTGTCCCCGGATACGATACCCTCCCGGATCGATCCATAGCGTATAAGTTTTTTGGCCGCATCAGCTACCGGTCCGTCGCTACTCGCCTCCTCCTCGAGGTATTCGCGGTTGGCTGCCACCAATTCCAGTTTCGGTTTACCACGTCCCGTTCCGGGCAATGCAGCCCCAAGAGCCTCACCGATCCCGGCATAATAATATTCGGATATCCAGAGACAGAAATCGAAAAGGTATTCAGGGAAGGGAGAAAAAGTATCTATCCGCTCCCGAATAAAACGCAATTTGTACTCCACCGGTTCGGTTTGAAATCCGACAAAAAAACCAACTTTGAGAGTTTTGCCGAACGGGACCAGAAAGCGGCAGCCTTTTTGAAGATTATGGGCGTCGGCCGATTTTATGCGATAGGTGAAAAGATTATGATAGGGGCCAACTACGGCCAGATTGATCATCGGATCGGGCATAATTTAAAAAAGGGCAGCCTTCACAGGCTGCCCATCAAAATAGATTTATTGATTCATCTTAGAGTTTTTTCAACTCTTCAGCCTTCGCCTTGGCCTCTGCAGATTTCTCGGGCATTCCGTTGTACTGGTACAATTCCGAGAGCCGTTCCCAGACATCGACATTTCCGGGATCGTTATCGACCAACATTTCGTAAGGCCTGATTGCCGCTTTGGTATCTTCCAGTTTAATATAGGCGCGGCCCAGATAATCGAGAACATCATTATCAGTGGCGTCGAGGGCGATGAAATTTTCAAAGGCATCAGCCGCTTTCCGATCCTGCTGGCTCAGGAGATAGATAATACCGACCCGCTTGAGGGCATCGGTATCTTCGGGGTTGATTCGGATGATTTCCTCAAAATTCTTTTCCGAATTCTGACGGCACTCATTGATACTTGCATCCAGGGTGGTGCGTTTGGCATCGGCATCAGGAGTGGAATCGGTAACCGCCGCCAACTCGGAGGCGGCATCCTGCATTTTCATAAACCAGTATTGGCCGGCATTGAACAGAAATTGAGTATTCTCCGGCTGCAATTCGAGCACCCTCGATGTATACTCATACCATTTCTCATGATCGTCGACGTTGCTGTATGCCACCGATAGGTTGATCAGGGCATTCAAATCTTCCGGCTCATCTTCCAGATATTTTTTGAACCATTTAATCGCATTGGGCCAATCCGGAATATAGATATAGGCGTAAGCCATTTTGCTGATCAGGGTCGGAGATTCGCCCTGCGCTTCAATCGCCTTGGTATACAGCTCGATGGCATCCTTATGATGATTCTCGCGCTCAAGCAAAACGGCCATACCGTCATAGTTCCTGGGATCTTCCGGTTTAACCATCAGGGCGATTTCAAAATTCTCCTTGGAGATATTATAAGCCAGATTTTTCAGACTATCCAGAATGTGGGCGGAATCCTCATTCGGCGCGGCACTAAGCCAAACCGAAATGGTGTCATACAAACTTAGGTTTTCGACAGCATCGTTGTATGCATCTTCCCAATTTTTCTGCCGCAGCTTCCCCATCGCCTTGATGTAATTGTCTTTCTTAAAACAATGTTTCCGGTATTTTTCATCGATAGACTCATCATCACAGAAAGTCTTGACAGAATCGAAATATGCAACCATCGTATCGATGGCATTGATTTCGGCGTAAAAAGTGCCGAGCATATAATACAATCCAGGGCGATGACCGAATCTGTCTGCAGCCTCGCGGACAAGATCAATGCAATGATAGAGATCACTTCGCAGCCGACTTTTCTTATATACGTGCTGATAATGGATTTTGGCCGACTGGACGTAGTTCGACTCAGACCAAATAGCCCGATTTTCCTGCGCCATCAGCGTCGGAGAGAAGAAAGCCAGAGCAATCGCGGATACTATAATTATTTTCAATTTATTCACATTTTCCTCCCGATCCGTTAAAAAAGTCGGTTCAATGTATATTATCGGCGATCAAAAGTCAACCGCTTCTTTGACCGGTTCCCCGATCGATTACTGCCGGGTGATACGGACCGTAAAATCAATGACAGCCTTGTCTTCCGCTGAAATATCAAGAGTCCATTCCACCTCAGAGGCGGACTTTTTAACATAATCGACGCTGGTTTTTAGGATATCCCAAAAGCCGGATAAACCCTTGGAAACAACGACCCGGACAGCCTCTTCCTTTCTGTTTCTGACTTCGATACTATAGTCGACTTCATATATTTTGTCGGTTATGCGCCGGCGATTCACTTCCGTCGTCTCCCCGACGACGTCAAAAGCCTTCCCGATGGTCAGCTTCACTTCTTCATTGCGAGGAATATGTTTGATTCGATCCTCACCCAGAAGAATTAGCGACTGATCGGTATCGGCCTTGAAAATCCGGACTCTGCCGGCCGGCAATGGCATCCCCAAGCCGACCTCTTCGGAATTTTTCATTTTGATAAACACATTGACGTCCCGTAATCCCGGCTCGCCCCGGTAGCGTAACTCTTTTTCTATGGCCGCGGTGGCCGGTTCAAACATGGAAATTTGCTTGATTTCATTGTTGGCCAGGGTCGCCGGGCGGGGCAGTGTATAGAGGTGATATTCGAAAAACGGCTTTTCCTCAAAACCGACCGAGGCTTTTGCCATTGGCATCGCCGTTTCCATCAGGTAATCATATCTCCCTCGCTGCTCCGGCGCGGCGCGATGAATATCTCCGGCGACGACTTTTAATATTGCATCTTTATAAGTCTTGCCGCTACGGTTATCGATTGAGACCCAGCCGGTGAGATCGAGTGTTTTTTCGTCATCGCTTAGTACCCCGACATACTCGGCATGCCAGTTGATCCCGGTGGTCTGATAACCAACTATCGCCTCGGCGGTTCCGGAAAAATTGGAGTTATAGAGCCAGAACAGGGTCGGCCGGGTAATTAAACCATCGGGAAGCTCCGGGAAGGTCACATCACGTACTGTTCTCTGAACCACGGAACGGATTTTGCCATCGGCCTGCTTGATAATCAGGTACCCGCTGGAATAAGAGAGGAGTATCCCTGAAAACAGTTCGCCCTTTTCGGTGATGATCTCAATAGTATTATCGATATACTTGCCGTAAATTTTGTCGGGGCTGACCAGATCATAGGCATAATTCTGCTCAAGGATTTCAACTGCCTGGGTTTGATCGGCCATTTCAAAGGTTACCGAGGTGGCATCGATGCGAGCGGCGACATCGGTAAACCCGATCCGGCCGGTTCCCTCCTGGAAGGTCAGACTGCGGATTTCCCGAACCACGCCCAGATCGGAATTATATACCGTCAATGCGATTTTGTCAGCCGCGGCCAGAGGCACGGCGACGAGCATCGAGAGTATTACTATGATTGCCTTTTGCCTGAACATAATTTTTTCCTCCATCATTTATACAGCCATAGTATAGAGACGTCCCGGTCTTTTCAACAAAATATTGTCATCACCGGAAAACTGTACTATTTATGGAGGATACCATCAAAACCTCAAAATCTTCCCTTAGGTTGCCTTTCACCCTGCTTTTGGGCCTCTCCTTTATCCCGTATAGTTATGACGCACAAGGGGATCGAAACATCAAAAAAATTAAATCAGACCCCTAGAAAAGGCCTTTCCGCTAATTCCGCAATAGAATATGGAAATAAAGAGACGATGTATTTCTTGCGTTTGAAAAAGAAGTCATTATGATCTGTCGGTTTAACGACAATCAGCTTACTCGAACTCATAACCCGAAGGTCCAGCCAGAGGGCTGGTTGCGGTTCCCTTCGAAGACTCAGGACTAAGCAAATCCTGCCCCCGCTACCAAATTTCGGGCAGAAGCCCGTTTTTGGCTGTCGCGTGGACGGCCTTTTTTTATAGGAAGAATTTCACGTCGGGGTCTCAATCCGCCAAGGCGGATGGGGCCCCGCTACAACCTAATTTTGATTAGCTATTAGATCCTCGACAAGTTTTTTAAGTTCCATTATTTCAGATTCAAGTGTCTCATTCTTATCAATAAGTGCCTTAATAGCTGCCAAAGCTATTCCATCCGGATCGACAGTTGTGATAGTTGTATTGTTGTTTCCTACTCCAAACAAGCGATGGAAATCTTGCGCCATCGGTCCGATATGTTGGATTGATTCATCCTGAGTTTTATAGTTCCAGCGGGAAACTTTCAATTCCGATAATTTTTCCAAAATCTCATTACCATCTACCGGCTGGATATTTTCCTTAAGAGTGCTATCACTAACAGATACCCATGATCCTCCGCCAGGATCCAGAGTAACTCCAGATGTCATACCCTTATCGCTATAAAACCTCACACCACCTGTGGCTCGGACAACAAACTGATTATTCGCGCTTGAACTTACAACCTCTAATTCTCCAGCAGGATTATCAGACCATACAAATGAGCCATTATGAAGCGCTTTGGCGTTATGACCTGCGGCAAATGTATAAGCTTCCTCGGCAACGTTGCTCGCGCCGCCACAAACAGTTGCACAAATACCGTTGGCAGTATTGCCTGAACCTCCGCAAACAATGGCATCAGTAAGGCTGGCAGTATTACCTCCTCCACCGCATACCGTGGATCCCGAACCATTGGCAGTATTATTTACACCGCCACCTATCGTGGAATACTGTATTGATGCATCGTTTTGCTGGCCACCACCAATAGAGGCATATTCACCGCCAGCCAAGTTTGACCACCCACCTCCGATGAAGGCTCCGGCGCCATTTACGACATTGTGGGTACCTCCGCTGATCGTGGCATAATTTGCAACAACAAGGTTATCCAATCCACCACCGACTGTAGCATAGGTGGAATCGGCAACGTTATCAAAGCCACCACTTACCGTTGCATACTCATCCAACGCCCGGTTTGTTAAACCGCCACCAACTGTGGAGCCATAACCATTGGCATCATTGTTATAACCGCCACCAATAGTCGCATAGCTGCCGTCACTAATGGAGTTACTACCTCCTCCGCTGATTGTGCCAGAATTTCCAACTACTACGTTATCCATTCCCCCGCCAATTGTTGAAGATTGACCACCGGCATTATTGAAATTACCTCCACTGACTGTGGCGTAAGTATTGCTGGCCATGTTGTTCCATCCACCGGCGACTGTAGCATTGTCGCCACTGGCAGTATCTATTAAACCTCCCCCCACTGTAGCATAGAGGCCACTGGCTTCATTGAGACTGCCACCACCAATAGTGGCGCCCACGCCATTGGCGTTGTTGTTTGAGCCACCACCTACGGCTGCACTGTCTACAGCATAGTTACCATAACCACCACCAATTGTGGGAAGGTTGCCGGAAGCGTGGTTATTGGAACCTCCACTGATAGTGGCTCTTGCACCGTTAGCAAGGTTGGTTCTGCCGCCGCCGACTGTGGCCAGGTTACCACTTGCAGTGTTGTTATAACCGCCGCTGACTGTAGCACTGTCACTGGCAGAGTTGTTAGCGCCGCCGGCAATTGTAGACAAATCGCCACTGGCGATATTTTGGTAGCCGCCGCTGATTGTAATATATTTGTAATCGAAGCCGAACTCACCGGTAGTGCTGTTTACACCAAGATTTATATGGGTGGTGTCATTATTGATGCCATAAACTGTATTACTGAGCCGAGCTATTCCATACACTCCTGTAGTGAAGAGCACACCGCCGGATTCTGTCCAGTTACCACCACCACCTGTCTCAAGTGTTGACCAGCTCACCTGACCGGATCCATTAGTGGTCATAACTTGACCGGAAGTTCCATCAGCAGTTGGGAACTCAAAACCATCTGCCTCGTTTCCAATCCGTACGTGTGGCATATCGACCATGAAAGTTGAGTCCTGGGTGAGTTTACTCCCGATACCAAAAAGTACCGAATAATCACCACTGGCGCTAATTGTATCAGCATAACCAGCCGTATATGAATAGTCACCACTTGCAACACTCTGATAGCCGCCACTTACTGTGGCACTATTACCACTGGCAATGTTATAAAAACCACCGCCGACTGTGGAGTATGTACTACTGGCTGTATTGGTTGTACCACCGCCGACTGTAGCACCAGAATGGCTTGAGGTGTTCTGAGCACCCCCGCCAACTGTGGATTGGAAAGGACCACTGGCAGTGTTTAACCAGCCACCACTGATAGTGGCATTATCGCCACTGGCAATGTTAGACTTACCGAACACAAAAGAATTTGTACCGGTATTAGTGTTACTTGGTCCAAATGTAGCCTTACCTGACAAGACCATATCTCCGACAACATCACCACCGGAAGCGCCATCAATGGTGCTTACTCGTTGGGCGTATGGTACGCTGACCATCGCGGTCCGCGGAGACAACTCCGGGGCGCCTGCCACTTCAAGGCTTAAATAGCGGGTGGTCCCGTTAAAAACTGTGTCGACAATAGGATTTATAGTACCAAGCAAAACTGCAAACAAGCCGTTGCTCGTTATAATTGACTGAGTTTCAGTCCATTTGGAGTTGCCGCCGGTGGCAGCATCGTAAATGGTAAAGACTACTTCATATGAGTCATCAGGAACAGGGTTGCCACCATCATCGGTTAGTCGCCCTTGATAATTGAAACTTTTTGGTACTTCTGCATTAACTGCAATCGAAAGGACAAGCAATGCCACAACTAAAAATAATATTTGAGAATTAATTTGCCTGACCATACCATCCTCCGTTTTTATTTAGATTTCTCATCATTTGACCTGCCAATAATTACAATATCGTCAAAATCACTGATTTAACAAGGGTTTTCAGGTTGTCTTGAGGTAACCTCAGAGTATTCGATGAGTGATAAGGGAAAAAGCAAGTATAGAAGATATTTTGTTATATGGTGAACAGCATACACTATTATGACAGGCGCTTCTTTCCAACATATTTCTAACATAATTAGCCAAAACCGGCAGAACCCGGGTTTATGTTGATCCTGAAATGTTGCAGTGATTAGTGTCTGGTGCTTTCTGTTGTTCGGACTATCGAACAGGCTCAAAATTCCAATTGCATTTTAAAAGTACGGGATAATATATAGTGGTATCCTCAAAAATTATCCGGAACGGTGCGTTGGTATTGTAGCTCAATACCAAATCGGCACCGATAATTTCGGGATGAGCCTTGGCCGCATATATCATCACTTCCGCTATACTCTTCTCCAAAGGTTGATATAATAATTGTGAATCCGTCCACGGGCCGGTCAGTCCCGGGGAGGTACGGATCATGATATCGGCGGCGCCGAAACCGACTGCCTGAATAGAAAGATATTGGTCGGTCAGTTCGTCATACACGACGGAAAACTCCGAAGCACCACCAGTAAAAAGTATCGACGGTGTTTTCAGTTCTGAATGATGCACCCAGGTCTTGTCGATCCCCATCCACCATTCAAAACCATCAGGCTGTCTTGGTTTGATCTGCCACCGCTCAAAGGCATCAGGTTGCCCGGACAACAAACTGTCGATATGCCAACGCGCAAGAAAGATGGCATCATTATCAGCTTCCAGGAAATTAAGGTTGAAAAGATACAAATACGGCGGCTCGACCAGAGTTGCCGCCCCAAGCCATATACCGGTTGGACAATCCGGCAATGTCAATGGTGACACCAACCAGTCGTCGGGGTTACGGTCAATATTACTGAGAAGATATGCGGCGTGACCACAATGCACAAAACCCAACCCGCTATCGCTGGGACAAATACGCATTAAGAAGACAATTAAGAAATCGCCAACCCGAACCCCATTGCAGGGCCAGAACGAACTCGAATCCTCGGATGGAAAATAAGCTTCGGGAGTCTCATTACCGCCCCCCCAATAAACTTCGAATTCCGCATCCGATGGATCATACCCGGACTGAATCCCAAGGCAATTGCGAATCATGGTGACACAACCCGGTTTCCTGTGGTAGGGCGGCTTTATACCGATATAGCTATCGGCAAACAACCACAGTATGCGACCGTCGCCAAGATCGACCGTAGAGGCGCAATCGCCTCCCCGCCAATATGAATCAGTATAAAACATTTTCTGGCCCTCAGGCCATGGACGGCAGTCAAATGGCTGAGACAATTGGATGACCTCTTCGGTTTGGCCGGGAGCCGGTAGTACCACTGTAAGAGATAATAATCCGGTAATGGCAATTAATCGCCAAATATTAAACGTTTTCATTGTTCGGATTCCATCGTTTTGACCTCGATTCAATGAATATAAAGAACTGGAATGCTGCCGGCAATGGGCAAACCGGTCAATCAATTTCTGATACCATATAATCGACCGGATTTTACTCCTCTGATCGTATTCTTAAATCCCCGCAAGCTCTTGAAATGGCAATATATGTAAAATTTTCTTGACACAATGTAAACTATTCTTTACATTTGTCGTATATTAAATATATATGAGGATCAGTTACCGGAGATGAAAACAAATCTAAGAAAGCTACGATTTGAACGTGGGGAACTCAGCCAACAGCAGGTAGCCGATATGGTTTCCGTTTCCCGGCAGACAATCGTAGCAATCGAGCGAGGGGATTACAGCCCTTCGGTGAAACTGGCTTTGCTTCTGGCCGCAAAATTGGAAACAACCGTCGAAGAGCTCTTTGAGTTGGAGGAGAAGGATCGTGTTTAAACGAGACAGAATTTTCTACTTCGCCTGTGGGCTTTGCAGTGTCGGGGTTGCACTGGCGGTTATGGGCTACGAATTTGCATTGCTATTATTCGTTGCTGCCTATTTGCTCCGTCCTGCACTTCATGAGTTTGGGATTGCCAGGCAATACGCCGATGAACGTCAACTTACTATTCATTCCCGGTCTGGCAATATCGGATTCATCGTCATAATACTTGCGGCTGCGGGTTTCGCTCTCTGGAAAGCCTCGCGCGGGGAATCGTCCGGCGGGCTGCCAGAGCTGATCTTCATCGGCCTCGCTGCCAAGGCAATCACGGGGCTAATAATGGTTGGCGAGTATCGCAAGGCCGGCGTTGTGATAATTAGTGCCGTAGGGGTGTTCCTCGCGCTGTTCATCATCGCTGAAGGTGGGTTCTCTGTCGCCTCGATATTCGGTATCGTTGTGGGGGGAATCATTGTTGGACTGGGTCAACTCGCACGGAAATTCCCAAAGGCAATGGCTTTCCTCCTGGCCGCAGTAGCAACCGGGGCAATCTTCGCTTTCGATCTCTATGATTTTCGGGAAGTAGGTACGGGTTTATGGTTGCTCTTCATAACGCCAGTAGTAACTGCATCAACCTGCTTGTTTCTGGGAAGAGGCGATCGGGAGGAGGAAGTGTCTCCCAGACTCAGAGCTGGAGTCTTTGGGACTCTGGGAATAGGCGCGGCAGTGGTCTTTACATTGGCCATGATTTTTGGTGGTCGCAATGAACCAATTACGAGTCGGATGGCAGCTGCACCGGATGGGGAAGTGGTAGAATTTCAAGACATTTCCTGTGTAGGCTCGGTCGAATACTACCAGAACGGGAAACTGACGTCATGCACGCTAGGACGCGAAGACACACTATCCGGACAGCCGCTTCCAGCCGGTACGGTCGTTCATTTAACCTCCGATGGTTACCTCGACTGGTGCTTTCTCAAGCAGAACACCGAAATCCAGGGACATCTTTGCCGGGGCGAAAAGGACGGATTCATGACTGGTTTTCATCCTAATGGTCAACTGAAGACAGCCTGGCTGGCACAAGATGAAATCATACAGGGGATTCCTTGCGCCAAGTTCCAGTTTCTAACTGCTTTGTTGAATTGGGTAGCGGGTTATAAGGACGGCAGTACTGTGTTTTATGAAAACGGACTATTGAGATACTGTGAACTCTCGGAAAACTTCACCATTGAAGGGCAGAGATTCAAAAGAGGGGATGCAGTAAGATTCGATAAAGAAGGCAAACTACTAGTGAAGAAGGATTAATTTCCCGATGGTCGGTGCTGATGATCTTAGCCGTAAGCGTGATATAGAGGAGGCGGTTTTTTAACAGACTATTTTAATCGATACTGCAAGTCGATTGTGGAGAAATAACTAACAACTGATACCGGCGACAATCACAATCAAATTGCCAAATGTTTCACGAAGGAGGTACAAGATGAGACACTCATTCCTGTACATGGGTGGACTGCGCTCTGCAAAGCGGTTTTCATTGAGTGCAGTGTTATGTGTAGCGGTTATGATCGGGATTCTGTCCTGCGGCGGAATCAATGCCAAAGATATATCTCAAACAGCTTTCGATCTGCGATTAAGCGGAAAGGTCGATGAAGCCAAAACACTTCTTGATAATCACCTTGCCGATAATCCTGACGATGCCGCAGCCTATTATGAACTTGCCCGACTCCACCTATACACTGTCACCGGCGGCCCCGGCGGAAAAATGGGGTTGCAGGAATCGATCAGTAAATCACTTGAGGCGATAGAAACCGCTCAGAGAATTGATCCGGACAACGTAATTTACTGCTTCTTTGCCGCCCGTGTTATCTTTATGAATTCATACATGGCGATGCAATCGGGCGATGAGGATATCAAAGGGCAGGTCAAGAAAATCTGCGATGCTTTTGATGCGGTACTGGAATTGAAACCTGATTATGGCGAAGCGCTGCTCCACCTGGTAGAGATTTACGGTGGCCTTCCCGAAGATATGGGAGCCGATAAGGCGAAGGCCGAACAATATGCGAAAAAACTCGAAGAGCATGACGCCATTCTCGGCGCCAAAGCTCGCGCCATACTTATGCCGGAAGATGCTGACCTGATAGATTTCTGGAAGAAGATTGTAGAAAAACATCAGGGTAATGCCGCCGCTCTGGAAGCGCTGGGCAAAGTATACCTGCGCGAAGGCAAGACTGAAGAAGGAATAAAGTACATGGAACAGGCCTTTGAGGCTGACCCCTCACAGACGCTTTTACTGCTTGACATGGCCCGGTATTATATGATGTCAGCCCGCCGGGACGTCTCGTTGAAGGAAACCATGCTTTCCCTGACCGAGAAGGCGATCAATCGTTATCTCGCAACCGACCCAATTGCCCCCATCGAAGCCTACTCAATCGGACTTCTGGCCAAGATAAAGTATTGGACCGACAGCAAAGAAGACGGCAAGAAGCTGGAGGCTGAAGCCGAAAAGATTGATATGTATTTTTCGAGGGCTTCGGCCATACCGGGTTCGGCATTGTTTGTAGCGCCGGGAGAGGAATCACATCACCATACCTATATGTTCCAACCGTTTTAGAGCGCTTGATAAACCCGGATGATAACATTTATATTGTTGCGCGGCAGATATCAAATCTGCCGCGCGATGGAGGGAAGGGCAAGGCAGAATCAGCTATCCTGCCTCAATCTTAGCTAAGGTTTTGACTTCACTCTTTGATGCACCTCACTAATGAGTTCTCTCAGTAATGCCTCATCACCGCTTTCAACCATCGCTTTGATCTCTTGAAGCCGATCCATCATCTCATCGACGACCGTCGAAATATTTCCCTGATTGGTAAGAAACATATCAAGAGTCAGGTCAGGTGATGATGCTGCCACCCGGGTTGCGCTGTGGAAACTCCCCGCCGCCATTTCTCGAAGTTTTTCATCAGACTTTTCCCAGTTCGATGCCGTACCCATCAGAGCCAGCGACAGCACATACGGCAAATGACTGGTCAGGGCGATCAGACGATCATGCTCTTCAGCCGCCATTAAAAGCGGTTTGGCCTCCAGAGCGTTCAATAGCTCCATTATTGTCTTTTGCCAATCGCGGTCGCTGCCTGCCATCGGCGTCAGTATAAATTTGCGTCCGCGAAAAAGCCCCGGTTGGGCGGAGGCAAGACCGATATTCTCCGTACCGGCCATCGGATGCCCGCCAAAATAATTGACCGGTCGCCCACATTGCCGAACTGTCCGCAGAATCTCGGTTTTGGTCCCCGCCATATCCAGAATGGCCGCCGAACTATCAATGGCCGCACATACTTCGGGTATCATCTTAACTATCTCCCGGATTGGCGCGGCCAGAATCACCAGGTTGGAGTATTTTACCGCCTCATCCAAAGAATCAACCACCTCATGCACCACTTTGCGTTCGACAGCCTTTTTGGCCACGGCAGGATTCTTGTCGAATCCTGAAACCCAGGCCGCCAATTTCTTATCGACCAGGTCGATTCCGATCGACCCTCCGATCTGGCCGAGTCCGACAATCAGGATTTTGAGATCTTCCAGTTTCCTCATAGTTCTTTTCCCACAGCTTGGGCGATTTTGCTCAGATCACCCATCAAGCCCTCGAACTCCTCCGGTCGCAAACTTTGCAGACCATCCGACAGGGCTTCTTCGGGTTTGGGATGAACCTCTATAATCAGACCGTCGGCTCCGGCAGCCAATGCGCATGCGGACATCGGAGCTACCAATTCCCTCTGCCCGGTAGCGTGGCTGGGATCGACAATCACCGGCAAATGGCTGAGATTCTTCAGCAACGGGACCGCCGAAATATCAAGAGTATTGCGGGTATAGGTTTCAAAGCTGCGTATCCCCCGTTCGCAGAGGATAACATTCGGATTGCCGTTGGCCAGAATATATTCCGCCGACATTAATAGTTCCTCGATGGTCGACATCATCCCTCGTTTGAGCAGCACCGGTCGTATCGACTTGCCGACCGCCTCCAGTAGAGAGTAGTTCTGCATATTTCGGGCTCCGACCTGGAGAATATCGGCGTAGGAGGTTACCAGTTCGACATCACGTGGCGAGACCACCTCGGTTACAACACCGAGGCCGAAAGCATCCCCCGCTTCGCGCAGAATTTCCAGACCCTTTTCCTTGAGACCCTGAAAACTGTATGGCGAGGTACGCGGTTTGAAGGCTCCGCCGCGGAGGATTTTCGCTCCCGATTTAGCCACCGCCTCGGCGGCGGCCATAGTCTGCTCATGACTTTCGACAGCACACGGTCCGGCCATGATGACTATTTCGCGTCCGCCGATTTTAACTCCATTAACGTCGATAACCGTTCTTTCCTTTTTGAATTCCTGGCTGGCCAGCTTGAACGGTTTCAGAATCGGAACGACATTTTCCACTCCCGGCATGACCATGAATACCTGAGGATCGACTTTTTTGCCATTTCCGACAACGCCGACAATCGTCCGTCTCTCTCCTCGGGACAGATGCGGCGCAAAACCGAGTTCTTCCACTTTTCCGACAATACCTTCAATCTGCGCCTCGACAGCGTCCGATTTCATGATGATAATCATTGGTCTGTACCTCCGTTCAAATCGGGTCTCAATTTCCTGGTTTCCCCCAAATATCGATGATTTATCTCGGTCTGGGATTTAACGGTATTGACATGCAGCAAAACCCTGATCACCCGTGTCATCCCACCGGGGACATCCATCTCCCGAGCGCATAACAGCGGTACCGAAGTCCAGCCCAGGTCGCGGGCGGCATAAGCCGGGTAATCGGCGTCGAGATCGACGGTAGCGGTGAAGAAAATACTGGCGATATCATCGACCACGATTTCGTTGGCGTCGATAATTTCCTTGAGGAGTATTCGGGTCGCCTTGAAAATCGAGTCATTGGTATTATCATCGACCCGAATAGCGCCCCTGATTCCACGTGTTTTGCTGGTCATGTTCTCACCTCGGCATCAAAAATTCCGGTTTATGGCACAAAAAAAGCCCGCCATCGTCTGCCGATGGCGGGCTTATAAAAATTTTTCCAATTCGACTATCTCATTGAGGAAAACTCCGCAAGCCCACCATCGTTTTGGCGGTTATAATAATAGTAATATCGGTAATAACGGGAACCGTAACCGGGTTGGAAACCTATGTGGTGGGCATACATATTCATGCTTATCGAATCCTCAATGATAAAAATAGTATACCATAAAAGTCCATTTTGTCAAGCCCTAATACTGTATTTAATGGACTTGAATGCAAGAAAATCTCGTTTATCCCATCTCGATCTTCACCAAATCGATCATTTCCGGATTGCTATTGCCCAGCCCCAGATTATCCGACAACCCCAGGTGGGTGGCGCGAGGTTCAACCGGTTGCATATCTTCGGCAATCCGTTTCTCATCCAGAAGTTTCATCAGGACCCAGTCAACGGCAACCGGATCGGTACCGATCACAATCCCGCCATATGGCCAGAAATAATCACGGCGCCAACGTGGTCCCCCATTATAGGCACCAAGCAGTATATCCGCGATAATCAGCTTCTGTTTTTTGCGAATTACGGGAATGTTATTTATTTCCGGGATACCGGGGTTGGTGCAGCCGTTATCATGAAACTCGCTCGGATTATCTATCGATCCGTAGTGGTTTTTCATGCAACCGGTAACACCTGATGAGGAATGATCCTTCAGAACCGGGACATTTATCAAGGAGTCACAGACTTCAGTTAGCAGACGGCTGACATGAGTGCTTTTCTCTCCTACCGGTGTCAATTCCGAACTGTAGCCTATTCCGCCCGGTTCCCGCCGTGCTTTTTTGGTCCCCATCAAGCGGACGCCCTTGAGGCCGTCCGGTTGATCATAGCGGGCATTGTAAACTTCCGCCTCGCTTCGATCCCAGATCACGAAATTTTCGTTTTTGATACCTGCTTTGTTGCAGCCCGATATTATTGCCAGTGCCAAGGAAGGATAATGAGAAATCCAGTCGGTCTTTGTAAAATCCTTCAACATGTTGGCATTAACTTTCAGACCAATGATCTCTTCAGGTGTAAATATTTCCTGCCAGGCATCGATTATCGTACTTTTATCGGTAAATGTCGTGATTGCTCGGTCGACCATCTCCTGCAAAAGTGGTAGATGAATCTTGCCTGTTCCGTCAATCACTTTCGGATTACGGATTAGCACTACTTTGCTCTTCGATTTAATAACCGGTGTCCCCGCAAAGGCATCAAAGGTTGAGACCATTGATCCGGTGAGAGAAATGCCCACAGCGCCCATGGCTGATTTTTTTAAAAATTCTCGCCGCGAAAGCGGTCTTGACAACTCCGGTTTTTGCTGTTTGGCATTCATAGATATGTCCTTTTATCGATTGATAATTTTATAAGGATTTTTGTCAAAGAGGCAAGTTGTGTAGTCGTGCTCTTATTTATAATAGTCGATCACCGTGTCAGTTCCAACCACAAAAAGCGGTTATATCGTACCTTAACCCTATTTTCCGCTTGCATCATTTCAATTATGTATTATAATGAATATAGATTAGGAGACTATTTATGTCGTTGTTCGCCCCCATAACTCTTGCCATATCAATTCTCTTTTGGTGGTGGTATACCTGTCAGTGGCGGTGGGCGAATATCCCTCTTTCGTTATAACTCCTGTTAAAACAAGAAGATAATTCACCCGCCCCAGGCGGGTTTTTTTATGCCTGTAATTACAGATGGAGAAGGTTATGAACAAGAAAAGCGTTCCTTCCGACAGAAAAAACTCTAACAAAGGCGCTATGCCGACGCCGGAATTGTTGCAGACCGTCGAGATGACAATCCGGAAGGCGATCAAGGAAAAGAAAGAGGGCGATGTGAAGGTGATTGTCTTCATTCTCAACGAACACGGTTTGCTGGATATGCAGGCGTATCAGACAAACCATCAGGGAAACATTGAAAAGGAGTCCAACCAGGGACAAAATTATTCCTTTGGAGTTGCCTGTTAATCTGGGGAGTGCATGATCGTGCGGCGGCACTGCAAGTCCGCCGCGCGATACATTATCCGGAGATACCAGGTGGTGATGTGATGGATGAGATAAGTTATGTGCAAAATATTACAACATCATGCAGATGATGCGAACCGGTGCATTATGCGGAACAGAAACGATAGAACTATTGTTATAGTGTATAGAAAGACAATAGATCTATACGCACGTGCCATACAGCATCGATGCATGACCCCTCACTGAACACGTTTGGAGGTGATTATGCATGCAGTACAACGTAGACAAAGCTCTTAAGTCGTACCACAACGTCAGAACCATGCTAAAAAAGATCCCGAGGCAACTGTGGTATATTTTTCTCCCCGATACGATCGGCGGTCTGCATGCTCTTGAGAGCAGTGTTATGGCCTTGCGCCCTCGTGAAGTCGATCGTCAGAAGGTAATGGCCATTCAGCTCACATGTAATTTTCCCCTGCGGCCCAATGCACCTTTGCATGAGATAGCGGCCAGACTTAAGATTCTGAAACTTAAGAAGAGCGGGTTCGGGAATAGTAAAGAGGACGGCTCCGACGTTGCCGATTCACAATGAGTGACATCCCGGTGGTCGAGTCATGAGCTGTCTTGACAAATGAATCTAAACTATTGATCGTGCGGCAATCGTAATTTGCCGTTGCAATAAAGTCTATAGCTGTTATACCTCTTGGTCGCGCGGGGTTTTGGTCCCGGCAGGTGACAAAACCCGGCGCATTGATACAAAAAGCGGCCGATGCCCTTTTCGGCCGCTTTTATTTATCACTCACAATCGAATATGATGCGTTACTACCAATAGGTCAGGTTTATCCTGCAGGCGGGCCGAACCCGACCTACCCTTCTGTCAATTCGTCTAATCCCGTGTCATGAAGAAAGTATAACCGGCACCATCCAAATAATGACCGGTCAAACTGCGAGCGGTCATATTGACGGTCACTTTGTAAACCTGACCCGCATCAAGATACGCGCTAGGATCAAATTCCAAGTATTCACCGCCCTCATAGTAATCACGCCAGTAAAAAGAGCCATCCACAGAGACATCATCCCAGGTCGTCATACTGAAAGCGCTCTCGACACTGGCATGATTCATATCGGTATTGAAATATACTCTGATATCGCTATCGATATAAACGTTCCGGTTCCCGGATTCAGGATATATCGATGTGATCATCACCGGGTAAACCCCCAGGGTGAGAATCGTATCAGTTCCGAATCCGACATTGTCAATCAGGCCAACCGAGCCATCAATGGTGATCGTAATGACTTGTTCAGGAAGTAGCTCATTCGCTCCAGTCGGGAAAAAGTAAAGATATCTCCCATGTCCATAGTAATAATCGGATGAAGGATACCAAAATCCCGCAATCGGCGGATCGATACTCACCGCGGTGTTTAGTGAATCGGGATCGACATCGGCGTTTATCTGAAGCCGGCAATTGAACATTGAACCGGGAGTGGCAATGCTATCCCAATCGTAGCCCTCATAAAAACCACAACTCATTACCTTCAATGCTTCCGTCTGAAAAATAATCGTTTCGATTTCCCCGGTCGTGCTCCCATCCAAAGCCTCCAGATCGGCATCGATCGTCATCGTATAGGTCACCGAGGGTATCAGATCCGTTACCTCCACCCGCAACTGGTAATCACTGTAGTAGGCACCATACACACTTATCTCCGCTGGCGGATCAATGGTAATATGTGACCCCACCTCACCTAAATACATTGGCATGCTGTAATAGTAGATAAGTACCGCGGCTCCCGCCGGAGGTATGTTATCAAGGCCGTTCGGATACTCGCGGCGGACTATCATTAAAGAAACTGCGATTTCACCGAGTGAGGTGCCTGCGGCCGGCTGAACTTCCACCTCTGAGATAATCCTCTCACTCCCTCCGGGAACGGCGATACGGACCTCATATAATCCCGGCACCATATCGGCAAGCATAAAGTAGCCGCCGTCGTCGGTAACTGTCGACTTGACCTCACTGGCTTGCCAGGCCGCCACCTCGACTCCCGGCTGAGCCGGCATTACCCGTCCGAAAATCGATCCGTTCGACTCAATGGCGTAATTATTGGTGATGTTTTCATCACCGCCGCATCCGCCAGAGATGACGGCGATCATCAGCATTACAACGGATAAAATACTTATGCGACGCATAATACCCTCCTCAGATTTTATCAGCAGATTATCGAGTTCACGCTCATTTGATTCGTGTGAGTCGAAATATATGAAGCCGGGAACCTATTGGCAATAGGCGGAAAGTACTTTTTGGGTATTAATTATGCTAGTAGAAGATCGCTATTCACATCGACTTCTTAATTGAGTGCAGAAGCCCCCAGGCCCTGTCTGTTGCGTCAGGTCTTGATCCGCTCATGTCCGCCGCGGCGGATGACCTGATGCCATTGCATGTTCCACAGTCGAGTAGATACCGTCTTTCAAGTCAAGTGTTGATATTTGGGGTTGAAGGTGGTTTTGTGTATAAGCATGCTTCTGCTGATAAGTAGTAGTTTTTTCATACATGCCACCAAGGCGACCTTTTTTAGTTTTTGATTTTCAA
>DAOUTW010000053.1 GCA_030668485.1 Candidatus Zixiibacteriota bacterium
CCGTCTCAACTCCCTCATACTCATCCTGATAATGTCCTCTCCGACCATAATCCTCCCCAATTCTTTGAGGATTATTATAGCCTCTCAACAGGACATTTCTACTTTGCTCTTTTAGGACATTATCACTTTGCGGGAACAGATATTTCTGCATCAACGGTCTTTTCAAAAAATCGTCCACCTTGACCTTCAACTGATTTTCGGCCTTTAG
Source organism: Candidatus Zixiibacteriota bacterium (assembly GCA_030668485.1). GTDB lineage: Bacteria > Zixibacteria > MSB-5A5 > GN15 > JAAZOE01 > DAOUTW01. Next base: position 209 of record DAOUTW010000053.1, read on the forward strand.
ACCGGATATAACCCGGTTTAAAAAAACCGCCGGAATCACTCGCCCGAGCGATTACGCGGCGGTATAAATCATCTACGGCTGCCAAGCCCTATGGTTTGAACCATATCAGTTTATTCCAGCACCCTTTTCACCCGCCGAAGGGGCTGAATTTCAGGGAGTTCAGGCAGTTCTGGCAAATCATCAAGCTCCAACAGAGCCGGTAATGAGGGAAGTGCAGGCAAAGCCGCAATTGCCGGAATTGCCGGAATCGCCGGAATCGCAGGGATTGCAGGCAATTGAAAACCGGATAACATATCACCGTGATGGATATGCCCGAATTCAATCCCGTGGCGCGCTTTCGATCTGGCGGTCAGTATCGTGCCCGAACCGTCTGCCCAGCCGATAATAACCTTACCGATTCCGAGGTCCAGATCGATTTCGAGACCATAATCGGCATCGTCAAAATCTTCAGTCTCATATACGCCGTCATCGACCTCTTCCAGATCCGAACCTTTGATTCTCAGTGAATTGAGCCAGCTCTCGTCACATTCAATCCTGACCGGAAAATCTTTGGGGATTTCGATCCGCGCCTCACCGACACCGATATCAATCCGGGCCGTGTGGAACCCTTCTTTAAGGCCGTCGAAATTGAGGACGAATTCTCCGGCTCCCCCGTCGAACCTCATGTCATCGAAATTGGCATATCCCAAGCCGAATATTTCCAGATCTCCCGCTCCGGCATCGATATTGAGACGACGCATTTTCTCCGGATTCGGTCGGTCAAAGACGATTCGGCATTCGGCTGCACCGATATCGAGCTCAAAGCTTTCCATCGCCAAGCCGGAAAAATCAAAATCGCTGTCGGTAAAGCCGATGTCGAGATTCACATCCCAGAGATAATCACGCGACAGGGAAACATCCCATTCACAATCGTCGCTATCAAGGTCCATACGTCGCGAGACTTTTTCGGAGAAAAGAAAGATATCAGCCGAGGAGTTCTTCTTGTCATATTCTACGTCCACCTCCACCCGGTCGGCATCATAACGAGCTTCGCTGGTAAACAAATCTCCGTCGTCATGTGATGATATTTTCAGATGAGCGACTCCGATATCGGATTCGAGGTTAACTTTTTTAACATCGGAATCGGCGGGGATGTTTTTCTCCAGCGATTCCATATCCCTGGCACCGACTGTGCCACAGAAAGCAAACATTACCGCCAATGATACAATAATAACCAATCGGCCCTTCATTGCATACCTGCCGTTCTAAAAGGTTTAGCTGTTTATTTATTAGACGGGTTTTTCCCCTCATCGGTTGCATTTCCCGATCGAGGAGATGGGGGCGGCACCGGCGGCGGCGGTGCAATTACTTGAGGTATAACGGGATCCGATTGTGGTGGAGGCGGCGGCTGAATCGGCGGCGCCGGGCGCGGTTCGGGCGGAGTCGGGCTCGGTTCCGGAGCCGTACCAGCCGGTTTGGGGCGGGTCCCGAAACGAGTCGATGCGACGGCGCCGAGGCCGATGGTAATGACTGCGAAAACTACCACCAAGTAAATAATGGCAAAAAACAGATCCAATCCGCCGGCGCCGATAGCGGACGAGAAATTCGCCAGCAGGCGGAGGACAGCAATCGCCAACACGCCGATAATGCTTTTGATGTATATCGATTTCTCCTGCCAGCCGAAAATCGGGGCAAGCATTTTTCCGATATAGATCGTGGTGGCGATATAACCCAGGAGGAAGGCGGCTATCAGCGCAAAGGGGAAAATCAAAAGCGCAACCGGTATCCCGATGATCGTGATTACAAGCAACACAAAAATCGGTATTATCGAAAACCAGGCCAGAATGCCCCAGAAAAATGTTTTGATGACCTCGCGCTCAATACGAGCCACAATGCGCGCCAGATGATTGGGGAACAGCGCGATGGAAATAATGCATAGAAACATCAAAAAGGCGGTAAAAATAATACCCATGAAATTGGGAAAGAAACCGGTTACTTTCGGAATCCCGATTCCGAGCGTCTGCGGGAAGGCAACCTCGGTGTACTGGCCGAGAATCCGGCCGCCCCGTTCGCGGATTATCTCCCGGGCGATCACATCGCCTCGAACCTCGCCGGTTCCCTCAATGGTTACAGTACGATAGCCAAAAACATTACCGATCACCAGACCTTTGATAGTAATATCTTTTCCGCTGGTAACCGAGCCTTCAATCCGCTCGTCGAGTTCGACGACCACCTCGCTGAATATTTCAGTTATGTCACCGTCGTAGATATCGGTACATCTGATCTCCGGCGGAAGAACAATATCATCGGGGCCGTAATCTTGATTTTCACCTTCATCGGAAAGACCGGACCCGCTGTCATATTCATCTCGCGGTACGAATTCCCCCTGCTCGGAATCATAAATCCATTCCTGGCCGCTGGAATCGACGGCAACGGTCTCGCCTGCCGAATAATCAATCTTGACAAAATGGTGTTCCTGCATATCCTGGGCCATAGCCGCAGTCGCAAGGAGACAGACCATTATGTACAAGAATTTTCGCATATCGCCTTTCGGTTAGGAGCCGTCTAGTATTCGCTCAGCGTTATATCACCGGTGGTTGTCACCAGCGTTATTTTCGGCCCGCCGTTGCCGAAGGTCCCGGAAATTCTCGTCCGGGAAAAGGCATCGATGGCGATCGGTATCTGAGTATCGATCTCGCACGATCCGGCCTCAAGCCGCACCTCGCCACCGGAAGCCTCTGGTACAATAAAACGTATAGATCCTGAAACTGTTTCGACAAAATAATCTTTGGACGAATTCAATTCCGTCGTGATCTCGATATCGCCCGACTCGGTGGAGACATCCAGGGCTCCGAAATCCTGATCGATTTTCACACTAGCCGAGGTCGATTTGATCCTAATATCCCCCTCGATGAACTTGACATCAATCTCGCCGCCGCTTTGCGTCATGATTAAATCGCCGACGAGGTATTCGCCGACAGCCTTGCCGTTCCGGTTGCGAACCTCGAAATCGCCGCTGAGCGAGAAGAAGGAGAGGTCGGCACCATTGGCCTTGAGATAAACCTTCCCCTCGATATCATTCAGGTCGACCGACCCGGACGAAGTCACGACGGTAACATCTCCCCCGATGTCCCTGACATCGATTGAACCGATGTCGCCGGATACATCAAGACGGCCTCGAATACCTGAGACCTCGATATCCCCCTGCGGATTGTAAATATCGACATTGCAATCGGCCGGAACGGAGATGATAAAATCGACCGATCCGTGCGACGTTTCGCTGCCGCGACCGAGAAGTTTTTGCCAGAATGAGGGCGACCGATGCTGGATTTTGAGGTAGCGCGGCTCTATCGAAAAATGGCCGTTGGCATCGCCAATATTGATCTGGACATGATCGGCGATAAACTCGGCTTCCTCTTCGCTCTCGGCATAAATATTTTTCACCGCATCGATTTGCAGTTTATCATCGGTATTGGTGATCATCTTAACGGCGCCATTGGGATTGTTGATCGATATTTCGAGCCCCGGCTCGACCCGGATAATTTTCTGATATTCATAACGATAAATTTTGCCCCCGGACGCCGCCGTTGACAAAAAAAGAATCGTCACAAAAAATATGACGAATCGCCTTGAAACCACCTCAAAATCTCCTACCGTATTCCCCGTAACCTCTTCTTGAGAAGCTCACGGGCGCGAAAAATGCGGGCTTTAACCGTTCCGACCGGCAAATCGAGTTCATTGGCTATCTCTTCGTACGATTTTTCTTCCTTATGGCGAGCGACTATTACCCGGCGATACTTCTCGGGTAATGAATTGATCGCCTCTTCAATTGAGACGGCTCTTTCACGGCGGACCATCTCCTGTTCCGGATGATGCGTATAATCGGCGACCTCTATCGTCACTTCGCCGTCTGCGGTCTTGATCGGATTATCCAGTGACAACGCTTGAATCCGTTTCTTACGCAAATGATCAATTGAAGAATTGGCCGCAATCTTGTAGAGCCAGGTCGAAAACCGGTATTCGGAACGATATGATTTCAAAGAACTGAACGCTTTCATGAAGGTTTCCTGGACCAGGTCATTGGCTATTTCTTTGTCCCGCACGATACGGAAAACAATATGAAAAACCGATCCTTGATGTCTGGTCACCAGACCCTTGAAAGCCCTTTGGTCGCCTTTGAGGGCATTCTCTATAAGTTTATCGTCATCTTCAGGCAAACTTTTGCCCTTTACTTTAATTACGACCAGCAGTCGAGTTGGTTTCGTCCTAACGACTTGCATAATACCGATTTGACATTAAAAAAACAATAGAAAACTGGCGGCGGTCCAGAAGCTGAAAAAGGGCTATTTCTAATCGTCTTCTTTTAGCTCATCCCACAGATCATAGGCGCGACGGAGGTGGGGAATGGTTATCGATCCGCCAACCACCAGGGCCACCGCCATAGTCTCATCCATCTCGGCGTCGCTAATCCCCGCCTCGCGGCACTGGATCAGATGATAAGAAATACAATCATCGCAACGCAGAACAGTCGAGGCAACCAGCCCCAGCAATTCCTTGGTTTTGACGTCGAGCGCACCGTCGCGGTAGGTGGCGCTGTCGATACCGAAAAAGCGCTTGATATTGATATTTTCACGGTCGAGTATTTTTTTGTTGAGGGCTTCCCGTGTTTTGCGGAATTGTTCTACCTTGTCACCCATGTTCTCTCCAATGAGGTTCTGACCCCAGAGTTTTGTCTATTTTCATTCGCCAAGCGAAATCTATTATTTAAGCGTAAACGCCCAGCCAACCGAGAATCCACCTTCGAAATCGCCCTGAGCCGATCCCAGTCGAAAAGCAAATTCCGGCCGTCCGAACTCTTTCATATCATGACTTACACCCAGATAGAAACCGGTCTGATCGTAAAAACCAAGTGATAATCCGGAGGTGAAATGCCAGTCGGGTACGCTGCCATAACCTAAGCCGAACAAAAAGTAACCGTAACGGGAAACAATCGGTACCCCTTCATAAAGGGACACGATGCCATAAATCGATGAAAGCGATCCGAGTCGTACATGACCGGAAAGATTATTTCTATGATATCGAAAATCTATTTTCGGATCGATATCATAGTGATCTTCAAAAATTTCACGGTAAAAGGCATTTCCCACCCGCGGACCGAGGTTCCGAACCAGGCCGATTCCGGCCCCGAAAACCTGTTTCTCCACCGATACATATGGATTTATATAGCCGTGTTCGAGAGAATGGCCGTACTTGGTGCCGGGCTTAATCCCGGCGCTCAGATGACCGCCGCGGATACCGAAAATCACATCATCTTTCAGAGAGGGCCGGAATTCCAGGGCGCCCCCGATATCGGAATAGTCGTTGGAAAGATATTCGGGTGGATTGTTGCACGATTTGATAACGGTGCTGTATTGTCCGGTGCCGCCCCCAAGGCGGAACCAGATGCTCGATGAGTCATTGGGATCGGCATAATAACTGATCGGAAGGACAAGAATGAGGCACCAGCAGAAAACGTTTTTGAAGTTTCGCATATTTCCTCTTCACCCGGGAAAAAGTTTTTTATTCCTATTCTTCATAATATGCGATCCGCCGGGGCAGGCCAATATTGGGATAATGTTATTTATTTGCTCTGGGCTAATTCATCCTTGAGAAAATCGATCGCCTTCACCGGTGTCGGATCGACTTTGTTCAATATCGCAAGATAAAGGCTGGTGAAGTCCCCGAATTGAATCAAAGAGATCATCCGCTCCAGCCGATTGCTGCCTTCCGATTCGACCTCGATCACGGTGACATTTTCTTTTTCAATCATCGCTTTCACGACATCCATCCGGGCCTTGACCCGAGGATTATCATCGGTGTCTCTCAGGACAACCACTCGCAAATAATCTCTGAAGGGATTGATAACCTTCCAGCCGACCAGCTCGTTATGATTGAATTCCGGGAATTGATTGGCAAAGGCAAGCATTTTGGCATTTTCGCAGATCTGCCCTTTCATTCGAGTTGCCACCGCATCGGTCAACTCGGGGCCGGAATAGATAATCGGAATGCGGCCATAAAGCTGCATCGCCAACTGCTTGGCGCGGTTGTCATCGGACGGCGTCTCGGAGGAAAATACCTGCATCCGCTTTTCAAGTAATTGAGCCGTCGCCTCAAAATGTTCCGAGTCATAGGGAGAGAGTCCGATCGCCCTAAAAAACAGCATCAGCGGCACAAACGAATATCCCAGCGCGGCGCGAGGTTGCAGACCGGTCGGCAATGTTGCCATCGGAAGAGAATGCTCCCGGCAAATTTGCCCCAGACGTCCGCCGGTAGTAAGAGCGAACAGGCGGCACTTCCTATCAAGCGCCTCCCCCACGGCGGTCAGCGTTTCTTCGGTTGTTCCTGAATACGAAGAGGCAATAACCAGCGTATCGTCATCGGCGAAAGCCGGCAGGTGGTAATTGCGGCAGATATACATCGGGCACGGCAGGCTGTCGCTGAGGAGCGAGCGCACCAAATCGCCGCCGATGGCGGAGCCACCCATACCGCACAATACTATATTTTTTATCCCTTTATAATCCGCCGCCTTGACTTCAACAGCTTTGCCGATCTCAATGGCGCGGCGGAACTGATCGGGAAATTCGACGATAGCCCGGTACATTCCTTCCGGATCGAGTTTTTTAATTCCCTCGATGTTGTCAAGACTACTCACCGTATCCAGCTTCCTTTTTTCTGTTGCTTAATATAATCGTATGCCTCACGAAAAGCCCGCGACACTTTTTCGGTCGTGGTCAGCCGCATAACCCGCGAGGCAAATCTCTTCGCCTCTATAGAATTGATGCGCGAAATCCAATCGGCCACCCCCGGCAGAAGAGTCGGATTCATCGACAGTTCATCAACCCCCAGGCCGATGAAAAACGGCGCCATTTCTTTATTGCCGGCCATTTCTCCGCATATCGTAACCGGTATACCATTATCATGCGCGGCCAGCACCGCCATCTGGATCAGTTTCAAAACCGAAGGATGGGCCGAATTGTAATATTTCGACACCCGATGATTGGAACGATCGGCAGCCATGGTATACTGTACCAGGTCATTGGTACCGATTGAGAAGAAATCGACCAATTCGGCCAGATAATCGGCCGACAATGCTGCCGACGGCACCTCAATCATGACGCCGATCGGAATATCTTCGTCAAACTGTATCTTGGAACGTCTCAACTCCCGCTTTATCTTCTCAATCAGTTTCATGGATGCGATGATTTCAGAGGCATCCGACACCATCGGCATCAGGATTCTGATATTGCCACTGGCCGATGCGCGCAACATTGCCCGCAACTGGCTCCGAAACAACTCCGTGGCATCGAGGGCGACCCGGATACCGCGCCATCCCAGGGCCGGATTATCCTCACGTATTTTCCCCAGATGGTCGGAGTACTTATCCCCGCCCAAATCGAAGGTGCGTAGCGTTACCGGCAGGGGATGAAATTTTTCCGCGATCCGCGAATAAATCAGGTATTGTTCCTCCTCATCGGGAAATACCTGTTTGGCAAAATAGAGAAACTCGGTACGGTACAACCCGACCCCGACACCGAGCCGGATGAGATGATCGTCGAACGGGCCCGGAATTTCAAGGTTGGCGCCCAGTTTTATAGGCCGCCCGTCAACGCAAACCGGCGTGATCGAACGTGCCTGGCGGAGGACATTTAGTGGCTGCGATTGTTTCTGAGCTCGAATCCGGCGGTAATTGCGGCGTGTTTCGAGATCGGGATTAATTATCACATCGCCCTTGTTGCCGTCTATGATTACCGGTGTTCCGGTGGTCAGTTGCTCCCCGACGCTGAAGTCACCCATAGCCGCCGGAATCCCCAGCGACCTGATTACCAGTCCCATATGAGAGGCGGGACCGCCTTCTTCGGTCAAAAATCCGACCACATTCCGTTTGGCATAGGCCATCACCTGACCGGGACTGAATATCCGCCCGACCAGAATCGTCGGCCGGTTGAAACCGTTTTCATCGTCCTGGCCAACCCCCAGCATCAATGACAGAACCCGCTCGGATACCGCCCGAATATCATGAATCATCTGCCGCAAATAAAGATCATCGGATTTTTCCAGACGATCAATAGTATCGCCCAGCGTTTCCTGATAGGCGTATTCGGCGTTTATCCGCTCCTTGCTGATACGCTGGATAACCGATTCGAGAAACTCCTCATCGGAAGCGATCATTATCTGGGCGTCGAAAATATTGGCGCCGGAATCGCCAATCGCCCGGGCCGCCTTGTTTCTGGTTGTTCTCAATTCCTCGACGGTCGTTTGTGAAGCGTTCCTGAGACGTGCGATCTCATTTTTAACCCGGCCGGCGGGAATACTGCGCCGAACAACGTGAAAGGCATGGTCGCGGATGACCTGCGCTTCGCCCATAGCGATTCCCCTCGATACGGGGATCGACTTGACTTTAATATTCTCCTTGGATCCTCTCATATTCGACTATTCTTTCGATCACTTCGTCAATGTACGTCAAGGCGCCATAACAGTTCTTGCCGGCGCCCGAATTTTAGTATGCTTCGCGGAACCGGGTCTTGAACAAACGGGCTATTTCCCGGACCGCCTCTTTTTCATCCGGGCCATCCACCCGCAAAATTAATTCGGTCCCGCATTCGGCGGCAAGAGCCATAACGCCCAGCATTGACTTGACGTTAATCGTCATGGTCCCTTTCGACAGGTGAATCTCCGACTCAAATTTCGAGGCGGTCTGGACTACCATGGCGGAAGGCCGGGCATGAAGGCCCAACTTATTGGTCACCGTAACTGTCTTCTCTATCATGTCAAATCGCGATGAATCGTTTACCCGACAACTGCCTGATCAGACCACGCAACTCCAAACTCAACAGGTATGAAGCGACGTCACTGACCGTCAGCCGGCATTCCCGCACCAGGTTGTCGATCTGTTTCGGAGTTTCCGACAAGTGCTCAAACACCAGGCTCTCGCCCTCAGTCAGATCTTCTCCGGTTATCTTTCGGGGGCCAATATAATCATTTTTCAACGCCGGCAATACTGAAAAGATATCTTCAACCGAGGTTAAAACATTTGCCCCCGATTTAATCAAATCGTTGGTTCCGGAAGACAGTTTTGAGGAAAGATTGCCCGGAACGGCAAAAAGCTTTCTATTCTGTGATAGCGCAAGATCGGCCGTCAACAAGGCGCCGGATTTTTCGCCCGCCTCGACGACAATCACCCCTTGCGATAACCCGGCAATTATACGGTTGCGGCGAGGGAAGTTACCCGGATTTGGTTTGGTACCGGGGTAAAATTCGGAAATTACAGCTCCCTGCCCGGCAATTTTGTTGTACAACTTTTTATTATTGTGGGGATAGATGACATCAATTCCCGATCCCAGGACCGCGATAGTCCGACCACCCGCTTCCAGAGCGGCCCAATGAGATGTGGAATCGACCCCGATCGCCATCCCCGATACGATGGTTACCCCGTGCCGGCTCAGTTCTCCGGCGATTCTGGCCGCGGTTGCGCGACCATAATCGGTAGCGTTGCGTGACCCGACAATGGCGATTGAACGGTCATCGTCGGCAATCAATTCGCCCTTGTGGAAGAAAAAGGGCGGAGCATCGTAAAGCTGTCTGAGCTGCATAGGATAATCGGGATCGACCAGAGTGGTGATGCCGCAATCGTTTTTATCAGCCCAGTCGACCAAACGAGCGCCAAAATCGAGGTCAAGCTTCTGCTTGATCAATGACGCAATTTCGGCTCCGATCCCGGGGATAGACTCTAAGTGCTGCCTGTCCCATCTGAGGATGTCCAGAGGATCATCCGCCTTAGCCAGCATGATTTTGATTCTGACCGGGCCGATCTTGCCGACCGCCGCCAGGGCCAGAATCAGAGTCGTAATTTCAGTATTGCTCGATTTCATCGGTTCCATCCAGGGCCTGCTGAAGACGGTTGAGGAGGCTGTCAACACCGTCTCCCGTGACCGCCGATATAAGTAGATAGTCCGGGTAGTCTATTTTCATCTTTTCCACTATATCACCGTCGATAATATCGGTTTTATTAATTACCCGCACGATTTTCCGATCGACCAGATCGGGATCGAATTTTTTCAACTCGCCATAAAGTTTATCGAAAGTCTCTTTCACCTTCTCTTCGAAACCATCGACAATGAAAAGCAGAACGGCGGTGCGCTGGATATGCCTGAGGAACTGGTATCCCAGACCCTTTCCCTCACTGGCCCCCTCGATTATTCCCGGGATATCGGCCATGACAAATGATTGAAAATCGCGCAGCCGGACAATTCCGAGGTTGGGCACCAGGGTCGTGAACGGATAATCGGCGATTTTGGGACGAGCCGCCGAGACTCGGGATAGCAATGTCGATTTTCCGGCATTGGGATAACCGACCAGGCCAACATCGGCCAGGAGTTTCAACTCCAGAGTCAGTTTTAACCGTTCTCCCGCGCGACCCGGCGTCGCCTGTCTCGGGGTTTGATTGGTCGAAGATTTGAAATGATCGTTCCCCTTGCCGCCTCGTCCGCCGGAGGCAAGAATCGCCTCCATACCATTTTCATCGAGGTCGGCGATCACGCGGTCGGTTTCGATATCCTTGATTATGGTTCCGACCGGCACCTTAAGAGACACAATGTTTCCGCCACGGCCGGTTTTCAGCCCCCCGCCACCGGGTTGTCCGTTCTCCGCCTTATACTTGCGACGATATCGAAAATCGAGCAGGGTCGTGATATTCGCGTCGGCTTTGGCGATAATATTCCCGCCGCGGCCTCCGTCACCGCCATCAGGACCGCCTTTGGCAATAAATTTTTCGCGACGGAAAGATATACGCCCATCGCCGCCTCTCCCAGCCTGAACATCTATTTCAACATAGTCGATAAACATCTCAAACCTTTTCTAATATTGCGACCAGTTTGCTTTTCGCCCCCGTCCCTGCCATACTAATACGCTGTAGGTCGAAAATTCTCCGGCTCGGGCAGAGAAATAATTACATTCTCCAAAACAAGCCCTGCCTGGCCGGGGCTGTATGTCAAATATATAGATATTAGATTTGAAATCCATCATTTTTTTGTACCGCAACCTCGCATAAATTCTTAGATTAACCCCTGTAACTAAGGAGTTGATATGAAATCGATTATTACGGCCTTGTGCTTTACATGCCTTTTCATGGCCTTATTCTTGTCTTGCGGCCAGCGCGAAGAAGTCTCAAAAAGCGCAATTCTATCCGGGAGGGTGACCGACACCGACACCACCATTTATCTTGCCGGCGTCAAAGTATTTGAAAAATCCCACGCCAAACTGAGCACCGTCACCGACTCGGCCGGTTATTTCCGGCTTGATGGAGTGATGTTTGAGGAACACAATATTTATTTTGAACGGGATGACTACGAAACAGACACCCTCTGGTTCGAATATACCGGTCATTTTGACCGTCCGGTCGTGACACATCATATCACGATGACACCGATCGCTGAAGAGCAGTAAGCGCTCGCCCCTGTCGCGGCTATAAATAATATCACCCTGGTCAACCGGTTTGTGTAAAATATATTGACAAACGGAACATTTGCCTATAAACATATGGTTATATATGGATATGAAAGGTAAAAAGAGATCGGGATCGCCCGCGATGGTCGCCTGCTCGATGGACGAAAAGGCATACAGCAAATATTTCAAGGCCTTCGGCGACCCCTCACGCCTGCGGATTCTCTGGCTGTTATCCAGCGGAGAAATGACCGTCAACGAAATTGTCGCGGCTATGGACCTGTCCCAGCCGACCATAAGCCGGCACTTGGCGGTTTTGCGGGAAGCTGAAATTGTAGCCGACCGCCGCGACGGTCAGCGCGTTTTTTACAGCCTTAGAAAGGAAGTCGTGGACGAATGTTGTTCTGGTTTCTGCGACTGCCTGACGATTTCCTTCTCAAAAGGTAAAAAAGGCGGAAAAAATAAGAAAAAATGAAAAAAATGCTTTTTTTTGGAAACATTTATAGACATATTTGCATATATACATATGTAGATAACAACCTATAGATGGAGGAAAGACCATGGATAAGAAACAGACACGGATCGACATCACCGAAACCGAGAACGGGTTTCAGGTTGAGGTCACAGGGAAAAGTCTTGCGGATTTATGTTCCTGCTGCTGCGTTGCCGGTTTTGCCGGTAAGGACATCTCCGCCTGCTGCCCCCCGGCTGAGGAGAAGAAGTAAACCGGATTATCTGCCATAACCGGCGGGATTACTTTTGAATTGGACTTTTTACAAGGAGGCTGAAATGAGGCGCTATTCTGTTCCCCGTACGGCTCATTGCTGCTCCGGCGCATAAGGCCGGTCCCGGGCAAGACCCTAAACTGCCCCGCACCGCCTGCCGGAGACAAATCGATTCAGCAGGCAAATCAAACCCGGGACTGGCCCCGGGTTATTTTTACGGCCCATTCTACTCACCATTTACATCGTCAAACCCTTCACTGGCCTTCCAGCGGTCGATGACATCTAAGAACTTCTCATCGATATGGGATATAAACCACTGGTCAATTATTGACTTCCGGAAGCGCCATTCCTTCCCCAACTTGGCAGCCGGGATTTTCTTCTCCTGGGCCCAGGTATAAATCGTCTGCGGTTTCAGTTTCAGATATGCGGCGACTTCCTCAAGCGTCATAATATCAGTTTTCACCGGCTGTATCCTCGCGGTTGAACAGTTCCAGCAGTGAATCCTGAGCCGCTCGATGCTGCTCATAATTGAGTTCATGAATCGACGGCTGCCGTTCCGGCTCAATCAGTTGTTTGGCCGAGTAGATCAGAGCCGCGTAGAAATTGCCTTCATAATCGCGGAATAATTCAAACGGCCGATCGCGGTCTCCCAGAAAAGGCCGGAAATTCCAGGCCAGTTGAATCCCGATAAAAACCAAGATAATGACCCAGAAGCGGAAAATCACTACTCCGATTTGAGGATAAACATTTTTCTTCTCGCATGAATACTTAAGAGCATCGACGATCGTCTTCATCCCGAATAGTCCCGACAGGATAAAAATCAGGATATGCAATAGCTGCAAGAAATAATAATTACTGCCAGTCAAAAGGAAAATCAGGATAATCGGAGAAAATGAAACCATGATCGCGGTAGTCAATACAAATCCGGACAGGATGATCGAAATCATCTGGTAGACTTTAAGCCGCGATCCCAGGATGAACTGGATAATAAAAAAGGCCGGAAAGCAGATCAAAAGCGTCAGCGAAAACAGCACCGAAATTTTCAGTCCGGCGACAATCGCCTGGGCAAAGCTGTGGTAACTGCCCATCATTATGCCGTATAGAAACGCCAGCAGACTCAGCAGCAAATGCTGGTTGATAATCCTCCGCCCGGCACCCTCTTCCCCCGTGATTTTCCTGAAAAATTCTTCGGTATTATTAAGCGAGGGGAAATATTCAAACGAGAACAGTTTTGAGTTTCCCATAACCTACCACTCCGGATTTAAGGTTGGTCTACCTCCAAAATCGGTAAATTTCCTCATTTGTCAAGTGTTTATTACTGTTTATTACTGTTTTTTATTGTTTATTAAAGCTAATCTACGCATCAAGAGGATGGGTGGCTTCTGATCAGACAGATTTTTGGGGCACGGGGTGGTCCGTCGCCCACGGGAATCACATACTCACTGCAGGCGGTGAGGCACCCCAATTTCCAGATGTAAGGGAAATTCTACTTCTTAAAATAATCCGCCAACGTCTTGCGAATCCGGGACGAATGTCCCGGCCACCTGCCGCTATTTTCCGGTCTTTTGGGTGGCATTAATTGTGAGTCAATTCGCAAGAAACACCCAATAAGAATTTACTTGACACAATAATGTTCGGAGACTATTTTCTTGTAGGCATCATCATTAGAATAATTACCGGGCTGCCCTTAACGATATCATTTAGTTGCTGAATTCAGTTGTGTTTACCCCTATCTTTTCGGTAGGGATGGAAACGAGTCCAATATCTTCATGGAAGGAGGTGAAATTCGATGAGGAGGAAATTAACCGCGATCTGTCTGTGTTTGTTTATCGCGATCTTTGCTTTCAGCGTCGGCTTTACTATCACGGCGCAGACGGCTGAGGCCACGCCACCTTGCTTGAAATGCCCTAATTGTCCGCCCGGGGCCTGTTATGTCCTGTGCGACGGATGTTGCATCAGCATACGTGGTCACCTGGCGTGCTTGTATTAGCCGGGAAACACTCGCTATTTACATCTAATAACCCTATGTGCCTCTGCACATAGGGTTATTAGTCAAGAATCTGTATTGCCGGTGGCCATAAACATGTAGTCAGATCGAAGCCTCGTGATTTCGACATTAGTTAAGCCGGGGTGTCAGGAGCGTGTTGCGCTTGGCGTTTTACCTACGGGACTTCGCGGTCCAGAATGTTTACTTCTTAAAATAATCCGTCAAAGTATCGCGGAGTTCGGCGCGGTCGATGTTGCGATTCAATAATCCCTGGAAGGCAATCGATATTTCCCCGGTCTCCTCGGAGACGATAACTGCAATAGCGTCCGATTCTTCCGAGACACCGATCCCGGCTTTGTGCCGCATACCATACAATTTGCGATAGCGAGGATTCTTGGTCAGAGGCAATGTACAGGCCGCCGCCGAAATAAATTCACCGGAAATAATAACCGCGCCATCATGCAACGGCGTGTAGGGAGTAAATAAGGTAGTGATGACCTCAGCCGATAATTGGGCGCCGAGGTTTTTGCCGGTTTCAATGAAATTCTTCAAGCCCACCGACCGCTCGATAACCATCAGGCCGCCATATTTGAGTTCGGACAGGCGGATCGCCGCCCGGCTGACCTCTTCGATCGCCTTGGTCCCCTCAAACCGCCCGACCATTTTGAATATTTTGGAATGGCCCATCTGAGCCAGCATTCCGCGCAGTTCCGGCTGAAAAATAATCACCAGGACGATAAAACCGACCGTGGCCAGGTTGGAAAACAACCACATCAAGCCTTCCAACTGAAACCAGAAAGCGACAAAAGCCAGAGTAAAGACCAGCACCAGCCCGGTAATCATCTGGGCCGAACGGGTCCCTTTCATCAGGGACAATAATTTGTAAATGATGTAGGCGACAATCAGGATGTCGACTAAGTCGACCAGTCGGAAATTTATGAAACCGAGTGAAAAAAGATCCACCTAAACCTCACGAACCGCCGCAGCCATTGCCACCGCCTGTTTGGTTTGCGCTACATCATGAACCCGAACAATATCGGCCCCGTTCTGAACCGCCATCGAAGCCACCGCCACCGATCCCTCAAGCCGCTTGTCCGTATCCATCCCTGTCAATTCGCCGATAAATCGTTTCCGCGAGGCTCCGACCAAAAGCGGCCGGCCGAATTTCTTAAAGGCATCAAGATGCTTGATCAGCATCAGATTATCGACCGTCCGTTTGCCGAAACCGATTCCCACATCGAGGATAATCTTACTGTTGTCGATCCCCCGCGACACGGCATAATCGATCCGCCCGGAAAAATAATCGACGACCTCCTTTATAACATCGTCATAATGAGGATCATCCTGCATCGTTTTCGGATTGCCCCGGATATGCATCAGCACTACCGGGCATCCATGCCGGGCAGCGACCTCGGCCATTTCGGAGTCGAAAGCCAGCGCCGATATATCGTTAATAATATTTGCGCCCGCTGTCAATGCTTTTTCCGCCACCGCCGCCTTGGTGGTGTCGATTGAAAGAGGAATATCAGAAAAAGATCGAATATTTTCAATTACCGGAATAACCCGCTCAAGTTCCGCCTCCAGGGTCACCGGGTCGGAACCGGGACGGCTCGATTCGCCGCCTATATCGATAATATCGGCTCCCTCGTCAATCATGCGACGAGCCGAGTTGATAGCTTTTTCGGTGGTATCGGATCGATCGGCAAATGAGTCGGGGGTGCAATTGACAATCCCCATAACCTGAGGGCGGGTAAAATCAAGTTTTCTGCCGTCGGTTAAGGTGATGGTGTCGATCATGCCGTTCCCCGGTAATAAGACTATTTACTAAACACTTCCAATTTTTTTATTTCGGCCCCTTGATAAGAGCGAAAGCCTCGGCCCGCGTTGCTTCTTTACGCAGGCAACCTCTGATAGCCGAGGTGATCGTTCGCGAACCCGGTTTTTTGATTCCCCTCATCGTCAGGCAGAGATGTTCTGCCTCGGTCACGATCAAAACGCCTTTCGGCTTGATTATATTCTTGATAATGTTGGCCGCTTCGGAGGTCAAAACTTCCTGGGTCGTCGGCCGGCTGGCCAGCATTTCAATCACCCGCACCAGATGCGAAAAACCGGTGATCTTGTTATTACCCGGAATATAGGCAATATGCGCTTTACCGAAAAATGGCAGGAGATGATGTTCGCACATCGAATAAAAGGAAATGTCCCGGATGATAATCAATTCGTCGCGGTTCTCTGCGGTATATAGAGTAACTTCCTTTTTGGGATCCTGATTCAGACCTGAAAAGGCTTCTTCGTAGAAATCGGCTACTCGTTGCGGGGTCTTGAGCAGTCCCTCACGTTCGGCGTCCTCGCCGATCCCTTCCAGGATCAGCCGGACACCGTCAATTATTTTTTTCTTATCAATCGGTTTGGGGCGTTTTTTCCGTGATTGATTCCGCTTTGTCGTCCTCGTCGATGATATCGTCGATTTCGCTGCCATCGAGTATTTCCTTTTCGAGCAGAGCCTTGGCCAATTTGTGCAATTTATCCAGATTTTTGCTCAGCAATTCAGTCGCGGTATCCTCCGCCTCAATGATAAAACGCTTAATTTCGGCGTCGATCAACTGAGCCGTCGCTTCGGAATAATCGCGATGCTCCTGTATTTCGCGCCCGAGGAAAATATGCTCGCGCTTGGAACCGAATCCCAACGGACCGATTTTATCGGACATACCCCAGTTACACACCATCTTGCGCGCCAGAGCCGTGGCCTGTTCGATATCGTTTCCGGCGCCGGTTGTTAAATGACTGAAAACGAGCTTCTCCGCCACACGACCACCCATGGTATAAACCAGCCGGGCTCTCATATATCTTCTTGTATAAGTATGCTTTTCATCTACAGGCAGATAATGAGTGAGACCAAGAGCCATGCCGCGAGGCACTATGGTCACCTTGTGAACCGGATCGGCATCAGGTACCAGTTTGCCCAGGAGGGCGTGACCGCTCTCATGGTATGAGGTCATATTCTTTTCTTCGTCGGAAATCACCAGCGATCTCCGCTCGGCGCCCATCATCACCTTATCCTTGGCATCTTCAAAATCGACCATCTCAACCGAGTCTTTGTCATGGCGGGCTGCCAGCAAAGCCGCCTCATTAACCAGGTTGGCTATATCGGCTCCCGAAAGACCGGGTGTGCCGCGTGCCATAACCTTGAGATCGACATTGTCGGACAGCTTCACCTTCTTGGTATGCACCTTGAAAATACCTTCGCGCCCTCGAACGTCAGGGATATCGACCACGATTTGCCGGTCAAACCGTCCGGGACGAAGCAAAGCCGGATCGAGGACATCGGGCCGGTTGGTCGCCGCCAAAAGAATAACTCCCTCATTCGACTCAAAACCGTCCATTTCTACCAGCAACTGATTCAAAGTCTGTTCGCGTTCATCATGACCGCCGCCGAGTCCGGCGCCACGATGGCGCCCCACAGCATCGATTTCATCGATGAAAATAATACAGGGCGCGTTTTTCTTCCCCTGATCGAATAGATCGCGAACGCGCGAGGCGCCGACACCGACAAACATTTCGACAAAATCGGAACCGGACATCGAGAAAAACGGTACCCCCGCTTCACCGGCTACGGCTCGCGCGAGAAGAGTTTTCCCTGTACCGGGGGCCCCCAGAAGCAGAGCACCCTTGGGGATTTTGCCACCCAGTTTCTGAAATTTCCCGGGGTCTTTCAAGAAATCAATGATTTCGGATAACTCTTCCTTTGCCTCATCGGCTCCGGCTACATCGGTAAAAGTGACCTTGGGGCGTTCATCGGTCACAAGCTTAGCGCGGCTTTTGCCGAAGGAGAAAATCCCCTTGGGACCGCCGCCTCCACCGCCCTGCATCTGGCGCAGCATGAACAACCAGACGAAAATCAAAATAGCCCAGGGGGCTATCGAGAGCATTATCCCGCCCCAGCTAAACCCCTCTTCTCTGGCATCGATCGAAACATCGGCCTCGGTCAGTTTCTTGAGCAGTTCAGGATCTTCAAATACAATTCTTGTCGTAAATTTCCGATATTTCCCCGACCCTGTCGCACCTGCGACCACTGTTTCTTCCGTGAAACGACCGTTTATACTTTTATCCACGAACTCGACCGAGGCGACTTTGCCCTGGTCAAGGTAGCGCAGGAATTCCGAGTACTTGACAACCGCGCTATCGACGCCGGTTTCACTGAATACATTATATATGACAACCATCGCCAAAACGATGACCAGCCAAAATACCAGCGAACGTCCCGAACTTTTCCAGGGCATGCCGTCTTTTTTGTCCTTGTCACCCTGTGGTGATTTCCCCCGTTTACCCTGATTATCTCTATGCGGCATCCGATTCAATTTCATTGAGGCGCCCATTAAGTACTACTCCTAATATTCTAGCTATTTTCAATCACCTTGCCGATAAACGGCAGGTTGCGATACATCTGGCCGTGATCAAGGCCGTATCCGATCACAAAATCGTTTTGGATCTCAAAACCGGCGTATTTTATATCTATTTCAAGTTCTCGTCGACCTCGCTTGTCCAGTAGTGTAACAATCTCGATACTGGCCGGTTCCATGCTTTTAATCGTCCCGATAATCGATTGCGCCGTACGGCCGGTATCGACCACCCCTTCCACCAGCAGAACATGGCGGTTCTTGAGAGAAACATCGGGACCGCCCGACAGTTTCAACTCTCCCGGATCGACCCCTTCACCGTAACTGTGAGCCGAAATAAATTCAATTTCGGACGCGACCGATATCGCTCGTACCAGGTCGGCCATAAAAACGAAGCATCCCTTCAGGACGCCCAGAAGCAGCGGATTTTTGTCAATGTAATCGTTCGATATCCGACTGCCCAATTCCCGCACCTGATCCTCAATACGGTCCTGCGGGAACAATAGTTCGAATGTGTGAGCCCGAAGCTCAGTCTTTTCCGATTTCAACTTTAAGAATCTTTCCCGTGTCTTGTTCCACCCTCACTCGATGGTCGATTTCCAGTCCCGCCAGCCAGACAATTCCCTGTCCGTCGTACAGAACCGGCAATTCATCGCGGAGAGGTCGGGGATATTTCCGATCGGTCAGAAAGTCGCCGACTTTCTTAGAACCGGGCCGTCCGAAGGGATGAAACCGTGCACCCGGCTCTATGCCGGACAGGAATAGTGCTCCCTGAAGTTTCCCCGTATCGATATAGGCAATCTTGCCTTGCCCGGTCTCTATCTCCTTTACATCTATTTTATCGACATATTCAAAGCAGATACAGACCCGCGGATAATCCAACCTGCATTTCCCCGGAAGCGTGACCTCCTGCCTACCGATTTCAGCCCCGGGTCGGTACACATAAAGGCTCTCACCCGCAAGCTCGGCACTGAATCCCTCCCGGATCGAAACGCGGGTTTGCCGCTTTCCGTCGATCAGCTTTGTCAGCCGGTCGATTTCGGCAAACTCCATGTCGATAAATCCGGCTTCAGCCAGTATCTTAAATACCAGCCGCCGCTTAAGCCATACATCATACTCCAATTTATTGGTCAAATCAAGCCTTATCTTGCCGCCGGGAGTTAATGAAACGGTTTTATCATAGATAACCGAGGTCATATTCCCCAGGAACTTCTCCTCGTCGGCAATTATCTCCGAAAACCGGATTATATTATCAACCGCCGCCTCCGTGACCTCTCTTTTCATCACCGGAATTATTTTGCGGCGAATCCGGTTGCGGGTGAATTTGCGGCTCAAATTGGACCGGTCGATCATGTACTTCAGGCCGTGCTCTTCGAGGTAATCGGCGATTTCCAGGCGAGAAATGTCGAATAGCGGCCTGATTATTTTGCCCCTCTGCGGCGGCATCCCCGTCACCCCCATCCGCCCGGAACCTCTCAGCATATTGAACAGAATCGTCTCCGCCCGGTCATCCCGGTGATGCCCGACTGCGATTCTGGTAAAATTCTGATCGGATGCGATTCTGTCGAGTGTTCTATAGCGATAAACCCGCGCCGTTTCTTCGATTCCGGTTTTGTCGTTTTTCGATAAATTGGGAATATCGATTTCTTCGTATGAAAACGGGATCAGGTAATTCAGGCAAAACTCTTTGCAAAAGCGGGCTTCCCGTTTGGCCGCCCTTGGCCTGAGTTTATGGTCGATATAGACGGCGGCGAGTTTGAATTCGAATTCATTTTGGAGGCTGTGGAGAATATGCAGCAACGCCACCGAATCCGGTCCCCCGGAGAAGGCCACCAGCACCTTATCCCCTTCAGCAATCAGCGCCTGCCGATCGATGGTGTTAATGACTTTTTTAACGATATCATCCATATATGTTACTCGTAGGGCAGGATCCGCCAGTTACTAGTAGGGCAGGATCCGTGCGATCCTGCCAGATTGATTGTATCCGTGCCATACACAATATAAGACAAACCATTACGAGATTGAAATCTAAATTAGCCAAAAACAGGCCTTTGCCTGCGGATTATTATTTTTTCCGATTCTTGACTGTTGACAGTCAATTCCCTACTTTATTGGTCATACATACTGACCTCTACACAAAGGACATGATTTGGCGCAGGGTGTGAGTTCTCCGACCAAAACTAAACAGGAAGGGATGTTCGCCCAACTGGCCGGGTTCCAAAGAGCCTACTGGATGGTCAACATCATGGAAATGATCGAACGGCTCGCCTATTACGGCGTCCGTGTCGTCATCCCGATCTATATCGCTCAGGCCGATGAGATCGGCGGCCTCCTGTTTACCCAGACCCAAAAAGGATTTATCTTCCTCTGGTGGGCGCTGGTACAATCGATCGTGCCGTTTTTATCCGGCGGCTTTGCCGACCGCTACGGCTACAAGAAAACCATCGCCTTCTCCATCACCATCAAGATCATCGGCTACATGATGATGGCGACTCAGCGGGAATTCATACCGTTTCTGCTTGGCTGCTGCGTCCTCGCCGCCGGCACGGCTATCTTCAAGCCGGGCGTGCAGGGCACCCTGGTCCGCACGCTGAATAAAGATAATTCCTCGGTGGGATGGGGCACCTTCTATATGCTGGTCAATATCGGTGGCTTCCTCGGACCGCCGCTAGCCCATTTCATGTACGGCATCTCCTGGCCTGCGGTATTTTACGGCTGCGCCGTTATCGTTTCGATCAACTACCTGATGCTGTTCACCTATAAGGAAGTCCCTGCCGGGGGCAACCAGACCGGCGGCGTCGGCAAAATCATCAAAACCACCGTCAAAAATATTCTCTTCCGGCCACGCCTGACCGTCTTCATCCTCATCATGTCCGGCTTCTGGCTGATGTTCATGCAACTGTTCGATATGCTGCCGAACTTCATCGTCGACTGGGTCGATTCCTCCAACATTGTCGCCATGTTTAATCTGCCGTCATGGATGACAGTCGAAACCGCTCGCGGCACCATGATCACCCAGGAATGGCTGATCAATGCCAATGCCGGCCTGATCATCCTCTTCGTTATCTTAGTCTCATGGCTGGTCTCCCGAATGCGGCGCGTCCATTCGATTATGTTCGGAATTGCGCTGTCATCGGTCGGACTCATCCTTGCCGGATATTCGATGGCCGGATATATCTGTATCCTCGGAATCCTCTGTTTCTCAGTCGGTGAAATGATGTCGTCGCCCAAGATGAACGAATACCTCGGAGTCATCGCTCCGGAGGGTGAAAAGGCGCTTTATATGGGGTATGCCAATATCCCTCTGGCCATCGGCTGGGCCTACGGATCGTTCCTCGGCGGCACGATCTATGACGACGCCGGCGATAAGGCCAACCTCGCCATCCGCTACATGGCCGACAAACTCGATATCACCACCGGGACAGCCTGGGATGCGATGACCAGCCTGCAGGCAACTGTCGGCGATAAGGTCGCCGAAAGTATTCAGGCCCTGGCACAGTTTAATGGCATTATCGAGGGCGTCGCTCGCCCCGATGCGATGACCCGTTTGCAGGAAGTGATGGGCATCAATGCCCTTGATGCAACCAAACTGCTCTGGGATACCTATACCCCGCATACGCTGTGGTATCCATTCGCGGCCATCGGATTTTGCTCCGCCATCGGAATCTTCTTCTATTCGATATGGGTCAAAAAATACGAGAAGGGGATCTAAATAAGCACACGATACAATCAGGCTCTCCGCCCCGGCGGGGAGCCTGAATTTTTTTATTCACTTCCCATCAACGAGCTTTCATACAAATTCACAAGTTGCTCCGAGCGCGAATGAAGTGACATCACTGTCTTCAGGGTGGAACTGACTTCTTTTGCACCCAGCGATTTGTCCTCATCATCGAACTGATCGCCGACCGATCGCCGCATATTATACTCGATCCATTCCAACCAGTTGCCAATGATACCGAGGAATGCCGCTTTAGCATCCGTTTCAGGTGCCTTGCGAACGCTTTTGTACCCGCGAATAAATGATGCGAATGCATCCAATCCTTCATCGGTTTTCGCCATGCCGCTCCAGTTGAGAGCCATATCGAACAGTTCCATGGCCGGGTTGGTCATTCCGGCCGCTTCCCAGTCAATTATCAGCGGTTTATTGTCGTCGGTCCAGAGAACATTCTTCTGATCCATATCCCGGTGGCTTATCAGCGTTTCCGAACTCAGAGTATTTGTGGCGTGAGAATATTCGGAACTCAAAACGATTATTTCGGAAATTACTTTTTCAAAATCCATTATCCATGAGGCGCTTTTTTCGCGAGCCTGTTTCAACAAATCATGCCAGTGCTTCTCATCAAAGCCTGTAAAAGCAGGCCGATCCAATCCTTCTATTTCAGGCTGATACTGATGCAGGGCGGCAATAATGGCGCCAATTTTGAAATTACGGTTGGGATCAATCGACCCGACCACAGCCGGTACGCCATCGAACCACTTATAGATCATAACCGTATCATGACCGCATTTGTGAAGCGGTGAACCATTATGCACTATGGCAGGTATGGCCGGGATGCCTTGACTTGCATATGCCGATGCTATTTTTTCGGATAAGATATAAATGTCTTCTATATTGGGCCTTGACATTATTTCGGGGTTGAGGTGTTTGACAGCATACAATCCCGATTCGGTGGTCACCCGCCACATCCGGTGCAGCAGCCCGCCGCTGACCTTCTCCGGCCCGACCACCACGCGACCGAGTTTAAGATTATCAAATAGAGTCTGCAGTTGGTCGTTTTGCATGCCGCCTGCTGTTTCCCTTCAGGATTGGATCATAAATATGTCATATGATTTCATCGATGAATTTACCGACCGCCACCAGCTTTGTCAATTCTTTTCGCGAACTCGGCGTCTCCCCCTCCGCCCAACTGAAACTTCCCTCAATCCCCACCGTATGAAAAACTGATGCAACCGGCAATTAAGACATACGAGATTATCCAATATCGAGAATCATCGATTTATCCCCCATAAATCTTAATGATGATCGCCGCCTGAAAGGTAGATACCATGCCAAAAAAGAATTTCATCGTTGTCGCTCTTCTTTCCATAACCCTGATCGGTCTCGAAATGGTCTGGACGCGGATATTTTCGGCCGAATTTTTCTACACCTTCGCCTTCCTAACCCTTTCGCTGGCGGTGATGGGCCTGGGAATGGGCGCCCTCGCTCTGCGCCTTTTCCGTTTTCTTGAAAACGACTGGAACCTCGGCCTCATGCTGGCCATGACCGGTCTGGCCGCCCTGGTCGGCCCGCCGGTGGTGCTCAAACTGGGCTTGAAATTCTCTTTACTGTTTTCCGGATGGGCGATGATCGGTAAATTTATCGCAGCGGTATTCATCCTCAGTTCTTCCTTTTTCTTCGGCGGCATCGCCCTGGCGATGCTGTTCAAAAAAAACTGCCTCGATATGCCGCGCCTCTATATGGCCGACTTGATCGGGGCCGGAATCGGTGTCTTCATCGCGATGTTGTTTATGAACTGGTTCTCGACGCCCTCAGCGACCTTCATTATCGCCATCCCGGTCCTGCTGGCTTCCCTGATAGCCGGTCAACGCTGGTTCAAGACGGTACCGTTACTCCTCGTCGTCAGCGCTGTCGTCCTGAGTACTATGGGCCCCTCGTTATTGCACGTCGAACGGGAAGAACGAGCCCCGGTTATTTATCGCCATTGGGATGCCATGGGATTGGTCAAAATCTATGATTTTGCCGAAGACCACCGCGGCCTTAATATCGATCATATCGCCAACTCACCTGTCTATGGCTTCGATGGCAACTGGGACCGGCCCGATTCATTGCGCTTCCAATTCGGTATCCCGGTCGATTACCTGATCAAACAATTCGATTCCTGCACCTTCCTCTCTCTCGGCGCCGGCGGCGGTGTCGATGTCCTGCAGGCCCTGCAGGAAGGGGCAACCGAAATCCATGCCGTCGAAATCAATCCCCATGTCAATAAATTGATGCTCGATGGTGAACTGGCCGAATTCACCGGCAATATATATCATGATCCCAGGGTAAAAGTTGTGACCGATGATGCCCGCACTTATGTCCGTAGCCATAAAAATAAGTTCGATGTCATCTATTCCCTCAGTTCCAATACCTTTGCCGCCGTCGCTTCGGGATCGTTCGCCCTCGCGGAAAACTATCTCTTTACCACCGAGGCGTTCGAGGATTACTGGCAGGCGATGACCGACTCCGGATTCATGATGATGGAACATCAGTTTTATATGCCGCGTCTGGTCGGCGAGGTGATGACGGCTCTGGAAAACCAGGGCGTCGAGGATATCACCTCTCATTTTGCGATTTACGACCTGCCCCAATTAAGACGCAAAATGGTTTTGCTGTCCAAACGCCCCCTCACTGACACCCTGCGCTATCATGCCATCATCGACCTCACCCCGGAAGTCTACGAATACATTCATCTGCTCTACCCCGCGCCCGACTCGCTGGCCGACAATTTGATCAACCGAATTGTTCAAAACGGATGGCAGCATGAAGCCGATACTGCGATGATTGACATTTCACCCTGCACCGATGACCGCCCCTTCGTCGCCCAGATGGGCTTATGGAAAAATTTTCAATGGGATAGACTGGAACGGGTTCTCCCTTATGAATTTTACGGCTTTCCCCTTTCAAAGATTATCATCATCGTCATCCTGCTCATCATGGCCGGTATCGTCATCCCCCTAAATCTGATCCCCTACCTGAAACGAGGTGACAAACTCCGGGCTGTCCCCTGGCTCTATTTCTTCACCATCGGTATGGCCTTCATGATCGTCGAGGTAGTCCTGATTCAGAAATACACCTTTTTTGTCGGGCCATCGGTATACAGCATCGCCACCATTCTGCTCACTCTGCTGATCGCCTCCGGAGTCGGGTCCCGATTCAGCAATAAAGTCAGCGACCTCGCCGCTTTCGGCGGGGTAATCGTCTGGCTGCTTCTCGATATCCTGGTTTTCAAACATATTATCTACGGCCTGACCGGTTTGACCATGCTGCCGCGGATACTGATTACCGCTTTGCTGATCTTCCCTCTGGGATTTTTTATGGGGATGCCGTTCCCCAAGGGAGCTTTGCGAGTGAAATGGCTGATCGACTGGGGTTTTGCCGTCAACGGAGCCGCCTCGGTTGTCGGTTCTGCGGCAATAATTCTTATTTCGGTTTCTTATGGGTTTACCGTCGCATTGTTGATCGGCGCCGGATTGTACCTGGCCGCCTTTATCCTGATGGCTGCCAAAAAAGCCTGGTAAGAAATGTTCGACGTATCAGGCCTTGGCTTTTGAAAGCAAAACCGGGAATCGTTGATAACTTTCGATTCCCGATAAAAAAAACCCGACGATGAGAGCACAAACACCGCCGGGAGCCCCGTTTTTGTTTATTCTATAGGATGCTGAAAAGGTCCGAACCCTGGTTGTCAATACCAAGAGACAATCCGCATACAGGATAATAATAGTCATAGAATACCAAATTGTCAAGTTTATTGATCATCGCTTATTCAATAATGAAATATGGAGCAAAAAAAAGTGCCTGAACCGGCTTAGATGGCGTTGTGCTCTCGTATTAATCAAGTAATATCACGCCACCCTTGGGGGGAAACCCGATCAGGCACTGCTGTGGCACAAATATAAGGGGGTTTTATCCCAAAGGCAAGAAGGTATTTTAAGGTACGTATAGGGTATAAGCCATACCCCTTACTTCATTCCAGGTAAGGCTCCCGAGGCAGTTGATTCCGCCATTTCCCATAACTCATTCCAGCGATTTCAAATATGAGGCCAGATTGGTCTGACTGTTGGAAAGCCCCAGTTTCTTACGAATTCTCGTTCTCTGTTTCAGAACAGTCTGAGCCGAAGTATTGAGGGTCGTGGCGATCTCCTTGCTGCTCAATCCGCTCCTGACCATATTGCATATTTCAAGTTCCCGTGGCGTCAACTGGGCCGATTTCAATTCCAGAGTACTCATCAGGGGCGAGGTAATATCGTCAAGACTGCTCTGAAGCAAATCGACATAAGTCCTGCCGGCCGGCGCAACTTTACTCTCCAGCGATTTAAGAATCGGTAGTACTATTCGATTGATATTCGACTGGATATCTGAGGCCATCTGCTTTTTACCCTCTTCGATTTGATCGAGCACCTCGCGCATGGCGATGTTCTTTTGATTGAGTAGTTCCCTCTCCACCTCCAGAGCCTCATTTGCTTCAGCCAGTTCCCTGGTCCGTCGTTCGACGCGGGTTTCCAGTTCAGAATGGGCTTTTTTTAAGGCATTCTCCGCATTCTTCCTTTCAGTAAGATCCTCGGTATGAACCACAACATGATTCGGAGGAGTATACACATAATGAACGATTAAATGCTTATTCTCGCCGGTAGATATAAACTTGTAAGTCATCTCTCGTGTATGGCTGATCTTCTCCTTGAGACAGCGTGACATATCATCCACCACCCCTGGCAAATGAGCATACATTTCGGAGGCATTGGAACCCAGATAATCCTTAATAAGGCCTTTGGTAATGGTATGGGCCGCCTTATTACATTCCACCAATACAAAATCGTTCTTGCCGAATTCCCAGGTGTAGGTAGGTATCGGCAAGTATTCAAATTGACGCCGATAACGTTCTTCACTTTCTCTCAGGGCTTTGTCGGCCTCCCGGCGATGGGTAATATCGATGGCGATAATCAGCGCCGCCACCGTTTTGCGGTTCCCTGCTCGATAAGGATGAATATTGACATCGAACCATCTCTTCTTGCCGCCGATAATTGTTTGAACCTCTTCTCTGAAATTGATCTCTTTATCAATCACTTTGCGGATATTTTTCAACTGTCTTGCGGCCGATTTTGGAGGAAAATATTCTGCCTGATTCATGCCCACCATATCGCTCGATTTCATCCCCATCGAGCGAGCCGTGCTTTCATTGACAAAAAGGAAAACACCGTCGTGATCGACGAGGGAAATATCGGCCTGAACATTTTCCACCAGCAATCGATATCTCTCTTCACTGGCGCTCAATGCCTCCCGGGCTTTTTTTCGCTTGGTGATGTCGGTATTTGTCCCGACCATTCTCAAAGAGGTACCATCGGGGGCAAAAGTTACGACTTTCCCCCGGCCCAAAACCCATATATAGTCGCCCGATTTGGCGCGCAGTCGATATTCTAATTCAAAACCATCCTTTTTTTGCCTTACTGTATCTTTCAATACCTTGAACACATTTTCACGATCGTCTGGATGAACTATCTTTGCCCACTCTTCTTGATCCGGAGGCATTTCATCCGGGGCATATCCCAGCATGGTGGCATGTCGGGGATTTCTGTAAACGTGATTGGTCACCATATTCCAATCCCATAAGGCATCCTCCGTGGATTCCATGGCAAGGCGGAAGGTTTCTTCACTATGCTGCAAGGCCTCATCCGATATTCTCTGATTGGTAACATCATGGGCAATAAGCATGGCGGCGACGGTTTTGCCGTCAGTACTCGTATAGGGCTGAAGGTTTACAAGGTACCATTTCCGTTGGTTATTAACGATCAACATTGTCTCTTCGACAAATTCCGTATTTTCGTCAATCACTTTGCGGATATTTTCCATTTGCGGATCGGCGATTTCCTTGGGGAACACGTCCCATTGATTTTTTCCAATAATCTCATCGGCCGTCATCCCCAGGGCCTCGGCGCCGATACGGTTGAGAAACAGAAACACTCCATCATGATCGATGACGGCAATAGTGGCCGACACATTTTCCACCAGCAATCGATATTTTTCCTCGCTGGCTGCCAGAGCTTCCCGGTTCTCAATCACCTCCGTGACATCTCTGATAGTCGTCAATATACGGGTTGTCTTATCGCCCTGCTTGAGAGGAATTTTCCTGACTTCAGCGATTATCTCCCGATCCCCTACATTGATTGGACTACTCTTTTTATATTTGGATTTTCCCTTCTGTAATACCTCCCGGTATTCATTGATTACAGATTTTGTCAAAA
Source organism: Candidatus Zixiibacteriota bacterium (assembly GCA_030668485.1). Lineage (GTDB taxonomy): Bacteria > Zixibacteria > MSB-5A5 > GN15 > JAAZOE01 > DAOUTW01. The sequence continues at coordinate 28,774 of DAOUTW010000053.1, forward strand.
AGGGAAAAACTTCCTTGATATTCCGGCCGATAATTTCTTTGTGCCCAATTTCCGTTCCCTTAAACATCCTGACCAACTGTCTGTTGGCATAGACAATCTGTAAATCGGAATCGACGACATGAATGCCGAGACCAATCGACTCAAGGGTCGTAGCGTCAGGTGACCCCAACATATCAACGATGTTCCTGTCGAATGATGCTGTTTTCCCGCTTTTCTTGCTCATAAGGCACCTTATTATAAAAAAGGCTGCGGCAACTATTTACTCTATTAAACTAAGCCCGACTTCGCCGGCACACAAGTGATTTATCAATCCAATCCCAATGGTAAAATGCTACTTATTCCTGCCGGGGCAAAAAAAACCGCCTATTTGACATAGGCGGTTCGCATGTACCCTCCCGATAATCGGAGGATCTTCTCTTTTATGTAGCTAAATTACTGTGCCTGCCCGCACCAGAGCGTGCACCCATAGGGGTTCCCGCCGCCGGGCGGCAGCCCCATACAGGAACAACCAATATTATCTTCGTACAGGCAGCCCGAAGCGGAATATACTCCCAGCCCATTATTCGGTGCCGGACAGCACTGGCCCATAACCACTTCAACATCCCAGGGCGCACACTTGGGTAACAGCGGCGGATCCGCAAGACCGGCGGTAGCCGACACATTAAAACCAACAGTGATCCCGATCACGAAAACAAACGTCAATATCAGGCTTACGATATGTTTGATTCCCATTCGTCACACTCCTTCCTTGGATTCATACCTCAGTTATTAGGTCCTTCGAGGGTACATTGGCGCTATTATTTGTAAATGCTAGCGTTATCATGCCCGTCAATTTCATCTGACCACCAGAGCCGGCTGCCTTTTTTTGGGTCGCAAAGTTGTGAATTTGATGCCTGTATCTAATGTATAATATCCGCCGGCAGAAGATACAATAACATTCTCATCAATTTTGCTTTTGAAATCGATAAATGACGGCTGAGGGAAAATTAATATTCCGCCGGGGCGGGAATTCCGCCCCGACTCGCTAATACTTTATAGTTGGAATAGATATTGTAACTTCATGAAAAACTGCCGCGCCCCCAGCCGGACTTGGTCATAACTCGGGTCACCATCTTTAACCAGGGCATTTTTATCCGCATTGAGGCCGTATACCCGTTGATAATCATAAGTCGTCCCCACATAAAGAAGCGAAAAAGGACTTAACCTGTACGTCAGCAGAGGATCGAAATTCCACGTCTCGGAGAAATCGTTGTACTCCACCACCAGCCGCAGCGACAGTTCTTTGGTAAACTGCAGATTCGTCCTCGACCGCACCAGAAAACCTTTGAACAGTATCCGACTGCTGTCGGCATGCCGGCTTTGCACGAACGTGTAGGAGTTTTCCATCAGCATCCGTTTAATCGGTCGCAAGTCGAGCCATCCGTTAAAATGAGTCTCCATCCCCATCACCTCATCATCACGCGCGATCCGATGGCCGTAATTGCCCGAGACGCCAAAACCGACCATGTGGCTGGGGAAGGTATGCCCCCCGAGATAAACATTCCATATCTCATCATACTGTTTCCCTCGGTAGTTTTCGCCGCTGGCCATTGCCGAACCGTAAAATTTTGTCTGAGCTTCCCGCAATTGCACATCGCACTCCAGCATGACCCATTCATCTTTCGGCTTGCAGCCGGTATTCCAAATCCGGGCAATAAAGATTTCCGGTTCAATATGCTGAATGATCCCCTCGTCGAAACGGAAGGCATAAACCGCCATAATACTTGCCTGCTGCCGGTTATTTTGTCGCTCCCGGCCGTTCTCGGTTCGAAAAGTCTCACTCATCTGAGAAACCCGCCCGCTGAAAAATGCATTGCGAGCATCATAATCCAGAAGCGCGATAAAAGCATTTCCCCAGAAATTCTCACCGTCGAATGCCGCCGTATGTTCTCCGTCAAACTTATCATACAGGTAGGTGGTATCGCCTGGATACATCATGGTAATCGTGGTATCATCCGGCTCATCGGTATAACTGGCGACCGATTGCATCCTGAAATTCAAGCTCTTGGTGAAACGTATCGCTCCATCCAGGCTGAACGTCGATCCCGATCCCCCTCCTTCATATTGCCGATCGGTCACCAGCGCCCCGACCTGCGAATTCTCACCGAAGGTCTGGCGAACACGAAAAATATTATTATAGCTTTTCCCTGCCGAGAGCGCCGGAGAACTGCCTTCCTCAAACGGCAGCACGACCGGGCTGTTCTCATCATGCGCCCCGAGATATGACAGACTGGTCCGACCCAGGCGAGCCGTCATCTTGGCGGCGAACGTGGGATCGTTGATAGTCCGCGTATGAACCACGCTAAACAATGTCCGGAACAGGTCGCTCCCCTCCTGGAAAAAAGGTCGCTTCTCCGGAAACGACAAAGCCGTGGTATTATTGACATCGATCTGGCCGGCGTCAGCTTCCACCTGGCTGAAATCGGGGTTGAATGATGCCTCGACCGTCACATCGGAACTGATCGAATACTTGGCGTTGAGCGACAACTCGCCATCGGGATCCTGATTTTCGAAAGTGACCGGACGGGTCGAATCGGCTCGGTATTCACCGGTCACCATCTCCCCCGATTGATACCCGACAAACGCCGGCATAATCTCGATACCTTTGCCCGGTTTAACATTTTCGATACCGGTGATCGTCCCCCATTGACACGGCCAGCATGATTCGGCCCGGTCATAAGCCGACCATGAGATACTGTAATGCGTATCGCGATAATGATGCCGCCAGAATTCCACGCGCCAGGTCTGCTTTTCCTTATCCGGAAAACGCAGACTCGAAAACGGGATCGCAATCTCGACCTGGTAACCGGAATCGGTAATCTGCCCCGCCGACTCCCAGATCAGGTCGTATTTCGAATCTTCCCCGTAACCGCTGGTCCAGATCGCATCGGCCTGAATCCCGTACGGATTCACATTCAAGATATAAGCCCATGAGGCGTCGCCGTAGGTCTCGAAAAAGAAGCCAATATTATCGTCCATGCCTATCCGGTCCCGCTCGCAATATGAAGCCCGGAGATCCTCCGGATTATCAAAACAGAAAACGGCGATATAAAAATTTTCATCGTCATAAGTCAGCAGCCCCCGAGTATCGACCGGCGGTTTGATCTGGTCGCCGGGAGAGTTTTCCACGAAATTATCGGCTACCGCCGCACCCTGCCATCCGGCATCATCAATCCGACCGTCGATTTTGATCTCCCCCGCGGCCCGGCTGATATGCAGCGACTTGTTATAGACCGGAGTAAAATCATCCTCAGCCGATGCTGCCGCATACAGCAATAGTAAAAGCGCGAAAGAATAGATGAATAATTGTCTGGTTGTTGATTCCTTTGCCTGCATGCTCACTAACCTCCACCTTCATTTTACGGCCCGGTTGCCGGACCGCTTACTCTCCCATTTCCAATACTAATATGACGATAAATCACCGCCAAAGGTTCACAAGATATTGATTTATGCTATTTTGTCAAACGGTAGTTGGATCGTGCCCCCCATAGCTTTTGACCTGTTGCCCCACCATCACTCATCGTCATCGCGGGCATAATGACCAAAAAGTGTTGGTAAAGGGGTCATTTTTTACATAAATGGAAGTACCAGAGGAAGTAATTATCTCTCATCCTCCGATGAAGACCCCGGTGTTGACGATAACGCATTTTCAGACGACTGAA
>DAOUTW010000066.1 GCA_030668485.1 Candidatus Zixiibacteriota bacterium
AGCTGTTTTCCGCTAATGATGATAATAAGACCATCATTGCCACTAATCGAGAGGTAATCAAATCAGGGGTTTATAAATCGGTTGTCACCTGGCCGGTAAAGAAAGATAAGGATTATCTCGATCTTGAGAATTTCCTCGATCGGGTCGGCAAGCATGAAGTGACATCAATCCTTATCGAAGGTGGGAGCCGGCTGGCGACCTCGCTTTTGAAGAAGGGTCTGGTCGATAAAATGTACCTGGTTGTCGCTCCTCTGGTTATCGGTAAGGGAATCGAATCCATCAACGACCTGGGCATAAAGAAAGTATCGGATGCGATCCGTTTTCGGGAATTCGGATTCAGGAAACTCGGGCGCGATAACTTGTTCTGTGGTTATCCGGAGAAATAATATGTTTACCGGATTGATAGAAAGTATTGGAAGCATAAAAAGTATTACTCCACGGAGTAATTACCTGGTGATAAAGGTTGTCCCCGATCATTCGTTTGAGAATCTGATCCTGGGAGAATCGATCGCGGTCTCCGGTCCCTGTCTGACGGTGGTATCATTTGATGGCAAATCGTTCACTGTGGAAGCGTCTCAGGAGACGATCAGTTTGACAACTTTGGGAGATATGCGAGCGGGGCAACGAGTAAACCTGGAGCGTGCTCTGAAAGCCGACTCTCGGCTGGGCGGGCATTTCGTTTCAGGTCATATCGATGGGATGATGAAAATAAAACGGGTGGATAAGGTGGGGAAGAGTCTTCAGGTTGCCGTCGCCCTGCCGGAACAATATGCCGCTTACGTGGTTGATAAAGGGTCAGTGGCTGTGGACGGTATCAGCCTGACGGTGACGAAGGTTGACAAGGATAGTTTCACTGTCAACTTGATTCCGGAAACACAAGCTCGAACGACCTGGGGCGATCTTCGGGTCGGCGATGAAATAAATGTTGAATTTGATTTGATCGGGAAATATATAATCCGCTTTCTGGAACAACATAAGGAAGCTCCCCGATTGACGATCGATTCGATTCGAAAAAAGGGCTTTTGAATACGAGGTATAAAATGAGCGAGTTCAACACGGTAGAAGAGGCCATTGAAGAGATAAAAGCCGGCAAGATGATAATTGTCGTTGACGATGAGGATCGTGAGAATGAGGGCGATTTTATTATGGCCGCCGAAATGGCCACGCCGGAGGCGATCAACTTTGTCAGCAAACATGGGCGCGGATTGATTTGCGCCACGATGAACCATGACCGGCTGGAAAAGCTGGAACTGGAGGCGATGGTTCAGAAAAACACCGCCTTGCACGGCACTCGATTTACTGTTTCGGTGGATGCCGTTGATGATACCACGACCGGAATATCGGCCTTCGACCGATCGGCGACGATCCTGAAATTGATCGCCGAAGATGCCCGGCCCAAAGATTTCGGGCGTCCCGGTCATATCTTTCCGATTCAGGCCCTGGACGGTGGCGTATTGGCGCGTGCCGGTCATACCGAGGCTTCCGTCGATCTGGCGCGGCTGGCCGGCCTGTCTCCGGCGGGAGTTTTGTGCGAGATTATCGACGATGACGGTCATATGGCCCGGGTTCCTCGTCTGATGGAAATGGCAAAAGAATTTGATCTGATAATAATCACGGTCAAAGATTTGATTGAATATCGCCGGAGTCATGAGAAGTTGGTAGAGAAAGTAACCAGTGTCAAATTCCCGACCAAATACGGCGAGTTCAAGCTTCATCTCTATCGCAGCGATATCGACGATCATCATCATATGGCGGTAGTCAAAGGCGACGTGGCGGGGAAGAATAATGTTCTGGTCCGAGTACATTCGCAGTGTTTGACCGGCGACATTTTCGGATCGGCTCGCTGCGATTGCGGCGATCAACTGGGATACGCCATGAACATGATCGAAAAAGAAGGCCTGGGTGTTTTGCTTTATATGCGTCAGGAGGGGCGGGGTATCGGTCTGGCCAATAAGATCAGGGCTTATGATTTGCAGGATAAGGGGCGTGACACGGTCGAAGCAAATGAGGAACTCGGTTTTGATGCCGACTTAAGAGATTATGGTATCGGCGCTCAAATCCTCAGGGACCTGGGCTTGACCGATATAAGAATCATTACCAACAACCCGCGCAAGCTGGTCGGATTGGAGGGACATGGTTTGAAGATCACCAGCCGAGTGCCGATCCAGATTGCTCCGACGAAACACAATAAGCGTTACCTGGAGACCAAGAGAGATAAACTGGGGCATCTTTTGTCAATGTTTTAAGGAGGAATGAATAATGTCGGTTCCCATATATAACGGTCAGCTCAACGGCAAGGGGCAGAAACATGCCATCGTCGTGAGTCGTTTTAATGAGCTGCTAACCTCCAAGCTTTTGGAGGGTACGCTGGATTGTCTTCGTCGTCACGGGGTGGCGGACAAAGATATTATAGTAACCTGGGTGCCCGGTTCTTTTGAGATCCCATATGCCGCGCAGAAACTGGCTCTTGCAAAGAACTTTGATGCCGTCATCTGTCTTGGTGCGTTGATCCGCGGAGATACTCCGCATTTTGATTTCATCGCGGCGGAAGCGTCGAAGGGGGTTGCCAAAGTTGCAATGGATACGCATTTGCCAATAGTGTTTGGTATCATCACCGCCGATAGTCTGGACCAGGCTATTGAACGGGCCGGAACCAAATCCGGCAATAAAGGATGGGATGCCGCTCTTTCGGCGATTGAAATGGTCGACCTCTATCGGCAAATAAATAAATTATGACCAAGCGGAGACAGGCCAGGGAACTGGTATTGAAGGGTTTATATGCCTACGAAATTCTTCAGCGCGAGATCGATGTTATCTTTGAAGATTTGGTGAAGGAAAGTACCCTGGCGGAGGAACATCTGAAGTTTGCCAAATTTTCAATCGAGAAGGTAATTGAGAATTTCGAATTCCTTGACAGCGAAATATCGAGATTGGCGGACAACTGGGAGATTGAGCGAATTGCTCTGATGGACAAAATAATTTTACGCATGGCGCTGTGTGAGATTCATTTTATGCCCGATATTCCCGAGAAAGTGGCCATAAATGAGGCTATCGATCTGGCTAAACAGTATAGTACGCTGGAGTCGAGCGCGTTTGTCAACGGGATTCTTGATGCCGCCATTTCGGGTCCGCCGGCGTCGCCCAAAAAATAGTTTAATTTGCGGCCTGTTATGGCTTTAGGCGGGTTCTTCTGATAATGACCCGCCTTATTTATAGTTGGACAGAGCGTTTTATTTTGTTATATTCTTAAGCTTGATGGTATAAGAAATAACTCAATCGAATCGGGACCGACGTTGGACAATAAAAACATTCTTGATCGGATCGGCGACGACCGGTTGCACCCAGTTTTGGCGGCGCTGGTGTTGCTGATTGCCTTTCTCATCTATAACGCCACCAAAGCCCCGACATTGTCATTCTGGGATTGCGGCGAGTTTATCGCCTGTTCCAATATTCTTGGCATTCCTCATCCTCCCGGCACCCCGCTTTACATCATGATTGGACGGATTTTCAGTATAATTCCGTTCCATGCCGACATTTCCGCTCGGGTGAATATGTTTTCGGCTATGTCGGGCGCTTTTGCCTCGATGTTCGCCTTTTTGATCCTATATCGAGTGATCAAGCTGTGGTCGGCGAAGAATACTTTTTCCGGCTGGAGTCGGGCGGTGGCCTATATCGGAGCTATCGTCGGTACTTCCATGTTCAGCTTTGGGCGTACGCATTGGAATAACACCATGGAAGCCGAAGTCTATTCGCCGGCGATGCTGCTGCTGGTGATATCGATCTGGCTATTTTTGCGCTGGCATGATCGCCGCGACGAAAGGAATTCGGATAAGTATCTGGTCCTGATCATGTATCTGGCGTTTCTGTCGATCGGCATTCATATGACGACATTCATGTTTATGCCGGCCCTGTTTCTGATGGTTGTTTTATTTTCCGAAAGACATCGGCGGGATTTCCGTTTTTATATAACAGGCACTCTGCTGTTTTTAATTGCTCTGAGTCTCGACCTCTTTTTTGAAAACAGCTACTTCTTTCTCAACGGGATATGGTTTGTCGTACTGATTTGGGGTACTCTTTTCACCAGGCAATATATGTGGCGCTTTTCTCTGGCGCTGTTTTTGGCGGCGGTGTTGGGATTATCGTGTCAGATTTATACTCCGATTCGTTCGGCTCAGAAACCGTCTATCAATCAGAATAACCCCTCACAGTCGTTTGCGACCTTTAAGCGGTTTCTGGAACGGAAGCAATACGGCGAGCAGTCGATGCTGAAACGGGCCATGACACGTCGAGGGGAATGGGAAAATCAGCTCGGTAATCACCAACGCATGGGATTCTGGGGATTTTTCTCGGAGCAGTATGGGATAAATGGTCGTCATTTCGGCGTTTTGTTTGTTCTCGGTCTTTTGGGTTTGTTCGAACTGGCCCGGCGGCGGCCCAAAATTGGATGGCCGTTTATTTTAATGATACTTCTGGGGACGATTATTCTGGTCTGGTATATGAATTTCGCCGATGGTACGCGTCAGGACCCGTTGACCGGCCAGGGTCATATTGAAGTTCGCGACCGTGATTACTTCTTCACGCCGGGCTTTATCCTGTTCGGGATGGCTATCGGTCTGGGAGTGGCCGGTTTGCTGGAGATGGCCCGTGAGGCTTTGTCCGGAAAGAAAAAAGCGTTGCAGACACCGATTATGGCTGTCCTGTCGTTTTTGGTTTTACTGGCGGCGGTACCGCTTAAGGCCAATTATTTTTATTGCGATCGATCCCGCAATTACACGCCGTACGATTTTGCGGATAATCTCCTCAAGTCCTGCGAACCGAATTCCATATTATTCATTGGGGGAGACAACGATACTTTTCCGATTTGGTGCCTTCAGGAGGTTTATAATGTCCGTCCCGATGTCACCGCGGTTAATCTGTCATTATCGAATACCAATTGGTACCTGAAACAGGTGCGGGATTATATGGGAATCCCTTTGCGATGGAACGACAGAGAAATAGATGCCATGCGCCATCGGGTCTCGGCCGACGGGAAGATGTACCGGGTACAGGACCAGGTTCTGGATGAAATATTGACGATCAATCAATGGGAGCGGCCGATTAACTTCGCCTTGACAGTCGGCGTCGAAGCCCGGCAGTATCGCGGGCGGGACCTGGGAAATTATCTGGTTATGAGGGGGATGGTATACCGGTTGAATAAAGGGGAGAGGCCGGGTTCGATTGATATGGAAAAAACTCGCGACCTGTTCGATAATGAGTTTTCTTTCCGTTCGCTGGCCGATTCGACTATTTACAAGGATGGTCGAACCAAGTCCCTTACCGGTAATTATACCACGGCGCTGGTCCTCATGGCCGATTCTCTCCGGAAAATAGAGGACTATGATGAGGCCATCAGATTGACGCGCCAGGCCATACGGTTAGTGCCATTCGAATACCAGTCGTTCAATTACCTGACTCAGTTGTTTGTCGATGCCGATTACGAAGATTCGATTCCGGGGGTAATGGAGGAGGTCTCTCCGGAGCGGCTACGCGAAATATATTTCATATGGGGATTGGCCAACAAGTATAAGGGGGATCGTCAGAAGGCGAAGGATATCCTGCAGAAGACGATCGAATTATATCCCCGGTATAAAGATGCTTTTCGGGAGTACACGCTGCTGCTGTACGAGGATAATCAGTTGAGTGAGTTGCAGGATTTAGTTCGAGTCTGGCTGACAAATAATCCGAAGGACGAGGAGGCTCGGCGGATCATGCAGGAATTGTTCCGCACCCCGCGAACTCCGGCTCCATCGGGAAACCAATAGAAACCCGACCGATTGATTTGAGATTATCGATTTGAAAATTCTAGCGTTAAACTGGCAGGACCTTAAAAACCCGATGTCGGGCGGGGCCGAGGTGCATCTGGAAGAATTGCTGCGTCGCATCGCCGCCAAAGGACATTCGGTGACGCTTTTCTGCTCCAACTACAAAGGCGGCCTTCCAGAGGAGAGAATCGAGGGCATCAGGATTATCAGGGCTGGAAACCGGTACAATTTCAATCTCGTGGCGCCGTTCCATATCAGGAAACTTGTCGCTGCCGAAAAGTTCGACCTGTTTCTCGAGGATATCAATAAAATTCCGTTCTATTCTCCATTGTATCAAAACTTGCCGACCCTGGTAGTTGTCCCTCATCTTTTTTCCACCACGGTATTCCAGGAAATAAATTTTGTTCTCGGCAGCTATATTTATCTGGCCGAATTGCCGCTAACGGTTGTCTATCGGAAAATACCGTTCTGTGTTATATCCCAGTCGACGGCCGATGATATGGTCGACCGGGGTATTCGGAGGGAGAATCTATCGGTTATCCATTGCGGTATTGATGCCGATCTGTATAACAATGGAAAAAACTATGAAAAGTATGATTATCCGTCGGTCCTTTACCTGGGGCGGATAAAGAAATATAAGTCGGTTCAGCATCTTATTAGCGCCTTCGATCTGGTCAGACAGGAGATACCCCGGGCACGGCTGGCGATTGTCGGAGCCGGAGACTATTTACCGGAATTGGAAAAACATGCTGACGATTTGGGGTTGGCCGACACGGTTGAATTTCCGGGATTTGTTTCTCCGGAAAAGAAGGTTGAGTATATGTGTCGCTCTCATGTGATGATCCTGCCTTCGTTGAAAGAGGGATGGGGGTTAACCAATATCGAGGCCAATAGTTGCGGAACGACGGTCGTGGCAGCCAACACGCCGGGGTTGAGAGATTCGGTCAAGAACGATTATAGCGGTTTGCTTTATGAGTATGGAAATATTGAGCAATTGGCCGGGCAGATAAAATCGCTTCTCACCGATGATGCTCGGCGTCAGAAATTGGAACAGGGAGCTATTGAATGGGCGGCGAGGTTTAACTGGGATGATGCCGCTGAAAACTTTTTGGAACTATGCCTTAAGGTAGCCGACAAGAGATGACACAAAAGGGCAAAAAAACACTGTTGCAGATCGCCGGGATTGTTATCTCATTAGGTCTGATAATCTTATTATTTTACAAGGTCGATTTTTCCGAACTGGCTCAGGCTCTCAAAGGCGCCAACTACTGGTGGCTTATTCCGAATGTCATTTTGATCATGGTTACCATGGTATTCCGGGCTTACCGATGGAAGCATATGATCCAACCGATCAAGATCATTCCACTCTCTCGCCTGTTCTCCATCACGATGATCGGTTTCATGGCGAATAATGTTCTTCCTTTCCGTTTGGGTGAGTTTGTCAGGGCCTATTCGCTTTCTAATAAGGAAGATGTCTCAAAATCGGCGTCACTGGCTACCATATTTGTCGAGCGAATCGTATTTGACTTGTTGGCACTGTTGGTGATTTTCGGGATTGTTCTTATAATATCGCCGCTGACGTTGATCGAGGAATTAAAAATCCCGGCGATCGTCACGATCTGTGTCGGTCTCCTCGGGCTTTTATTTACCGTCTATCTCAGCAGCCGCGGGAAGCGTGAAAGTCATATTCTTAAGCGGATAATAAGCATATTCCCTCGCAAAATACGACCGATATTTGAAAATACCGTTGCCCGCTTCGCTACCGGTCTCGAATTTATGCGAGACTGGCGCCAGGTATTCTGGGTTACTTTTCACACCTTTGTTATCTGGGTACTCCTGGGACTGTCGAACTATTTTGTCCTGCTCGCTTTCGGCTGGTCGGATATGTCGGTGGCGGCCTCTTTTGTCATTCTGGTGGTGGTTTCGATACTAATCATGGTGCCGGCTTCGCCCGGCTTTATCGGTGTTTATCATTACGGTACGGTGTTGTCGCTCGGTTTTTACGGTATCTCCCGGGAGCAGGCGCTCTCCTGCGCTCTGGTTATGCATGCCACTCAGTTTTTGGTAATCACTCTGGTCGGCTTTTATTATCTGCGGAGAGAGCATCTGTCTTTGAAGCAGATTGAAAAGGAAGCGGAACAATCGTGAGCGCGCGACAAATATTATAGTTTTGAAAAATAGTAGATATTCTGCTTGACAGCAAAGATGTTCAGATATATATTTATAAGGAGTTTGTGAATATATTCACATATAGAATGTGGGAATGTCACAATGTCTTTGACAGAAAAGCAATATGCTCCCAAGGCGGTCGTCGCCCGGAAGGATTTCCAAAGCCTTCTTGACGCCTTACTCTCCCAGAAATATGAAATATCAGGCCCCGTCGTTCGCGATAATGCCGTCGTTTATGACCGAATTTCTCAGACAGAAGATTTACCGATTGGCTGGATCGATCGCCAGAATCATGGCACCTACCATCTGTCGCGCAATAAAAAGAAATCCCTATTCGGATGTATCAATGGCTCGCATACATGGAAGAAGTTTCTCTATCCGATGGAGAAACTGGTCCTGGAGGCGCGGAGAGATGGAAAGAAGATAGAATTGCAGGAATTGCCGAATGAGGAACCGCGTCAGGCACTGATCGGCGTTCGTTCCTGCGATCTGCATGCCCTTCAAATTCTCGACAAAGTACTGATCGAAGGGCCTTATGCCGATCTGTCCTATTCACGACGGCGGAAAAACCTGTTCATCGTGGCGGTTAACTGCTCGCGCGCCAGTGGAAATTGTTTCTGCGTTTCTATGGACACCGGACCAAAGGCAACCTCCGGGTTTGACCTGGCATTGACCGAAGTGATCGATGATGATAATCATTATTTTGTCTGCGAAACCGGGTCGGAATCGGGACTGGCAATCCTCAAGCAAATACCTCATCATGAGGCCTCGGTAGAGGAGCTTGCGGCGGCTGATAAGGCTATTCAGAATGCCGTCTCGCGCATGGGGCGATCGCTCAAGACGGACCAGCTTCCGGAAATGCTTCAGCGTAATTTCGATAATCCCGAATGGGAAAAAGTCGGGCAGCGATGTCTTTCCTGCGGCAATTGCACGATGGTTTGCCCGACCTGTTTTTGTACAACGATGGAAGACCGGACCGATCTTTCGGGGCAGGTGATGCAGCGATGGCGCAAGATCGATTCTTGTCACACGGTTGAGTTTTCATATATTCATGGCGGAAGTATTCGTTCCTCCGGAATGTCGCGGTACCGGCAGTGGATGATGCATAAACTGGCCTATTGGCCCGAACAGTTCGGGACATTCGGCTGTGTTGGATGTGGTAGGTGTATTTCCTGGTGCCCGGTCGGTATCGATATCACTGAAGAGGCGCGGACTATTGAGAATAGCGAATAATTTAGTGGGACACTTTCATAGAAGGAAGTGAACGATGGAAAATCTGGAACGAGTCTTGGCAGAACACCCTTTTTTGAAAGGGTTGGAGGCGAGGCATATCGAACTACTGGCGGGGTGCACATCCAATGTGGTATTCAAGCCGGGCGAGTTTATTTTTCGGGAAGGGGAGGATGCCGATAAATTTTACCTGATCCGGCATGGCAAGGTTGTCGTCGAAACCTTCGTTCCCCAGAAGGGCCCGCTCTTGATTCGGACCCGTACCAAGGATGATGTCTTTGGATGGTCCTGGATGATTCCGCCTTACAAATGGCATTTTGATGCGCGAGCGATGGAATTGACCAGGGGATTGGCGCTTGACGGTAAATGCCTGCGCGGGAAATGCGAAGAAGATCATGATCTGGGGTACGAGTTGATGAAGCGGTTCGCGACGCTAATTGCCGAACGGCTGGAAGCGACTCGTTTACAATTGATGGATATTTATGGCGACCACTCATAAAAATAACAGTCTCGCCGGCCCCGAGGGCTCCGATGTCATGATGGTCAGACCGTTTAAGATCCGCAGGATGATCAAGGAAACGGATGACACCTTTTCATTGGAACTGGGACCGCGCGACGGGACTCGCGGGTTTTCCTTCGAGCCGGGGCAGTTCAATATGCTCAATGTTTTCGGCATTGGCGAGGTCCCGATATCGATCAGCGGCGATCCGACCAAAACCGACGAACTGCTTCATACCACCAGAGCGGTCGGCACCGTTACCAAGGCGATGAAGAAACTGAAGGTGGGGGATACTATCGGTATCCGCGGACCTTATGGAAAAAGCTGGCCGGTGCGAGAGGTGGAGGGGTATGATGTCGTGGTGGTGGCCGGTGGTATCGGTCTGGCTCCGCTTCGTCCGGTTATCTATTATCTCCTTGCCAATCGTGAAAAATACGGAAAGATTGTCCTGCTATATGGCACTCGGACGCCAGAGGAAATATTGTTCCGCAAGGATCTGGAGAAATGGCGCGCTCGCTTTGATCTGGAAACTTTTATGACAGTCGATCGCGCAACCGGTGACTGGCGGGGTAATGTGGGCGTTGTAACCACTCTGATCGGTCGGGCGCCGTTTGATCACTTGAACAGCGCCGCCATGATCTGCGGTCCTGAAATAATGATGCGTTTTACGGTCCTGGAGTTGCAGAAGCGGGGATTGGTCGACGATAAGATATTTGTTTCTATGGAACGGAATATGAAGTGCGGTGTCGGATTGTGCGGTCATTGCCAGCTCGGGGCATCATTCGTTTGTAAGGATGGTCCGGTCTACCGTTACGATCAGATCCGGGGAATTTTCACTAAGCGAGAACTGTAATATGGCCAAAAAACGTAAACCCAAGCTCGCCGTTTGGAAATTCGCGTCATGCGACGGTTGTCAACTGAGTCTGCTGGATTGTGAGGATGAGTTATTGGCAGTGGCGGGGGCAGTCGACATCGCTAATTTTCCGGAAGCCTCTCGCCGGATAGTCAAAGGTCCCTACGATCTGTCTCTTGTGGAAGGATCTATTACGACTTCTCACGATGCCGAGCGAATTCACAAGGTGCGGCGGATGTCGAAATTTCTGGTGACGATCGGATCATGTGCGACCGGAGGCGGCATTCAGGCACTGCGGAATTTCAAGGATGTTAATACTTTCGTATCCCAGGTATATGCCAATCCCGAATATATAGAGACTCTTAACAAGTCGACTCCGATTGCCGATCATGTCTTTGTCGATTTCGAATTACGTGGCTGCCCGATTAATAAATATCAGTTGATAGAGGTACTATCCGCTTTCCTCAATGATCGCAAACCAAATATCCCGACCCACAGTCTTTGTATCGAGTGCAAGCGGCGAGGAATACCCTGCGTTATGGTTTCATCGGGGATTCCGTGTCTGGGGCCGGTGACTCAGGCAGGGTGCGGAGCAATATGCCCCTCCTATAATCGGGGCTGTTATGGCTGTTTCGGACCCCAGGAAACGCCCAACACCGGTTCGTTGAGTGAATGGTGGCAGCAAAAGCTCGATGTCAATGATGTCGATATCGTCAGGGCATATCGCACTTTTAACGCCTATGCCGAGCCTTTCCGGAAAGCGAGCGAGGCGTATGAAAAATAGCAGAACGATTAAAGTCGATTATCTCGCCCGGGTTGAGGGAGAGGGCGGCCTACTGGTAAAAGTTAAGAACAATAAGGTTACCGAGGCGAAGTTCAATATTTTCGAGCCGCCGCGGTTTTTCGAGGCCTTTCTGCGCGGGCGCAGGTTTACCGAAGCGCCCGATATAACGGCGCGAATATGCGGTATTTGCCCGGTTGCCTACCAGATGAGTTCGGTTCATGCTATGGAGCGTGCCTGCGGCGTGAATATTGGCGGCCAGTTGCGGGAATTGCGGAGGTTGCTCTATTGTGGCGAATGGATCGAGTCGCATACGCTGCATGTATTCATGCTGCATGCGCCCGATTTTCTGGGATATCAAGATGCTATTGAGATGGCCAAAGATTATCCGGACGTTGTCACAAATGCGTTGAAACTGAAGAAAATCGGCAACGAGATAGTGACCCTTCTGGGTGGCCGAGAAATCCATCCGATAAATGTCAAAGTCGGCGGTTTTTACAAACTCCCGACCGGTACGGAAATGGAATCGCTTGTCGAAAAATTGAAATGGGCGATCGAAGCTTCCCGAGACGCGATCAAACTGACAGCGACCTTCGATTTTCCCGATTTTGAGCGTGATTATGAATTTGTATCCCTCCGCCATCCGGACGAATATCCTTTTAATAGCGGGAGGATAGTATCTAATAAAGGTCTCGATATACCGCAGGAAGAGTTTTTAAACCATTTCGAAGAACTCCATGTCGAGCATTCAACATCGCTGCATTCGGTGGTTAAGAAACGCGGGGGATATTATACCGGACCGATTGCCCGATATAATAATAATTTTGACAGACTTCCCGCAGAGGCCCAAAAAGCGGCCCTAGAAGCCGGACTAGGCGAGTTTTGCAATAATCCCTTCAAGAGTATTATTGTGCGCTCCGTGGAACTGCTCTTTGCGTGTTACGAGGCCTTGAGGATCGTGGAGGGCTACGACCCGTCGAATAAACCGTCGGTTGAGGTTCCGCCGCGCAAAGCGACGGCTTACGGCGCTTCGGAAGCGCCTCGCGGGATGCTGTTCCATCAATACCGGATCGACGATGAGGGTATCATCCAGGATGCTCGGATAGTCCCTCCGACATCGCAAAACCAAAAGGTGATTGAGGAAGATCTGTTTGAATTCGTGAGTGATAATATCAAACTTCCCCAGGACGATCTTACCTGGAAATGCGAACAGATTGTCCGCAATTATGATCCATGCATATCCTGCTCATGTCATTTCCTGAAACTCAAGATTGAACGAGAATAAGCCGGGCAGCCGATGACAACTTCCGGAGTTATCGTGATTATCGGAATCGGCAACGAATACCGCAGCGATGATGGTGCGGGATTACAGGCCGCCCGCGAATTAGGATCGCTTAATCTTCCCCGTGTAAGGATAGTCGACGGTGTCGGTGACGGCACCGATATGATCAATGCCTGGCAGGATGCCGGTGCGGTCTTTGTGATCGACTCAGTGCTCTCCGGCGCCGAGCCGGGGACGGTACACCGTTTTGACGGTCTCAGAGACCCCATTGACGAAGAAATATTTGCCGGTTATTCGACGCACGCCTATAGCATACCAAAAACAATCAAGTTGGCCCGTACCATTGATAGGCTACCCTCGGCCCTGGTTATCTATGGAATCGAGGGCAGGAGTTATGCCTCGGGTAAAGGGGTTTCGCCTGAAGTTGCTCTTGCCGTTCGTGGGGTAGTTAAGCGAATCAGTGAAGAGATAGAGGCGATGGAATAGAATGCAGGCTGAAAGTTCATATAAAGGCGGAACCGGTTCGAGCAGAAAACTGCGGGAGACGAAGCTTTTGCGGATAAGTATCCGCGGCTTGGTTCAGGGAGTAGGCTTTCGACCATTTGTATTTCGCCTCGCGTCCGAATTGGGATTAGCCGGTTGGGTTTGTAACTCCGCACAGGGAGTGACGATTGAAATTGAAGGAGAGCTCGAACGCCTGGAAGTATTTTCGGATCGATTGGAGTCGGAGGCGCCACCGCATTCGTTAATACAATATCGTGAAATCTCTTTTCATGAGGCCACCGGATACACAGATTTTATTATCAGGGAAAACTGGGAGGCGGGAAACAAGAATGCCTTGATTCTGCCGGATATGGCAACCTGTCCTGAGTGCATGGGCGATATTTTCGATCCGCAAAACAGGCGCTATCGGTATCCATTCACCAATTGCACCAACTGCGGTCCGCGATATAGCATCATCCAATCGCTTCCTTATGACCGGGCCGGGACGACTATGAAGGCATTCCCGATGTGTGAACAATGCCGGGCCGAGTATGAAAATCCTCATGACCGGCGCTTCCATGCCCAGCCCAATGCCTGTCCCGAATGCGGGCCACAGCTTCAGTTGTGGAATCGTTATGGCAAAATTATGACGATACATGACGGGGCTTTGAGCGAGGCAGGCGATATTATCCGCAAGGGAGAGATACTGGCCCTTAAAGGGCTCGGGGGATTTCAATTATTGGTCGATGCGGCCAATGACGATGCGGTGCTTCGTCTGCGGCGTCGCAAGGCGAGAGAAGAAAAGCCGCTGGCCCTGATGTATCCCGATCTGGATTCGATTCGGCACGATTGCGAAATATCTGCATTGGAAGAGCGACTGCTGCTTTCTTCAGAAGCCCCGATTGTATTGCTTCATCGCAAGTCGGGTAATGATAACCCGGGATCATCTGTTTCACCTTCGGTAGCTCCCCGGAATCCATACCTGGGCGCAATGTTACCGTATACACCGTTGCATCATCTGCTGATGCGTGATTTGAGATTCCCGGTGGTCGCCACCAGCGGGAATATTTCCGACGAACCGATATGCATCGATGAGTTTGAGGCCCTGGAAAGGCTTAAAGATATCGCCGATCATTTTCTAGTTCATAACCGTCCGATAGCCCGCCAGATGGATGATTCTGTGGTTCAGGTAATTAACAATCGTATGCAGGTTATTCGCAATGCCCGGGGCTATGCGCCAACAAATATCGAGCTAAGTAATAGTGTTCGACCAACGTTGGCGGTCGGAGCGCACTTGAAAAACTGTACCGCTATCGCCGACACGAAGCTGGCTGTCGTCAGCCAGCATATTGGCGATCTGGATACTCCTCAGGCGTATGAAGCTATGAATAGGGTGGTGAACTCTCTGTCGGAATTGTATGAATTCGCCCCGGAAATATCCATATCAGATTTGCATCCTGATTACGCATCGACCCGGTATGCCGCTGAATACGAATTACCGACGCAGCAGGTTCAGCATCATTATGCGCATGTTCTCTCCTGCATGGCCGATAACAAAATCGACCCGCCCGTTTTGGGGGTCGCCTGGGATGGCACCGGGCTGGGAACCGACGGGACTATCTGGGGAGGGGAATTCCTGCAGATCGATGACAGATCATTTCGGCGTCAGGCATTTTTTAGAACATTCCGATTGCCCGGAGGTGAACAGGCGGTTCGTGAACCGCGACGCGCCGCAGTGGGACTGCTTTATGAGATATATGGAAATAAACTTTTTGAGATGGATAGCATAAAACCGGTTATCGAGTTTAATGACAATGAGAGACAGGTTTTATGCGAGATGTTGAAGAAACATCTCAATTGCCCGTTAACATCAAGCGCCGGACGATTGTTCGATGCCGTGGCATCGATTTTGGGGTTGTGCCAGGTCAACGCCTACGAAGGACAGGGGGGGATGACACTGGGCTTTTTGGCCGAGCAGGTAAAGAACGATAGTTCTTACTCTTTTGGGCTGATAGAAGCAGGTAAGTCATATGCTATTGACTGGGAGCCAATGATACGCAATATTATTGATGATATGAATCGCGGAGAAAAGCCAGGAAGTATTGCAGCTTTGTTTCATAACACTCTGGCGGAGATTATAGTCAGTGTTGCTGATCGAATTGGCGAACCTCAGGTGGTTTTGACCGGCGGCTGTTTTCAAAATCGCTATTTGAGTGAGCGCGCGATTCGTCGCCTCGCAGAATCGGGATTCAAGCCGTTCTGGCATCACCGGGTGCCACCTAATGACGGCGGAATCGCGCTGGGGCAGATCATGGCGGCCTCCCGCCTCGAGAATGGAGAAAAATAGCATGTGTCTGGCCGTACCGGGAAAAATTTTGGATATCGCCGGTCAAGACCCGGTGATGAAAACCGGGCGGGTTAGTTTTTCCGGGACAGTCAAAGAAGTTAATCTGGCTTTTGTTCCCGAGGCGGTGGTCGGTAATTATGTCCTCGTGCACGCCGGTTTTGCCATTAATATTATCGATGAAGAGGAAGCGGCCAAGGTATTTGAATATCTCCGGGAAATAGACGATCAGGAAAGCCTGCCGGAGAATAGTTGATGAAATTCGTCGATGAATACCGCGATCCTCAAGCGGCCGCCAAGTTCACCCAAAAAATAAGCGAGATCACGACCCGACCGTGGACGATCATGGAGATTTGTGGCGGCCAGACGCATGCCATCGTCAAAAACGGTATCGATCTTTTGCTCCCCAAAGAAATCACCCTGCTTCACGGTCCCGGCTGCCCGGTATGTGTTACCGCGGTGGAATTGATTGATAAGGCCATTGCGATAGCTTTGCAGGACGAAGTGATATTTTGTTCATTCGGAGATATGCTGCGTGTTCCCGGAAGCAGAGAGGATCTCCTTTCGGCGCGAGCGAGGGGCGCCGATATTCGCACCGTTTACTCGCCGCTCGATGCGGTAAAATTGGCGGAAAATAATCCGGAGCGCAAGGTGGTCTTCTTTGCCATCGGCTTTGAAACGACGGCTCCCGGCAATGCGGCGGCGGTTTATCAGGCAAAACAGCAAGGGCTATCCAATTTCTTCCTGCTGGTGGCCCAGGTGTTGGTACCGCCGGCTATTGAAGCAATTCTTTCGGCCCCCGATTGCGCCATACAAGGATTTCTTGCAGCCGGTCATGTTTGTACTATTATGGGCTATACCGAATATGAAAAGCTATCTGCGAAGTATGGTATCCCGATGGTTGTGACCGGATTCGAACCGCTCGATATCCTGCAGGGAATTTATATGACAATTGCCCAGCTTGAGCAGGGTAGAGTCACGGTTGAGAATCAATATTCTCGTGGCGTAAGTCGAGAGGGAAACCGGGAAGCACGTAGAGTAATGAATGAGGTATTCGAGACCGTTCCCCGCAAATGGCGCGGTCTGGGTGAAATTGATGGAAGCGGACTCGGATTGAAGGCGGATTATAGGCCATACGACGCCGAAATCAAATTCAAGTTGAGCGATCTGTCAGTTGAGGAATCATCGGAGTGTATCAGCGGCCTGATTCTTCAGGGGAGGAAAAAGCCATATCAATGCCCGGCATTCGGGGCGAACTGTTCTCCTGAGCATCCTCTGGGGGCCACAATGGTATCCTCGGAGGGAGCCTGCGCCGCCTATTATAATTACAGGGGAAGAAAAGACGGCAAATCCGATGTTTTGGGAGAAAAATAGAATGAGTTCTGATGACCGATCCGGACTGAGTTGTCCACTGCCGATTTCAGATTATCCCCATATTCTCCTGGCGCATGGTGGCGGCGGCCGACTGATGCACAATCTGATCGAAAAAATATTTATCGCCGCGTTCGGTGAGGAAAATCTTGAGAGCGGCCATGACGGGGCCGTAATTAATCCCGGCTCGGGCAGATTAGCCTTTACCACCGATTCATATGTCGTTAATCCGCTCTTTTTCCCGGGGGGAGATATCGGAACTTTGGCGGTTTATGGCACTGTCAATGATCTGGCTATGTGTGGAGCGCGACCCAAATATCTGAGCGTCGGGTTCATTCTTGAGGAAGGATTACCAACCGAATCGCTCTGGAGAATTGCTCTCTCAATGAGAGATGCCGCCGATGAGGCGGGAGTCAAAATAGTCACCGGCGATACCAAGGTTGTTGAGAAAGGTAAAGGACACGGGGTTTATATCAATACGGCCGGGATTGGTGTAATCGATCATGATCTGAATATCGGCCCGGAAAGTGTCATACCAGGCGACGTTATCATTCTCAGCGGCGATATCGGAAGGCACGGGATTGCCATTATGGCCGAAAGAGAAGGACTCTCTTTTGAGACTGAAATTAAAAGCGATTGCGCTCAGGTGGCCAATTCGGTAATGAAACTGATCGACGGCGGCATCGAGGTCCATTGCCTGCGTGACTTGACTCGTGGCGGGCTGGCAACCACGATGGTCGAAATTTCTCGGTCTTCGGAGGCCAGAATCGAAATAAAGGAAAGCCTGATTCAGGTTAGGGAGGAAGTCCGGGGAGCCTGCGAGATACTCGGTTTTGATCCTCTCTATGTCGCCAACGAAGGCAGATTTGCCGCTTTTGTAAGAGAGAAAGATGCGGAGAAAGCTCTGGAAATTATGAGAGTTAAAGCAGCCGACCACGAGCCATGTATTATCGGTAAAGTAACGGCGGCCGCTGGCAAGATGGTGATTCTTAAGAGTATGATTGGATCGGAGCGGATACTTGATATGTTAAGCGGCGAGCAATTGCCGAGGATTTGCTGAGAATGAAGTAATACTTTATGTGATTCCTGTAATTATAAATATGACATAATAATAGTCACCTGCTCAGGGTGACCTTGTGGAGGTAAATATGGGTGAAATCGGAATGACCGGCGAAATGCGAACCGACTTTGAATGTGAAGCCACCGGTATGCCGGCGAAGCGCTGGGGGGAGGCGGTATTTAAGATTGGTGACGAAGAGATAGTCATGGAAATCAGCATTGAGGATAAGGTCATTGTCGCTCTGATGGCTGGTGAAGATGCCGTTTGGAAGGGAAGTCTGGAAGGCCTTAAGATGCTATTGCGGGGTGAAATCAAGGGTCGTTAAAGCGGTTTACGCTTTTCGCTTTTTGTAGACTCGCCAGGGAGAGCGATAAATAAAAATGATAATTGTGCTGAGAGCCAGGGCGCCGGTCACCAGTGAGATGACGAGTGGATCGACCTCGAGGAAAAGGACTTCCCGGATCCATTGAATAATGAAGGATTCGCTTTCGGGGGGGGCTGTCTGAACCCCTGAGCCATAGCGCAGTCGCCATTCCCATTCGGTCAGAGGGCAGATCCCGTCGGCCCATACAGGGGTGGTTGCGGTTGCGATAAGTCCACCAAGATGGGTAATCCTAAAGACACGCCATTGCCACAGACGATGCCATCGGAAACCCAAGATGGCCATCAGTACACCGCAGATCATCCAGGCCGCCCAGGCAAAGTGCGCGATCAGAATGAAATTGGCATAGAAGCCTTTTGACCAGGCTATGGACCAGATTAACATCAATATTTGATTCCACCCAAAGGCCGGAAGATTTCGGCCGGATCAATCCGGAAACAGCTACTTAATCAGCCGGGAAAAATCTTCGTACGGGATAACCGGCCAGGTTTCGGTTTCGAGAATCCCCTTGATGTTGATATCGGCTGCGAGCCTGAAGGCTACCGTTTGGTCGGCGGCGTCGAAGATTGCCAGATAATCATATCTTCCCAGGGTGGCAAACAATTCCATCACTTTGACCTGTCTCTCGGCAAAAACGTCGAGTGAAACGCTGACCTGGTTGGATAAATCGGGATGCAACTTCTTCGCGTTGGGATTGATGGTCATGGCCATGATAAATGTCGCCATAGTCACTCCTTTGCTTGGAGGTTACATAGGCAGTATTTCATACTCTACCGTGATGTACAAATAATATGTATCGTTGGAATATACATCACGGCATAAATGCACGATCGGTTACTTCTACATTAATTTATACGTTATACCTGCGGTTATTTCCTCAAAAATAATCAATACCTGTCGTTTGTCTTCTTCCCACTTCGATATATATCAGTGCATAATAATTATGTCGATGCGCCGGTTTTTGGCGCGGCCTTCCGTCGTCTGATTGGAAGCGACCGGTTTCTCATCTCCGTATCCTATGGCCGATATGCGATCGGCGCTGATCAGCAATGTTTGGCGCAGGTATTGCATCACGGCATAGGCGCGTTTCTCGGAAAGAGCGATATTAGCAGCCGATTCTCCGCTGGCATCGGTATGACCCTCAACAAAAAGCTTGGAATCGCCAAACAATTCGATAATCGATTTGACCTTTTCCAGAAGAGGAATATGTTCGTCTTTGATATCGCTTTTGTTAACATCGAATGACAACCCCGAAAGGCGAAGGACGACATCGTTGGAGGAGTTGAACAGGACCTCTCCCTCGGACGGGTTGAGGACCATCTTGGCCTTCTTGAATTTCTCTTCCTTGGCGGTGCGCTCTTCCAGCTGTGCCGAGACTTCCTGATTTTCGCCTTGCAGTTGAGTAATCATAAATTCTTTTTCGGTGATCTGCTTTGACATCGATTCTTTTTCAGCCAGCAGATCGCTAAGGCGCAGATCGAGCCGTTCGGCCATGGACAGAGGATCAGATGCGGAGTAATCCGGATCAAGCCGGTTGATGGTACTCAGCAATTTGGATGAAAGCTGATCGGTAAGATCGCCCGATGAGCTGGTTTTTGATTGCAGGTCTCTGATGTAATAGATCAAGCTGTCGGCAGCGGCGGTCGGTCCTCGATCAAAGGGGAGGTGCTCCGCTCCGATGGCATCAGATACCCGATTCATTTCTATCTCATAACTCTGAATCAGTTTTTCCCAGGCCTGGTCGTTGCGTTTGAGAGAACGAACACGGGTAGTGATATTGAGGGCATGGGCCGCCTCGTATTCGGCCAGCCCGACAGCCTTTAAAGATTCATCCCGTTCATAACGGTTTTTGGCCAGTATGCCGTCACATTTGGTTCGGGCGGTTTTCGCTTTGTCGAGGGTGGAGAGGGCATATTTATCGGCTTCACCTTCGACCGCTTTCTGGATTAGAGCGTCGGCGGTGCCCATTATGTCGGCCCGGATGCCCTCCATCTCGGCATTTTCGAAAAGTGGTATGGCCTTGGCAGCTTCTTTGAGACCGCCTTTGACATTGCCTGATTCTACTTTCGCGGTTGCTTTGAGAAATTGAAGTTCCGCTTTTTCATAAAGCTCAGGCACAAGAGACGCCGCTTTGGCTGCTTTCGCTTTTTCCCGGGGTTCGAGATATTCCTCCAGCGTAAGTTTTCCAGTCCCGGCAGCGCTCAAGGTCAGTTCGGCATATTCGGCCGTTTCGCTGAGAAGCTTTTCTATGGTTCTTTCTTTCTTGCCTTCGTCGATAGCATCCTTGACCTCTGTGAACCTCCTGTCGGCCTTGGCAAATTTCTTGGGGGCAAAGATATTACCCTCTACCAGACGAGTAGAATCCATCAGGTGCTGGACACGTTTTAATTCCGCGTCATTCTGAGCCATAATCGGTGACGCTATCATGGTAAGCAGGCACAAGAGGCAAATAGATACCAATATCGGTTTCATGATACTTCCCTTTCTCCTGAAACTTCGGACCGTGGTAGAGCCCGTTATTTCTTTATATCGAAACAATTACAGAGAACTTGATTTTCTGGCAACTAAAACAATTACAAGAACGGGAAAGGAACAGCATCATAATACCTTGACAATGCCGGTCGCTATATGTTTGCTTTCATATTATGGGACATAAATCAAATAAAGGCGCGATTATTGTTCTGACGGGGTTAGTTCTTTTTGCAATGATTTCCGGTTGCCGGGCAGCGCCGAAAGAAGAAAATAGTTTCGAATCGGCACGAAAAAGAATGGTCCTGACTCAATTGGAAGCCCGCGGAATATCCGACAAGAGAGTTCTGGAGACATTTGGCAAAGTTGAACGACATCTATTTGTCGATAGCAGCCTGCAGGACGAGGCTTATAATGACTATCCGCTGCCAATCGGTTTGAATCAGACCATTTCACAGCCCTACATTGTCGCTCTTATGACCGAGTTGCTCGAACTGGAACAGGGCGATAAAGTGCTGGAGATCGGTACCGGTTCCGGATATCAAGCGGCAATCCTGGGAGAAATGGTCGATTCTGTGTTCACGATTGAAATCGTGGAACCGCTTGGATTAATGGCCACCCAACGTCTGGAAGCTCTGGGATATGATAATATCTTTGTCCGTATCGGCGACGGCTACCGTGGATGGCCGGAACATGCTCCCTTTGACGCTGTGATAGTTACCTGCGCCCCGGATAAGATTCCACAGCCTTTGATCGATCAACTGGCCGACGGCGGAAGGATGATCATCCCGGTCGGGATCGACGTGCAGGAGTTGGTGCTGGTCAAAAAAAGCGGTGAGAAGATTACAAGGAAGTCTGTCGCTCCGGTTCGTTTTGTTCCGATGACAGGGGAAAGCCAGAAGAAAAAATAGGCGTGCGGTAGTTTGGTGTAAATCTATCAAAAGGAGGGATGGCATATGGCCATCCCCAAGCGATTTGCTAACGGTGCGCCGGTTAAACGGCTGTGAGGTTTAAAACAGGGTGTATATGAACGGGGCCAGGGCTGAACCTTCGGCCAGGACAATCAACGCTCCGAGCAGGATCAGAAAGATAACGATCGGCGCCAGCCACCATTTTTTGCGAGCCCTTAGGAAACCCCATAATTCACCGAGAATTGACAACTTTGACATCTATATTTCCTCTCTCGAATCTTTGACAGTCAAACCATTTTCAATCAAGAAATCACCCAGCAGGGTAGCCGCCTTTTCTGCGCCTTTAATATTGAAATGGCAATCGTCGTAGAAAAATTCCAGCGATTTCGGCATGAATAAGGCCAGATCAAAAACAGGTATACCGGTTTCTATTCCTACTTCTCTCATGGCATCATTATAGGTATCCACCGCCTCATCCATGAGATCCTCACGGTAAGTAACACCGTCCTTATAGGTTCCCCATACCCAGTCGGTGACATTGGGGTCGATCTTGCTGTTCCAGGTCATGGCTTGGGTCATCAAGACCAACCTGACATTATGGGCCTTCGCCAAACCGACAATAGAAATGAGATTATCACTATACGGAGCGATATCGGTACGAGGCGGTTGGTCGGTTTGAGGTGACGATTTTCTTAACTCGACTTTGCTTTTGTAATCCGATTTGAAACTTATTGAGGTTAAGAGGTCGTCGCCGGTTTGCGGTTTTAGAATCCCCTTGTAGACATAATACAAGCGACGTGGAAGCTGGAAAGAGGTCAGGAGGTATTTGGTCTGATCGGCAAACGAAATCCTGGCACCATCAGCCTGGGGCAGGTGAAGGTAATCGGCGTTATATATCGCCGCGGTCAAGTCGTTGAGGCCGCAGAAAACGATTATGAGATCGGGTTGCAGATGGATTATCCGTTGCCCGATCATGGCCAGGTGATCATAACTGCGGTCGCCCGATTTGCCTGCGCCGTAGACTTTCACCTTTGCCGGATCGGAAAGCTGTTGGTCGAGATAAGATTCCAGAACCGCGGTGACCGAACGGGTGTCATCCAGATAAACGCATTCGGTGGTACTGCCGCCGACCATGAATACCCGGAATTCATCATCCGGTTTGGGTTGTTCAATATTATCGCCACGGAAACCGAGGTTGTTGGTAGTGAAGCGAGCCATTTCGCCCATCCCGGACAGTTCCGGTTCGGGGTAGAAGAGATACTGCTGATCGGGCTGAAACTGCGACTCGATATACTTGGTTTCGACGACCTGACCCTCTTTCCACAGGCGGTAAGGGTCGCCGATCGGGAAGAATATCCACAGCACAGCCTCGGCGAAAATTACCATGATTATTAGGGTAATGCAAAGGGCTAAAATGTTTTTTGCCATATAACCGGCCTTCTTCTCAGTTAATACGGTTTATCGGGACGGCTGATGGGGCCGTCGGGATCGACCGGAATCCAGTAACTCGCGGCGTCCTTATCAAACTTTCGATTGAGCGAATCCTTGCCAAATAACCTTCGGAGCAAACCGATCGGGGTAATCGCCAGGTAGAAGGTGATTGTAAGAATAACCCGCGTCATGATCTGACCCATGAAATGAGCCATTTTCATCCAGGCCCATTCAATCGGCTTCAACACTTGCGGCAGCAAGAAACCGCAGATTAGAAAAAACCCGGATACTCCGAACAGATAGGGCCATGCCGGTTTTTCTCGCCACAAAAAGAGCGCACCGAAAATGGCGAAGGCGCAAGCCATGGTGATACCGAATTTTCTCAGGTCACGATTTGTTCTTGGCGGTAAACTCATAATCTCTTATCTCATCATTTGAAAATGGCTGGCTCTTCTACTAATCAAGCTCATAGATATCGCGCCAGTCTTCTTCCTCTTTCAATTCCGGTTGCTGATCTTTGTGGAGAATGATATCCTCAAGAACCAAAACATCCATCTCGGTTCTCATAAAACAAAGATAGGCATCCTTCGGTGAACAGATAATCGGTTCGCCGCGAACATTGAAGGAGGTGTTGACGATAACACCGTATCCGGTTTTTTCTTTGAATTTCGAAATCAATGCATGATATCGGGGTTGATCTTTGGCATCAACCGATTGAATGCGGGCCGAATAATCGACATGAGTCACCGCCGGAATATCGCTTCGCGGGACATGCAATTTGTCGATACCGAAAAGTTTTTGCTGTTCGTCGGTCATCTGTTTGCGGCGTTCCTTGCGCACCGGGGCAACCAGGAGCATATAGGGGGAGGGGCAATCGATCTCGAAATATTCGCCGATATCCTCGGCCAGAACGGTCGGAGCGAAGGGCCGGAACGATTCCCGGTATTTTACCTTCAAATTCATGGTCGACTGCATTTTGACGCTGCGGGCATCGCCGATGATGCTTCGGGCCCCGAGCGCCCGGGGGCCGAACTCCATCCGACCGCTGAACCATCCGACAACTTTTTCGCTTGCCAGCAGTTCGCTGGCTTCATCCAGAACATCGTCATTGGCGTATCGGGTATAGGGATAATTGTTCTTTTTAAGCCAGTCTTCGATCTGGTCGGTGGTCCATGACGGTCCCAGGTATGATCCCCGCTGCAAGTCGCGGCCATCGCCGTTGACCGTGCGCGGCTGATTACTCTTGTTATACCAGGTGAACAGGGCGGCGCCAAGAGCACCTCCGGCATCGCCGGCGGCGGGCTGAATCCAGATATGATCGAAAATATTTTCGCGAAGAATTTTGCCGTTTCCGACACAGTTGAGGGCCACTCCACCGGCGAGGCAAAGGTTGGTTTCTCCTGTTTCACGGCGGACATGGCGGGCCATGCGTAGCATGATTTCTTCGGTAACATCCTGCACCGAGCGGGCCAGATCCATTTCTCGCTGGGTCAGTTCCGATTCCGGCTCGCGCGGAGGACTGCCGAAAAGATCATGGAAGTGACGGGAGGTCATGGTCAACCCCTGGCAGTAGTTGAAGTATTTCATATTTAACCGGAAACTGCCGTCCTCTTTCAGGTCGATCAGGTTATCTAAAATAGCCTGAACATATTTCGGCTCGCCGTATGGCGCCAGCCCCATGACTTTGTATTCGCCGGAATTGACTCGAAAACCGGTATAATAAGTGAAGGCCGTGTATAGCAGACCGAGGCTGTGCGGGAAATGCATTTCATATTTCAAGTCGACTATATTATCGTGTCCCACGCCCCAGGAGGCGGTAGCCCATTCGCCGACACCGTCCATAGTTATGATCGCGGCCCGTTCGAACGGCGACGGAAAAAAGGCGGAAGCGGCATGTGATTGATGATGTTCCGGATAGATTAAAGAGCCGCCGAATTCCGGCAGGGCCGATTTGATCCTTTCGCCCATCCATAGTTTTTCCTTCAGCCATAACGGCATCGCTTTCAGAAAGGAGGATATTCCCTCAGGGGCATAGGCGAGATATGTCTCCAGCAATCTTTCGAACTTGATCCATGGTTTGTCATAAAAGGCGACAAAATCCAGATTTTCCGGTTTCAAACCGCCTTCGGAAAGGCAGTATTCGATAGCGTGGCGGGGGAGACGGTGGTCGTGTTTCTTGCGCGAAAACCGTTCTTCCTGGGCGGCGGCGATTATTTCGCCGTCTCGAACCAGGCAGGCCGCGCTGTCATGATAAAAAGCAGATATTCCCAGTATATTCATCTTTATCCAAAATCAAGGTGTTTCAATTATTATTATCTAAGGCGACTGCAATAAAATACGTTTCAAGGGCCGTAAGTCAACAATCAATTCGGAGTACTACGGTCGCTTATAAAATTATCGACCTGAGGGGATATTTCTAAATCGAAGAGTTTGTCAAAGATTGGCCGTTTCTGTTGAAAGGGCTAAATTTGCGGCGCCGAACAGGCTGGCCAAAAGTGGCAAAAACGGTTGAATTTTTGGCCGGTTGTATTATATTATCGCGCTGTGAAAATGTTCACATATCAGTTTTGTGAAAGTGAGGTTTAGCGTGGCAATTGTACGACCATTCAAAGGACTTCGTCCCGTTCCGGAAAAGGCTGCTGAAGTGGCCTCACCGCCATATGATGTACTCAGTACCAGCGAAGCGAAAGAAATGGCGAAAACCAACCCCATTTCCTTC
>DAOUTW010000010.1 GCA_030668485.1 Candidatus Zixiibacteriota bacterium
GAAAGGCCGAAGCCGAAGCGAGTGACGGTAAAAGTGGTCGGCCCCATTGTATTCAGGCTGCGCTCGATATCAGCCTGCATCCCCTCCACCACCGAGACAATGGCAATCACCGACGTCACGCCCATCACCATGCCGAGAATCGTCAGGAATGATCGCAGACGATTGGACCACAGGGCGCTCACAGCTTCTTTTAAGAGAGATACAAAAATCATCGGTCACTTACCGTCTGAGATTATTCCGGTTAGAGGTCTATTCTGATTTCTTCGATATTTTCTTTCGAATATTCATCAATTTCAACTTCTTCGCCGGCGGTCAGTTTTCTGAGGGTCTGGAAGGAGCCTGAAATGACAGTATCTCCGGGGTTCAGTCCGGTCAGCGCGACAATATTGCGGTCATCGGCGATACCGGTTGTAATTTCGAAGAACTTGGCAATCCCATTATCAACGATAAATACACCGGTCAGTTTAACCTTCTTCTGCCTTTTCGATCCGGGTTTGTCCTCGACCTCGCCGCCGACTGGTGCGGGGTTGTCGTTGGTGGCCGCCATAGCCACATTACCGCCGGTTTCGACTTCAACATCGGCCTGTTCGATTTCGGTATCGCGATTACTTGAAGGCAATGAATCGGGATCGAATTCGCGGGTTATAACCGCGGCATACGGAACCAATAAGGCGTTGTCGAGTTTTGAAGTGGTTATATCGGTAGTGGCTGACATCCCCGGCCGAATGCCGGGATTGGTTTCATCGAATCGGACCTTGACCAGAAAGTTGGTCGAGTAGTTTTCCGTTCCCTGGCCTTCAATCATAGCCGAATTGCCGATTTCTACCACTGTACCGGCAAATGAAGTATCGCGGAAGGCATCAACCCGAATCCGGGACGGTTGTCCGATGGAAACTTTGGCAATTTCGGTTTCGTCGACCTCGACCTCAACCTCAAACACCGACAGGTCAGCGATGGTCATCAGCCGCTTGCCCTGGGTGTAAGATGTCTGTGCCTGCGAGATTTCACCGACCTCGGCATTGAGGTATGTAACAACCCCTGCCATCGGGGCGCTGATTCTCGTCTTGGTGAGATTATCCTCCACCTTCTGCAACCGGGCCTGTCCGGTTTTTACCTGAGCGGTCATGGCATCATAATTGGCACTGGAGTTTTCATAAGTGAATTTGGCGTTGATATAGGCGGTCTCTGATATCAATTTTCTGTCATAGAGGCGGGATTGTCTCTCGAATTCCAGCTTGTCTTTTTCATATTGAGCGCGGGCGGCCTCGGTGCGAGCGGTGATTTCATCAAGGCCGAAGCGGGTCTGTGCCACATCCGACTGGAGTTGGATGGTGTCGAGGAGGATTAAATCCTGCCCCTTGGCAACCTGATCGCCCTCGGCCACAAATAACTCAATAATCTGTGCTGAAACCTCAGAGGTGATATCCACTTTGGTCTGCGGCTGGATTCTGCCGGAGGCGGCTACGATTTCCGAGATTTCATCGAGATAAGCCAGGTCGGCCTGAACCGAGGTTTTATTGCCGTTCGATCCCTGCAGGTTGAGAATCACGATAACAGCCACGACAACTACCGCTGCCAGGCCGATGATCAACTTTTTCGAGCGTTTTTTCTTTGCCATAAAAATCTACCCTGTGCCATGTTTTAGTCTGTAAGTTTGTGTACGCACCATTTCAGGCATTGTTACCGGAAATATCGCCCCGATTAAATATTCGCCGTAGTCGGCAGCGTTTTCCCATAAACTCCGATCTCTCATATGTAAAGCAGACAGCTTTACCCGGTAAATGTTGCAGAATAACCTTTGTATTACAAAAATGGTGAATTGGGGAGAAGGCGATTAAACGCCGATTATGTCAAGGTTATCAGTCATGACTTTCGGCAATGCGGCGTTTTTCAGCCCTTTCGCGATACAGTTGGCCGATTTCAGCTCCGAGAATAAAAACCAGGGAGGTATAATAGATCCAGAAGGCAACCACGATCAGGAAGAAATAAGCGCCATAAACCTGTTTTAGGGTAACGACGTTGGTAATATAGAACCCGAATAATTCCCGGGCTACCTGCCATAATACTGTCGCCGAAAGAGCGCTGATAATGATCACTTTGCGAGGCGGCCGACTCTGAGGAAGAAGGAAATAAACAAAAAGAAAGCTTAGAAAAATCAACAACATGGAGAAGAAAGTGAAGGCGAAATTCGACAAGAATTGAAGACTGAAATTCTTCATCACCCCCATCTTGTGGGCCAGGGCGTTGGAGATATCGAGGCCGGGCAGGATGGTGGTCGACAGTAGAAAGTAGATTAGGACCAGAGCCACCAGTCCCAGGTCGCGCAGCTTTCCGATCAGAGCCGATTTTCCCGGAGGAGTGCGGTAAATGGTGTTGAGAGTGGTGCGCATGCCGCTGAACAGCCCGCTGGCAGCAAAGAGCAGTCCGACAATGCCGAACAATCCGGCCAGGTCTTTATAAACAATGAATTCATCTACACGGGAGAAGACCAGGTCTTTGGCTTTGTCGGCATATTCCACATAGGGCACGGCATGTTCAATAAACGAGGTTATCTCGGCCTCAATCGAAGGTTCGTTCAGGATATTTCCGAGAACCGAAAAAACAATCAGCACCATCGGGATAATACAAACGAATAGAGAAAAGGCAAGTCCGCCGGCCAGAAGAAAAATATGGTGGTCGTCGGCTCGGTTAAAAAGCCCGCCGGCGTAGTGGCGGAGCCAGTCCAGTACGGCCCGGAGTGATTTGGCAAATGGTCTTTTGTCGAATAATAACGGCATCATAATTATAATACGGTTTTCTCTGTTTGGTCTATTCCCATTGTCTGGAATTTTATGAGATTTATCAAATAAAAATCTTTCTGGTAGAACTGTTGCTTTGGGGGAGGGGGATTCATCACGGGGAACCTGGCTAAAATGGAGGGGGAAAAAAAAGGGGCCGATTAATTATCGGCCCCGGAAAATCACTATATACCTTTTCTGGTTCTGCGCCGTGCAGATGTCCACATCTGCGAGGGATAACACCTAACGGTCGATGTGGATTCGCCGCTGCGAGCTGTCCACGGAGTTTTTGTATGGTTTTGTTTGTTCGCCGCTGGTCTAGTCAAAGGTTGGCACAAAACAGCGCAAAATGAGAAGGGCCCATTAGAGGCCCTCCTCTCTATACAAAGATGTGATGTCCAGTTGTTATGTCTATGACGTCTTCCGGCCATATATTGTTCCCGGAAATTCAATTCGAACATTAATCCTCAGTTGGTTATTTCATGTCGGAGCAGGGTCCACTCCCGGGTGTACCATGGCCCGAGCCCAAAGCGACTGTGAATCGCGAAGACCATTCCGGTTCCTGGTACGAGCCACTCATCATCGACCCAGTAATCATTCAGCGCTCCGCCCGCAGCGGTGTAGTGGAATGCGGAAGCGAATTGGCCGGCAGGAACTGAGATCATACCCTTATCATCAATGATTGGCACGGGTACGAACGACTCTATGCCCCAGTGACGCCCTACGGCCAGTGGAAAATCATAGTATTTGTCATAGAACGGACCGATTATTGTGTCATAAAGAATGTGTACGCGGTTGCCTTCAACGGCCACGTACCGCAATTCAGAAATATCATTCCCCAAGACTGTCCAAAGTGTCGCGGAGTCTGCCCATGAGATCGAGACTCTTGATTCAACGTTTACTGTCACTGTTTCCGGAGGAGCTCCAATGCCGGTATCCGTCACTTCGTAAACCCATTGAGTCCCTACCGCATTGGGAAACATGCCCAGGGGAAACGTGGAGAGATCGTACCGGATGAGATCCCAAGTCTGGTTTTTTGTCACATGGATCTGCGCCCCATCCGAGTATCGACAGCGCAAATACCGGTAGACAATTCCAACATTCGGTGCAATCCAGGTTTCGCTTCGTTTTCCGCCGCCTTCAAAATCAATTTCCCAGGATCGCTCAATATAAGCACTGCCCATGAAGTTTCCGGCCGGCACGCTGGCCGTTCCTGTATCCGTCACCCGGCTTGTGTCAGCGAACGACGGACCCGTCCATTGTGCTCCTAACTCTATTGGGTATACGAGATGTTCCAGATGAGTTGGCTCTGCTGTGGTGTCCGCGAGGAACTCCACGGTGTCACCCTTGACAATTACGTATCGATCGACGACACTGTCTCCGATAGTCCAGTACATTCGCCATTGAAGGCCCGGAAGATGGCCAGACATATCAAGGGAGTCAGTAACAGATATCATCACCGTATCCAATGTCTGCGCAAGGCTGTCGTACACTTCATAAACCCATAACATGCCGACAGCGTTTGGGAACGCATCGGGAATCGGTTTGCTCCCGACAGGCGTTTTGTCTTCAACGCACCCATAAAGCAACAGAGTGCCCGTTAGAAGGGCGGCGAGTACAATTCTCAGGATTCTCATTTCTACCCTCCCTTATTAAAAGGGGCCGATCCTCTCCTTCGGCCCCGTGGCAGAATCTTATAATGTTTTTTTTCTATTGCGGACAGCCGGGTGCCGGACCGCCGCGAAAAGTATAGGCGACGATAGAGACAATGTCGCCGACATTTACATATCCATCGCAGTTGGCATCGGCCGCAGCATACGGATCGGGAGGGGCTCCATGGCGGAAAACAAAATTGACAAGATAAACGGCATCGCCGACATCAATCACCTCGTCGCCGTTGGCATCACCGCAGGTATAGGCGCCGGGAACGGTCAACACCACCGGAACGGCTAAGGTCTGAATATTGAGCGTATCCTCAGGCAGCGACCAGATGAATATCGAATCGATATAAATTCCCGGCTCGAGTCCCGCCGCATTGGCTATCACCGGCATCGACATCGGCGTCACATAGGGCGGCATTCCGAAAGGATTGACGACAAGCCAGTTGCCGGTTGTCTGATAATAAAAGCCGATTTGCTGATCGGACGCTTCATAAACAAACAGGGAATCATATCCGACTTCGCTTTCATTGAGGGAGAAACTAAAAGACGTCGGAGAAGTCTCAAGGCGATAATCGAGGGTGTCTTCCTGAATGGTCAGAATAACCGGCACAATAACATCATCAAAGCCATAGATGTCATCCAGAGGATAAAAAATCACGATCGAATCGCCATATGTCCCGGGCGGGAGAGTGTCGGTGAAGATGCTGAAGTGCAGCGAATCCGGGGTGACCCCCGATGTCGGAATGAAGGGGAATGCGATCCAGCCGCTTCCCGCGACAGTACTGACGGCAAACGCCAAAGCATCGCCGCTTTCTTCGTAGATATACATGCTCGCATTATAAATCGAATCACCTGGGGCGAGATAAAAGTGGAAAAAGTCGGGTACGGCATGCACTACAGCGACTTCCGACTGAACCTGAACGTAGACCGGGACGGCCACCGGAGGAAATGAATATGAGTCGGTATCGGGAAAAAGGAAAATGGTATCGGCATAAAATCCGGGTGCAAGCGAAGCGGTATTGATACTAATATCGAGATCCGCCGGGGTGACATTGAAGGTTCCGC
Organism: Candidatus Zixiibacteriota bacterium; assembly: GCA_030668485.1. Lineage (GTDB taxonomy): Bacteria > Zixibacteria > MSB-5A5 > GN15 > JAAZOE01 > DAOUTW01. Next base: position 5,504 of record DAOUTW010000010.1, read on the forward strand.
CGGGAATATCCAGCCATGAAGCGTCATACGAGATGTGGAACCAGGTTGCATAACCATGAGTCTCATACACATAAAGTGATGTGTCGAGAGTCGTCTCGGGCTGCAGGTTGAGATGGTAATAGGTCGGACTGGTAGCCACTTCATAATCGGGCGATCCACCCTCGATAATAATCGATACCGGTACCAGTAGCGGTGAAGCGCTGTCATCATCGGCATAAATGAAAATAGTGTCGGTATACACTCCCGGATCGAGAAGAGTATCGGCATAAATATCGACGATTAGGAGACGGGGGGTATATAACGGCGAGGCGGCCATAGTATCGACATGAAGCCAGTAGGCCTCGTTATGGGTCCAGAAGTTGATCGAATAACCATGCTCCTCATAAACATACAGGCTTTCACCAAGGATCGGAACGCCCTGAGGGACGGTGAAGTTGAACGATTCCGGGTTCGAAGCCAGGACATAGCTGTCTTCGGATACATTCAGCCTGACGGGAACGGCAGTCCAATTGTCAGAATTATCCGAGGATGAGACGATGATGGTATCGTAATATACCCCGGGATCGAGCCCAATAGTCGAGACCATGAATTCAACCGAATCCGGAGTGAACAAAGGCGCAAAAAACACGGGCAGGATCAGCCAGTTGCTGGAATTGCTTAAATAAAATTCAATATTGGCATTGTGGGCCTCAACGACAAAAATATGCATGGCAAGAGTATCATCCGGCGGCGCTGTCAACTCGAAATGGGATGGATATGCCAATAGCTGGTATTCTTCCGGATCACAGGTGTAACCAAGCTGAACAATGATCTGCTGAGGTGAATTCTCCGCATCGGGTGACTCGATGACGATCTCAGTTTCGAACAATATGGTATCACCCGGTTGGGGAGGAGTGAATATTACTGGCGCCCGAGACCAGTCGATCCAGGCAATGACCGAATCATAATCTCCACCCGAGACCGGACTTAATCCGACCCAGCCTTCACCGGCAGAGCCGGTCCAGGTCATGGAACCGCCGCCGATATTGGCAACCATGAAATTCCCAGGAATAGTATCGTCCGGGATCGGGTCACCTCCGCAGAAATCGGCATAAAACCGAAGAGTATCGGGGTTGACATCCAGGACGGGGGTGGTCCGAGCTTTGGCGATGCACGGCGGCAGGAATATAAATACCACCGCCAGAAATAATGATAGAGTGAGGTTCCGAATTTGAAACAGGGTTCGCATAACTCCCTCCTACAGAAGTTAAGTTTCTTTTCCCCATCATGGGGCGATAGAATATCCTCCAATGTGGATGAATCGGTTGCAGCCCTGAGATTGAAAAAATCAAATCCAATATCGCTTTTCGCATTCCGTGCTTCAGGCGATATGTCCTATTACATTATACGAAAGAAAGGGCGCATCATCAATTCGAAACTTTAATGTGTGCAAAGGATATGCCGGATATGCGATCTTGTCCTTAAGTGCATGGATAATAATCGTATCAGACCGACCGGCAGCCGTTTCCTAATTTAAAAGATGTACCTTTACGTACAGCAAAGGGCATGAATGAACCGCACGGGACAATGTTTGAGCAAAAAATATTTAAAATCTAATTTCCCGATCATATTAGCGTAAAAACAATTATGCGCTGTGGCAGGCTCTGATCGGTACCTTTTGGAGCGAGTCGCATCGGAGATTTACGATATCGAAGGAAATCGGTATTTCGGGGGTGGATATACCGAATATGTGGAGACTCTGCAGGCGGAACAATAACGGCAGGTACAGCAATGATTTAGAGTGTTGGGCTTCGCATTCGGGCAGGGTTCAGTATTATATGCATAATGTTATATTATAAAAAATACTTGCCTTACCTTGTATTTTTACTAAATTGAAATAAGCTCCATGCGCGTATTTCATTAAAGTGTCACACAGCTAGTTCTCGCACAGGTTAATAGATGATTTCGTGTCCATATCTCTATCCTTTTAGAGGGGGGTGATAGCACCTGGTCAAATAGTAAATTGGGAGGGGTATCCAATTATTGAGTAACTAACATTCAATTGGAGGATCTGAAATGCGATTTAGAATAATTCTTCTAACTGCAATACTTCTTGTTCTCGTCGGATCTGCTCTCGCCGATCAGCCGGATGTGAAGCAGATCACGCGACCGGAAAATATTCCCTCATTTTTGGGATATGCCCCGGGCGAACTGATAGTCCAATTCAAAATGCCGGTAGAGCAGGTTAATGCTACCAAATCACTAGCCGGCTATCTCTCACTGAATATGTTCTCTCTGGATGCGATTGCCGAAAAATATGAAGTTACAGGCATGCGCCAGGTATTTCCAGGAGCAAAACCGACGGTTAAAAATGGCCAGGCAATGGATCTTTCGCGGTATCACAAAATTCGTTTTGATCCTGCTGCGGACCTCGATGAGGTAATGAATGCCTACCTTTCCGACCCCAACGTGGAATCGGTAGAGAAAAACGGTATGCATTCCATGTATGCCACGCCGAATGACGGCTATTACGATCCCCATCAGTGGTATCACAATCAGGTTAGCGATCATGATATCGATTCGCCTGAGGCTTGGGATCTCGAAACCGGTGATGAAAATCTAATCATCGCCCTTCTGGATTCAGGAACTCGCTATTTCCATCCCGATCTTGGCGGCGTTAACGCCTCCATATCAAATCCCGGCGCCTCACGCGGGAATATGTGGATTAACAATGCCGAGTTAAACGGTTCCTCCGGTGTCGATGACGACGGCAACGGCTATGTCGATGACTGGATCGGCTGGGACTTCATCGACGGCGTTTCCAATTGCTGGACCGGAGAAGACTGCACCACCGAGGATAACGATCCTCGCGATTTCAATGGTCACGGCACTCACACCGCCGGAATCATGGCGATGTTGACCAATGACGGCTACGGCATGGCCGGCACTGCCGGCGGCTGGGGCAATGGTTCCCAGGCCGTAACCGGCAATGGTGTCAAAGTTATGGTCCTGCGCAACGGCTATTCCTACAATTACCTCGGCCAGGAATACGGCGTGGTGATGATGGACGCCTCAGCGGCGGCCTTCTATTATGCGGCCGACAACGGCGCCCAAATCGCCTCGTGCAGTTGGGGATCGTCCAACAGCGGTGGTATCGGCGCGGCAGTCGATTACTTCCTCGCGTCCGGAGGGATGGTTTTTGTCGCAGCCGGTAACGGCAGCGCTGAGGAATCTCCCGATTATCTTAATGGACGCGGCGACTGCATCTCGGTCGGTGCTACAAATGAAAGTGATGACGGCGCCAGTTTCACCACCTATGGCACCTGGGTCGATATTTCCGCCCCGGGCGACAATATTTACAGTACTTTCCATGATCACACCGACCCCAACACCAATTACTGGGCGTCAATGGGCGGCACCTCGATGGCGACGCCGATGACGGCCGCCGTAGGCGGTTTGATCTGGTCGAAGAATCCGGGCTGGACCGCCTCGCAGGTGGAAACTCAGCTTTATGCCAGTGCCGACAATATTGACGCCTATCTCAGCTCCAAGTATATCGGTAAAATGGGCGTGGGACGTATCAACTCCTATAATGCCGTAAATACCGGTACACCTCCTCCGGTAGCTGCTTTCGTCGGTTCGCCGACATCGGGCTGCGCTCCTCTATCGGTTAATTTCACCGATCAATCGACCGGCGATATTACGTCATGGAGTTGGAATTTTGGCGACACTCAGACCTCGACGGCCCAGAGTCCGTCGCATAGCTATACCTCGGCCGGTACCTATACCGTGACTTTGACGGTAACCGGACCGGGCGGTAGCGATGACGAGATCAAAACCAATTATATCACTGTCAATGGCGCTCCTACTGCCGGATTTATCGGAAGCCCGACATCAGGTACCGAGCCTCTGACGGTGAACTTCACCGATCAGTCAACCGATGCGACCGGTTGGTCATGGGACTTCGGCGATGGAGTCGGGACTTCCACACTTCAGAACCCGAATTATACCTATGACAATGCAGGCACCTACACCGTCACACTGACGGCTACCAATGCCTGCGGTTCAGATCAGTTAGTCAGGACCGATTACATTACGGTTAACCCTTGTGTACTTCCGACAGCCGATTTCACCGGAACACCGACATCGGGCGAGGTTCCTCTGCTCGTCAATTTCACCGATGCCTCGACCGGCGCGACATCTTGGTTGTGGGATTTCGGTGATGGAGTGGGAACATCCACCCAGCAGAATCCGGGTTATACCTATAACGCGGCCGGAACCTATACCGTAACGCTGACAGCGACCAATGCCTGCGGTTCGGATCAGTTAGTCAGGACCGATTACATTACGGTAACCTGCACACCGCCGGTGGCTGGCTTCTCCGGAACACCGACATCGGGTGAGGTTCCTCTGCTCGTCAATTTCACCGATGCTTCAACCGGCGCGACATCATGGTTGTGGGATTTCGGTGATGGAGTGGGAACATCCACCCAGCAGAATCCGGGTTATACTTATAACGCGGCCGGAACCTATACCGTAACCCTGACAGCGACCAACTCGTGCGGTGCCGATGATGAAATCAAAGCCGATTACATCACCGTTACTTGCACCGCTCCGGTGGCCGATTTCTCCGGCACACCGACATCGGGTAGCGCTCCCTTGACCGTCGACTTTACCGACCTGTCAAGTAATGCGACCGGCTGGTCATGGGATTTCGGCGATGGAGTGGGAACTTCCACACTTCAGAACCCGAGTTATACCTATACTGCCGAGGGCACTTACACGGTCGCCCTGACGGCATCCAATTCCTGCGGTTCGGATGTCGCCACCAAGCTTGACTATATCTCGGTCACGGTTCCTTCCGAAACCAAGGCTTATGCCCAATCGGAAGTGACTGCTCTGGGTACGACGACCGGTAGTTACGTGAATACCTATGCCAGCGACAATAGCTATGAAGCAATCGTCGAAGCCGTCTCAACAAACCATCCCGTCAAAGTCACCAGCAATGCCGATCATACCTGGACCTTCAACCTCGGCAGTGGCGGCAGCAATACAATGTTCTATCTCGAGGCGTATCGTCCCGCCAATTCCGATGGCGATGATTTTGTCTTCGAGTATTCCACCGACGGTTCGACATTCCTGCCGCTGGTTACAGTTGCCAGCGCGACCGAGCAGGTTTACTCGGTCGGCATGCCGGCCCTGACCGGAACGGTTTATGTCAAAGTTACCGATAATAATCGTTCATGGGGCTTGATATCCCTTGATGCCGTTTATGTCGATGAGATCTATTTCTCCTTCGAATCGGGTCCGACTCCGCCGGTAGCCGCTTTTGTCGGAACACCGACAAGTGGACAGCCTCCGTTGTCGGTTGCTTTCACCGATCTGTCAACCGGATCTCCCACCTCATGGGATTGGGACTTCGGCGATGGCGTCGGTACCTCGACGGCACAAAACCCGGGCTATGTTTATAATGCGGTCGGAAGTTATACCGTTACCCTGACCGTGACCAATGCCTATGGCTCTGACGCCGAGGTCAAAACCGGGTATATCAATGTCACCGAGGCAGGCAACAATATGTTTGTCTTTGACATGGCCGTCGGTCGGGCCAAATCTGGCCCGAATTATTACGGCACATGTACAGTGACTATCCATGACGATAATACCAATCCGGTTTCAGGTGCAACGGTTTATGTCACCGCAACCGGACCGACCGGCGGCAGTTATAATGGTGTCACCGTGGCCGACGGATCGGTTGATTTCCAGACATCTGGAATGAAAAAACCGGTTGGTGAGTGGTGTTTTGAAGTCACGAATGTGACCCATGCTACCTTGACCTATGATCCGGGATCGAACAATGTTACCCAGGAATGCGAAAGTGGACCGGTTTACAAGAACGGCGGCGGCGATTTGATGGCGGCTATTCCGGCCGACTTCAAGATATCGAACCATCCCAACCCGTTCAACCCGTCAACGATACTGGCTTTCGCTCTGCCGAGTGACAGCTATGTCAGATTGGATATCTATAATATCCTGGGGCAGAAGGTTGAGACCCTGGTTGACGAGCATCTCTCGGCGGGCAACTATTCTTATGACTGGGACGGCTCCAAGGTTGCCAGCGGTATTTATCTTTACCGCCTGACGACCGATCAATTCAGCGCCACGAAGAAGATGGTGCTAATGAAATAACAAGCGCAAGCTTGTTTGGGTGAGAACCCGACAGTTAAACTGTCAAACCCAACTCAGGGGACAGGGCATCACGCCCTGTCCCTTTTTTTGTCATGATTATGAATTTCTTTGGTTATCAAGCCTTGCCCCAAAAATAAACATTGAATATATTGTCTACCAATAGTAGACAATTTCCAGTTAGATATCACACGCCCGTCGGGATATATCTGTATCGGGCCGTAATTGCGGGAGGCGACCAAAATGAAAAAGATATTTGTGTTTGGAATTCTGGCTCTGGCTTTGGCTTTATCCCTCACGATTGACGCGACAGCCAAAGGACGATGGGTGGAGCATAATCTGGATGATTTCTCAGGGGGGACTTCGCTAAGAGACCGCGATGAAGGCTGCCTGGTTTACACTCGCGACAACTCCGATATCATTTTGATATTCGATATAACACTAGGTGATTGGCTGAAAGTCGATCTGGGAATCACTCAGAGTTTTCAGGATGCAATGACCAAGGGAAATGTTGTTTTCGCCCGGACCGACAGCCTGCTGTTCGGATACAGTGCCACCCTGCAGGAATGGGATACGCTGACCTTCACCGGCGATTATATGGCTGCCACCACCTATTACACCGAATGTGGCAAAAATTTGGCCTGTTTCGTAACGCGTAGCTATATGTATGTCTTCGATGCAAATCTCGGCTACTGGCAGTCCTACGCTTACGGTCTTCCGGCCGAATTCACCGGTGGTTCCGTGTGGATTGCAGATACTTACGTGGGAATGAAATTTAGTTTACCGTATCCCGGAGAACCGAAAAATGTGGTCTATAGCGGCCTGACGCATAGTTTCAACCAAATAGAATTGGGTGTGTACCAGCCGACCCCAATTACAGAATACGGCTTCGCCGGGATGTTCAATGTCGGGTACGATAATGAGACATATCGCCTCGTCGGCTATAGCGCCGTCACCAATCAATTTGATGTCGTGCAATATGTATGCGGCGACAATGAAGCAATTATCAGCCTTACCGGCGCCGGTGCCCTGGCGGCCGATATGTTCACCACCCAAGTCTATGGATTTCGATATGTTGTTCCGTTTACCTCAGTGACCGCCAACTGGTATGGGTTCGACACTCGACGAGGTACATGGGATCATGGGTATCGGTTCGACGACTGGGATATCATCCGTTATTACGGCAATATCCGCCAGGCTGGCCAATTTTCCTATGATATCTCCACCTACACCGACGACGAATCGCTTCATTTCCAGTTTTATAGCGGTATCGACGGGGTATACCGGGATTATTCGCCCGGTCTTATTTATAAAAGCACAACTTCAAGCTGGGGCGGTGGCGGAACCGTTTTCTACGCCCGCGACACACTCAATGCCTGGGGATACGATGTCGCCGGCAACAGAGGCAGTGAGATCAGTTTACCGCTGGCCAAAACGGCCAATATATATCGGGGAGAAAATTATGCCACGTTGACCCGATATGAAACCGGTGTCGATACCATGTTTACCTTTTTCTACAACAGCGATGCCAACCGGTGGACATCGGCTTCCGCGCCCGACTATCATACCACCGACGGAATTGCTCTGGCTCATAGCTACCTTCACAAGGGCGCCACCGATAATGTCGTCGTCTATTACTCCGCCTATACCGATTCGATTATCAAGGAAGATTTTCCGGACGATATCTCAGTGTACATCAGAGCGAAAGGTAATATGGCCTGGGCCCGGTCGGACGGCGGATCGGTTCTGTTCGACGGCCTCCGAGGCGAAGAGTTTTCGTACGGTTTCGATTTTAATAAGAGTTCCATGGGGACTCATACGGCCACCCTGTGCGATACCCTGGCCAATATCCTGTATGGATACAGTGCACTCACCGGAAACGAAAGCCAATTGGTGATTGATTTCGATCCCTATTATGTTCTTGATACCGGCTATGTCGGATTTATCGAAAATGCGTCTGGCTTAACCAAATGCTACGCCTACAACGGTCTTGGCGACGGTTGGGTGGAATTGATACCGGAAGGGTCGGATGTGATGACCTTGGTGGGCACCAAGACGATCCTGGTGGAGCGTTCAGATCGGGTGTATGGCTTCGATCCGGAAGGCGATCCCAGCGATGTTGATGAAGATAATCCGGTGGCAAATCTGCCGCGCGTTCTGGAGCTGGCTCAGAACCATCCCAACCCGTTTAATCCGGTAACACAGATTGCGTTTACTCTGCCGCGTTCAACCGATGTGAGGTTGGATATATTCGATATCCTCGGGCGAAAGGTTGTTACGCTGATAGATGAACACATGGTAGCCGGCGAGCATGAACTCCAATGGGATGGAAAAGACAGTGACGGTCAGAATGCGTCGACCGGGATTTACTTCTATCGCATCAGCACCGAAACCGGTATTGCCGCGAAGAAGATGTTGTTGTTGAAATAGCAGGTGACGGATTTTCGATAAAAGTGTATATGTCGACCGCGAAAATGTGAGTCTGGAGAGGGTTCCTGACGCTTCAGAAATTTAATCTAAATCCCTAACGAGAAGTTATGATACTGCATCAGAATATGTAAGCCCATTCATATAATCACCAAATTTCACACGCCAATGCTGCATTGTCCTAACACTTTTCGCCAGAAATAATATGAGAAATGAGAAAATTAGAGTCAAAGGTGATGTGCGAATCATGTGCCAACCGATAATAAATTGCATTTGCCTAAGGATATCCAAAAACATATATTTTGTTTCTTTATCTCCTATATTTTTTATGATATTATCTACCTCTTTGGCATATTCCTTCAAAGGCTTCTGATGAGTAATCCCAAATACGAGAATAGTATACGTTATTCGAATAAGACTCATATGGTGGGTGAAGCGCAAACTAGAATTTAACATTGCACGAAGCACTTGATATGGAGGTTCGGATCGTTCCAATTTTCCGGATGTTGCCAAATCGAATACTTGATCTCGCAGCTCAAATAGTTGATGACGTGTGGCATCTATCACATATTGTTGCCAAAGGTGATATAAGAAAGCAAAAGCCAGTGCAACTGTAATTAACGATACCAGTGCCGTAAAACCGTTGCTAATCATAACTTAACCACCTTTCGGCGTGTCGCCCTTCTTCGTAAGCCCACTTGTGGTCCTTTTTGGGTCTATAATTATCTCCAGATCAGTTATTCTTGCTGCCATATATTTGACTTTGCGCCTTCTTAAATGACTCTGCAATATTCCATAAACAAATCCGATGATTGCCACAACCCACGCCCATTTGCAGCCCAAGTCGAGGCCAGACCATAACTTCACCAAGATGGTCGATTCAGCGTCAATATCAAGACTAGTAGATTGACCACCAATAGCTTCCACGATGTCGGCGGCACTAATGACAAAGAAAATCCAAAAGGTGACCTTAACCGCAAGCTTCAATAAATCGAAAAGCCTGTCACTAATGGTAACAATCGCGCGTAATGTTTCTGCTCTAGGCAGATGCTTCTCCGCCATTTCCCCCAACCCTATAAGATAATACCTTACAATAATTAAAGGGGGAAATTACATTTTGTCAATCCCAATCTACTACTTTTACGTTTATATCGGTATATTGTTCGAGGTTATTAAGTCTCCCATAATCAAAAAAACTACATCTACAAATGACGACAATCCCTTTATTAACCCCAAAGTACTAGCGAAAATGTAAGGAATTTATGTTTCGCAGGGTCCTTCCCGCTCGGGTCCGCCTCAGGCGGATGACCCTGCGACACTCTCAAATTTTCAGCGAATACTTTCAAAAGCCTGTTTCAAATCGGCGATAAGATCACCGGGGTCCTCAATACCAACCGAAAGACGAACCAATCCGTCGGTGACGCCATGCTCTTCACGGATTTCTTTCGGGATGGATGAATGTGTCATCAAGGCCGGGTGATTGATCAGCGATTCCACACCGCCCAATGATTCGGCCAGGACAAAAACTTCGGTAGCCATCACAAACTTCTTCACAGTATCAAGATCGGCTTTGATCGTAAATGAAATCATGCCGCCCGGAAGAGACATCTCATTCTGCAGAGGCTTTCCATCAAATCCCGGAAAATAAATCTTCTCGACCAGATCGACCGTTTTGAGAAATTCAACCACCTTGAGGGCATTGGCCGAATGGCGCTCCATGCGGATCGCCAGAGTCTTGATCCCACGCAAAACCAGCCAACTATCGAACGGTCCGGCGGTAGCTCCGACTGCGTATTGATTAAAACGCAGCTTTTCGGCCAGTTGATCATCGCGCGTCACAACCGCTCCGGCGACAACGTCGCAATGACCGCCAAGATATTTGGTTGCCGAATGATGGACAATATCGGCGCCCAGTTCCAGTGGACGCTGGATATATGGGGTGGCAAAAGTATTATCAACCGCGGTGATTATGCCATGCTTTTTGGCAATCGCGGAGGCCGCTTTGATATTGATCAGTTTCAACAATGGATTTGTCGGCGTTTCAATCCAGAGCAGTTTCGTATTATCCTTGATAGCCTTTTCAAAATCATCCGGATCGGTACCCTCAACATAACTGAAACTGATCTGAAAATTGCGCATCAAATTCTCAAAAAGACGATGGGTTCCACCATAGAGATCACTCACCGCAACCACATGATCGCCCGGTCGGAGAAGATGCAAAATAGCGGTCACCGCCGCCAGCCCCGATGAAAAGAAATAGGCGTGCTTGCCGTTTTCGAGTTCGGCCAGAGTATTTTCCAGCGCCTGACGGGTCGGGTTGGACCAGCGAGAATAAACATAACCGGAGTCATCACCGGGAAAATCCATACGATAAGTGGAGCTGGGATAAATCGGGGTCGTAACCGAACCGGTGCCGTCCTCCGGAACCCGGCCAAGATGGATCGCCTTGGTGGCGAATTTCTTATCTTTCATATTGTCGCTCATGGTTTCTCCTCAGTCGATGAATCCTTTTTCACGCATCCAATCGTCATTGAAAATCTTGCTGATATATTTCAAACCGCTGTCGGGTAAAATAACCACGACAGTTTGATCGACATCCAGTCCTGCGGCATATTTCAAGGCCACATGAACAGCGGTGCCCGATGACCCCCCGGCGAAGATTCCTTCTTTGCGTGTCAGGTCGCGCGTCGCCAGGAACGACTCCTTGTCGGTCACCTGGTAAATTTCGTCGATAACCGACATGTCGATACTGGGGCACATCATATCCTCGCCGATACCCTCCACATAATAAGTATGTGGTTCGATCAGCGTCTGGTCTTTGTGATATTGATAAAAAATAGACCCGACCGGATCGGCAGCGATGACTTTGATGTTGGGATTTTGTTCCTTGAGATAGCGGGCCGATCCCGAGATAGTACCGCCGGTGCCGATTCCACCGACGAGGACATCGATTTTACCCTCGGTTTGCTTCCATATTTCCGGGCCGGTCAGTTCATAATGAGCCTGGATATTGTCGAGGCTGAAATACTGCCCGATATAGAAAGAACCGGGTGTCTCTTGATGAATTTTCTTGGCAACTTCATAATAACTCTCCGGCGATTCAGCCGGGACCGCCGTCGGGCAGACATGGACTTCGGCGCCAAAGGCTTTCATGGAATCGATTTTTTCCTGCGACATCTTATCGGGAATAGTCAAAATCGCCTTATAATCATTGGCGGCGGCAAACATGGCGACCGCGGCGCCGGTATTGCCGGAGGTACCCTCGACGATAGTCGCGCCCGGTTTCAGTTCGCCCTTGGCGATTGCCTGGTTCAGGATAAAAACTGCCATACGATCTTTGACCGATCCGGTCGGGCTCATAAATTCCAGTTTGACCAGAATATTGGCTTTGATTTCGTTTTCCCCGGTCATTTTGCGCAATTTGACCAGGGGAGTATTTCCGACCGCCTCGGTGATGGTGTTACAATAGAATTTATCTTTCAATTTTCCTCTTTTCGGTTCGATTTCCTTACTGCTTTGTAACATCAATTTTCGGTTTCAGGTTCATAAAAATAGCCGTCAAATACGCATGGGAATGGGAAAATAGCAATGACTTGCATTGCAGTCAAGAAGATACTCACCGTTTGCCTATTATGTGGGCGGCAGACGTCCCCGTCTGCCCCAAAAGTCGTTTTGCCATCCGGCCTTTTGTTGAGAAGAAAAGATTATGGTCTTGATCTTGAGGTATGCCAGGCATCTACATCCCACCCGTGCAAGAGCACGAGTGGGGCACCCTGACTGAATTATTTGAAATTCGCCAGCCTTCCGTTTATTCCTCAAAGATTATCGCCTGGAATTTGTAGATTTCGGTGTCCTTCTCCTTGTAGGCGTTGGGGAATAAGTTGGCCTTACGGCAGGTGTTCTCCAGAAATGCGGTACGATCCCAGCCGTAATCGGTCGCCACCTGTGGCAACAACAATCCGCGATACCGCCCTTTGATAATCATCAACCCGTCGCGGCCAACTTCGATCTCATCGAGCGAGGCGACTCTCTGGAGCGGCGTCAGGACCGAAATCTCGATATGAATCTCATCCAACTCGTTGGCCGTCACCGGTGGGAATCGCGGATCGGAAACAGCCGCCTGAATAGCGCAATAAGAAACGGTCTCATGCAGTGGTTTGATAGCCACTGTGTGGCCGATACAGCCGCGTAACTGCCCTTGTTTATTCAGAGTGACAAAGGCGGCTCCCATCTGCTTGAGATTGTCGGAAACTTCGAAGGTGGGAGTGGTGCCGTCGGCCAGATATGATTCAATCGTCTTGCGGGCGATGACCAGCAGTTGAGCTTTATCATCATCGGTGACAAACATCTTCTCCGGAAGATCACTCTCTTCGACTTTTGGATTGACGGCCTGAGAGTCATCGGATTTGTATATGACCGCCGCGATATAACTGACAACCGAACTCTTATCGCCCGAAACATCACCGGAATCGCCGTACTTGAGGATTTTGACTTTATCGGCCCCCAACGCTTTGGCTGCCTTTATGACAGATACTGTCGATGCTCCGCCGCAGGCCTGAGTTTTTTCCTCGGCCAGATATTTTTCCAGCCTGTTATCGTCGAGAGCCTTAATACATTCCAGCCCGGCCGAATCATACGGCCAACCTTCGGTGGCCGACATATAATGCTGCCAGTCGGTAGAGGCGACAATGATGGTTTGATCATCAAAATCAACCGACGATAACGCCTTGGCCAGAGTATTGATAGTCTTCGTATCAGGACGGCCCATTATGGCCGGAACGATGGTGAAATCGTCAAGTACCGTTTGCAAATACGGGAGCTGGACCTCGAGGCAATGCTCCTGAGTATGAGCGTCAGAAACGACTCGAATCATTTTATCGTGATCGATCATCTGATTGCAAAGATCATTATGGCATTTAACCGTACCGAGAGGGGTAAGCCAGTCGACACCGGGGCCGTAAATCGAAATCCCCTCGAAACGATAGCGATGCGACGGCCCGCACAGGATAACTTTGTTGATGCCGGAATTCTCCAACAGCTTATAAGAATGAGCCGCAATCGCCCCGGAATAAACCAGCCCGGCATGGGGCACGATAAGGGCAATGATCTGCCCGTCGATTTCAGGGACATCGACTTGCTGGAGATGCTGTGTCACAGTCCGGGTTAATTCATCAGCATTGGCAGAGTAAAACGCTCCCGCCACAGCCGGTTGCCTGGTTTCGGCAAGCCCAGTATCAGCACTCATGGCAAATGCAAAGGAAAAAGCAAGGAATTGCAAAATGGCTATAATCTTCATAATTATCACCTCTTTCGCAGGATAAGTCTCCGGAAGCGGCCGGTCAAGGCAAAAAGGATTGGCAGATCGATATGGTTCCTTTGTATATTATATGTATGAGCCGAGTGGTGGTGGTTAAATATTCGGGCAACGCCGACAACAAATTCCTCGATAAGAAACAGTATCGTCGGCTATTGGAAACGGCGCTGGGCAAGCTTGCCAGAGACGCCGACTATAAGACGTATATCATGCAGCGTTTTCCCAAAGGGGCGGTCGGTATGAAAACCAATTGCCTGGCCGCTTTCAATCCGACGCTATCGCCGCTAATTGACGCCCTTTCGGAATTAATCACTAAAAACTCGAAAATCGACAACAATGACCTGATCGTATGGGAAAGGACCAATAAGGAACTCAAGCGGGCCGGGTATAAGCTGAACGCCTCGTCATTCGGACGGCGTTACCTCGGCACCGACTCATCCGGTGTCGGTTACGATGACAGCCAATTCTACAGCGCCGGCAAAGTCGACAGCATGGTCACCCGCATCCTCACCCGCATGGTCGATCACAATATCAACCTGGGCGTGCTCAAGCACCATTCCATCGCCGGGATGTCGGCCGGAATGAAAAATATGTATGGCGCGGTTCACAACCCGAACAAATATCATGGCAACAACTGCAGCCCCTTCACAGCCGATATCAACAACCTCGAACCGATAAAAAGCAAACACCGTTTAACGGTTATCGATGCCGTCCGGGTGCAGTATGACAAAGGGCCCGGTTTCAACTCCAAATATATGGGATATTACAACGGCCTGGTTCTCTCGGAAAATCCGGTCGCTGCCGACAGTGTCGCCCTGATGATTCTGGATCATCTACGGCGGGAGAACGGTTTGCCGCAACTGGCAGCCACCTCACAAAAAGTTAAATACCTGGAAGCCGCCGAAAAAATCGGGCTGGGTACCGCTAATATTAAAAGTATCGATCTTCAGGTAGCAGTAGTTGCCTCCGATGGCACAACCTCTACAGGGGACCTGTTCTGATGGATCGGCGCAAGTTTATAAAATGTCTTGGATGCACAGCCGCTGCCGCCGCGGCTTCACAAACCGATTTCCTCCCCAGGGCTCTGGGTGGGCTGCAGAATGCCTATGCCTTCAGCTATACCGAAAAATTGTCAAAAGTCGAGGCCCGTTTCTACAAGAAACTTGAAGAAGGCGGTATTGAATGCGGCTTATGCCCCCGTCATTGTCGGATAACCGATCTGGAGCGAGGCTATTGTGGCGTACGCGAAAACCGCGATGATGTTTACTATACCCTGGTTTATGGATTACCATGCGCCCTCAACATCGATCCGATCGAGAAAAAACCGCTCTTCCATTTTCATCCGGGAACAACCGCCTTTTCGCTGGCGACGGCCGGATGTAATGTCAATTGTAAATGCTGTCAAAACTGGGATATATCGCAATCGCGGCCGGAACAGACCAAAAACATAGATATGCCGCCCAAAGATGTTATCGATATCTGCCGGGAAAGAAAAATCCCGACTATCGCCTATACCTATTCCGAGCCGGTAATATTTTATGAATACATGTCCGATATTGCCGAGCTAGGACATAAACATGATATCAAGTCGGTCATGATCACCGGTGGATATATCGAAAAGGAACCGCTGGCGGAATTGATCCCGCGACTCGATGCGATCAAGGTTGATCTTAAGGCGATACGCACCGATTATTACCGCGATTATGTCGACGGTGAATTACAGCCGGTGCTCGATGGTCTGGTGCAGATGAAAAAAGCGGGGATTTGGCTGGAGCTGGTATACCTGGTAATTCCGACCCTGAATGATTCGGACGCGGAATTCAAAGAACTGGCGAGGTGGATAAAAACCAACCTCGGAAGCGATGTTCCGGTACATTTTTCACGTTTCCATCCGCAGTATCTGCTGAAGAATCTGCCGATGACGCCGGAGGCGACCCTGCAGCGGGCGCATGATATATCCAAAGCCGAGGGGCTTGATTTTGTTTACCTCGGGAACCTGCCGGGACATCCGGCCGAGTCGACTTATTGTCCCGGATGCGGCGAGATTCTGATCGAACGGCGTGGCTATCGGGTTGCTCCTCGTAATCTCAAGGGGAATCGCTGCGGATCATGCGACCGCGAAATCCCCGGGCGATTTTAAATCATGAAGCGACAAGGATTTTTACTTGGCCTTTTCTCTGTCGGCGGACAGGTCCTTGTCCTCCGCGCACTGGTATCCTCGCTCAACGGCGATGAACTGTTTATCGGCACCGCCCTTTTCGGATGGCTAATTGCAGTTGCTCTTGGGGCTTATTGGGGTGGCAAATCACTGCGTCCTAAAAATCCGAATCTGCTGTTCGTCCTTGGTGCAATTTTACTGCCTGTGATGGTAGTCGCAGTGAAGCTTTCACCATTGATGGTAACTTCGGTGACCGGAGAGGTTGTCCCTTTTGTCAAAGCGGCAGTTATTTCCATACTTGCCATGATGCCAATCGGAATAATTTCCGGATGGTTATTTCCCCTCATTACCAGAAAGATATTATTTCCAGCCTCGGATGCCGTTATCAAGGTTTATCTCTATGAAGGGATTGGAGCCTTTGCCGGCGGCCTGATTATCTTCCTGCTGGTAATTGTAGATTTTCCAAACATCGTTGCAGGTGGAATTATATGTTCAGTTGTTGTTGGAAGTCTATTAGCGACCGGTAGTGTCTTCAGGCGGACCATGGTTATTATTGGATGCATAATTCTTGTCTTTGTGTGTTTTATTTATTTGTGGTCCGGCGATTACTACCTGGAATCCGCCAAAACTGAATCATTTGAAATCAGCTACAGTATTTATACATCCTACGGACATTACCTGTTACTAAAGAGAGAAGGCAATCTGACGCTAATGACCGATAACATGTTGGAAGTCACATATCCGGACCCGGAAACGGCGGAGAATCAATTCCTGGTTCCAATGATATATTCTCCTTCTTCCACATCGATTGTGTACATCGGGCAGGGGCATTTTATGCTGGCCTCGTTAGCTAAGGGTAAAATTCCGGATACCGTAGCGACCGTTCATCCAAGACCGTTAATGGGACGGATATTATATCCCAAAATAATCGACATGGGGGGGTATTGGCCTATTATGGCGCCGAAGGTCACCGACCCGGTGGACTATTTTTCCTCAAACAGCGATTATGCCCTATATGATATAGTCATCCTCAATTCCGGTTTGCCGGACAGCTATACCCACAGCCGGTATTTCACATCCCGGTTTTTGCAGTCGGTGAAAAATAAAATGTCCGATTCCAGTGTGCTGTCGATTCCGCTGGCATACGATACCGATAGATACATAACGGCGGAGACACAGGATGTTCTCTCGATTATCTATGCGACCCTATCGGCTGAGTTTGCCAATGTATCTGTCTGGCCGGGAACAACAACCATCTTCCTGGCTTCGGATCGGGTTCCGCTTGATCTGACTACCGATGAAATTATTGGACGTCTTGACGAACACAACCTCGGCGGCGATTATATCTCCGATGCCTATTTGTATGATCGCCTCAGTGAGATGAAGGTAGAACGGCTGCATTCCGCAATCTCCGGATCAGCTCCGGTTAACACTATCGATAAGCCGATACTTACGCATTACCAGGCTCTGTATCGGTCAACGGCACATCCGGTGGACCGGAGTGTTATTTCGTTCATTCTGGGATGGTCGTGGTGGCTGCTGATGGTTCCGATTGTCATTATTTTCTTATTCTGGAGATCGTACCGGGAGGGGGGGACCTCACCCGCATTCGGTTTATTTCTATATTTCACCGCCGGAGTGGTCTCATTGTCATTGGAATTGATATCGTTTTATCTCTATCAGACGATGGCCGGATCTCTCTACTCGGAAATGGCGCTGCTGATAGGAACCTTTATGCTCGGTCTGGCGGTGGGTACATATTATGCGCATAAAACCGGCGATGGCCCGCTTCAATTTCCCGCCCTGATTATTTTGTTGATAGCCACCCTTATCTTTCTGACAACCTGGAATAAGATCGGAACCGACACTCTGCTTCTGTTTCATACACTGTTCCTATTTGTAGTCGCAGTGGCAACCGGAACATTGTTTGTGGGAGCCACCAATATTTATTACGGAGACAACAAGCAGACTAATCGAGGTCTCGGCTATGCTTGGGAACTGGCCGGTTCAGCATTGGGAGCGCTTCTAACTTTGACTATACTATTGCCGGTAATCGGTCTGACCTGGTTGCTGATTTCACTGATGAGTTTAATCGTTCTGGCCTTGGCCGGCGCGATTATAACTCACAGGCCGATGAAAATATACCTGGGGTAAGAGATTAATAGCTGATAGATAAAGACGTTGATTTTTTTAACCGACTTTTTCCGGTAATGAATTTATCCAGTCATTCATAAATTGCTTGTGCCGCTCGTCATAGCCCATCATGGCAGTCATAATATCATTTTTTATTCCTATAATGACCCGGCCGTATCGTTGGTGCTCGATTATAAATCCCTTGTCCTCATCATAAGGGATATCTTCGGGAAGAGGACGGATAGTGCTGTCGGCCTCGGCAATCTTACTCCATTGTAGAAACATTGCCTCGGCACTGTCACAGGCAAGAAAAAGAAAAACAGTATCAGTATCAATCTTCTGATAACTGGAATAGACACATTTCATAAAATCGATACCCAAAAAGGCATTGGGGAAATACATGGCCGAAGACGGCACGGTCCCTTCCGAAGGGAACAGAGCAAAACGATCCGGCATGGTATTGTCACCTGGAATTTCATCGGCATAGTAGGCCGCCAGATCATCCAGAGCCCTGGCCGGTTTTTCGGAATCGTCAAAACCCATGGTGTGAACGACGTAAGGTCCTTTTACAAAATAGACATTCGGCAATGACCGGAAACCTTCGACGCCGATCGGGAAAGTTTTGTCGGAATTACCCCAGCGGACGTGGCTATAATAACCATATGCGTCCTCCGGCGATGCGAAGCGGTAGATTTCAACCTCAAGAACAATATCATCCCCGGTGTAATCGGCGCTGGCCATATCGATGAAGTTGAAACGCTGGATGAATTGTGCTTCGTTGGTGTAATAGGTCAGCGAATCACCTCTGAAGACCAATACTTCGGCAGAGCGGTCCAGTCCCAGTTCGGATATCGACTCCGGAATGAACTCTTCAGGGGTGACGCGAGTGTCTTTACCGGTGCAGGAGATCAGTATCAAAAACAACAGAACTGAACAGGTGAAAAAGGAGTTCGATTTATTCATGACCGCCTCAGGTTTTTTGTGCTCCATTTCTTTGTAGCAGAATCTGATTCTCCGGCGAACGAGATTCGCCTATCGAGGTAATATACACGGCTGGTTTGTCGATCACCGGGCAGGCAAATTCACACGCTCCGCAACCGGTACATAATTCCGGCTCGATATAGGGACGCTTGACCAGACTTGACTGTCCATTGCGATCAACAACGTTCTCCTCTATGAAAAATACCGCCTTGGGTGACGTCGGACACCATTCCTCACAAACAATACAGGTTTTGCCCATTGCCCACGGCAGACAGCGGCCGCGATCAAAGAAGGCGGTGCCGATCCGGTTCGGCGGATTATCCTTATCGCCGACTTTTTGGAGAGTGGTCAATTCCAAAATCGCCCCGGTTGGGCAAACCTGTCCGCATAGAGTGCAGGTCGGCTCGCAATATCCGATGCGGGCGATTATAATCGGCGTCCAGATACCCTCCAGCCCCGATTCCAGAAGGGTCGGGTGCAGGGCATTATTGGGGCAGACCCGCATGCATTGACCGCAACGAATACATTTGGCCAAAAACGCCGATTCATCGACAGCGCCCGGCGGACGGATAAGTCCCGGATTGGGATTGGCCTCATAGGCATCGCCGGAGCGTATCATCGGGACGAACACGGCACCGGCGGCCAGTGAAGCCAGAACTTTCCGGCGCGTGATATCGACTTTAGGCGTCCCCGCCGGATTGGCGGCAGTGTGTTCCTGGTCAGGGAAGAAGCAGAAACTGAGAGAATTTTCCGGGCAGGTGGCCTGGCAATTGAGACAAAGATGGCATTCCGCCTGCCGCCATTTCGATCCGACATCGGGATTATCGGCCCCCTGACAATGAAGCAGGCATTCATTACAATGGGTGCAAGACGGCTCGTCTTTTTTCAATCCAAAGATAGCATAACGCGAAAAAATCCCCAGCATCGCCCCCAGCGGACAAACGGCGCGGCACCAGAAGCGGGTATAGATACGGTTCAGTACCAGGACAATTATAAAAAGCAGACCAATGGTCAGCATGGCATGAAAATGGACTTGCCGGAAATTAAAAAAGAGGGGGGCGAGAAGGTCGTAAACATACTGCGCGGCGTCACCCAGTGGAGGGTAGCCGATAGACTTGACCCAGCCGACAACGCCCAGCGCCCCGGTTTGGACAGTCGGCAGGACAACCGTACCGATCGAACGGGCCAAAAAGGGAAGCGGATCAAGCAGGCCGGCCTGCAGCGATCCCATCAGGGCGGCGGCGATGAAGAATAGGAAAACGAAATATTTTATCCGCTGATATTTTTTGTAGCGGTTGGAGTCGATCTTGCCTTTCCCTTTGCGGCGCAGGCGTTCGGAAGGGATTTCCGAAATCCAATGATTAAGCGAACCGAGAGGGCAGATCCAACCGCAAAAAAAACGTCCCAGAAAAATCGTCGGAATCAAAATCACCAGCGACCAGAGGAGACCTTTATAAATTGTCCCACCGGAAAGCAGGGTGGTTAGCGCCGTTAGAGGGTCGAATTCGAGGAAAAGCGAGACCGGATAGGGAAGCCTGATATCGCCTCCGGAAGTGGCCTCGAAGCTGACGCCGAAATTGGTTTTCAAAATGAGCCAGAAAAAGATCAGAAAGAATAGTACTTGAGATATCCGGCGAAGGTTTCTGGCCGATCGTGCTGTCATGATATGATCTCTTTGTATCCGGCAGCTTTATAATCGATTTCGCCCAGCCCGCTTTTGTGGGCCAACGCGATATGGCCGACCTGAGCCGCTTCCATTGCGAGGAATTCGGCAGCACGGGCATCGGCCGCTACCTGATCGGTGGCGCACATGACGGTATTCTCAATTGTAACGTCGTCAAGCGATCCTCCGGTGGGCCCACCGCGATGCATCACCCGCGTAGCGTCGACAACGGTCAGGGTCGGACGGCAGAAATTGGCCAGATCGACAATCGACTGGTCGATCTGCTGATGGAGCTGGTTGCGCCGGCCGCCGAGAATACCATACAGATTTTTCATTCCGATGGTGCAGCGTGACAGGGAATGATGCTTGACAATCGGCATATTGATCAGCCGGTCGGTTTCTACAAAATGCTTCAAAACCGGCCAGACGGTCAGCATTTCACCGCCGAGGTCGATTTTAACATAATCCTCATCACGCGGCAGAATAACCCTGGCGCCGGCCGCTTCTGCGGCCTCCTGAATTCCGGAACGAAGGAAGCATCGCGGCGCATAATTGCAGGTAACGTCGGTAACAATCACCTCGGCCGCACCCGCTTCCAGGCATAAGCGCACCATTTCACCCACCAGGATCGGATTGGTATTGGCGCCCTGTTCAGGAGTACGATCCCAGCCGACATTCGGCTTGATGGTGATTTTTTCTCCCTTTTTGACGAAGCGCGTGATCCCCCCGATTGCATCCAGAGTGGCATTGAGGGCCTTAATATGATCCTCACTTGCAGACAGAGTCAACTGCGGTAAACCGGGATTAACCGGAACGATGAACGAGGCGGTTTTGGAACTGAGTTGCTGATAGGCGACTGATTCCCGGTTGTGAAACAGGAGGCCGGTCCCTCCGGTGACGACCGCCAAACCCAGGGCCTGACCGGTTTTCTTGATAAACTCGCGGCGCTTCATGGCACCCCCGTTTGGATGTCGATGAATTTTGAGCAATATACGGTCTTTTTTATCCTGATGCAAGGCAAAGGCCGCCTCGGCAACTTATAGAAGTTACGACGAATTGAGTTCTCTCAGTGTCCAAATCCCGATGGGAAATATATGTGCCCCTACCGGACCAGGCGCCTCTTTTATCTTTACTAATATTGCAGCAGTTTGACATTGATCCGAGATGTTCGTGAATGTTGGGGATAGGGTAGGTCTCTATGTAACAAAAGGATGCGATATTCTACCGCATCCTTGTTTGTGTCCGGTTGGTTTACTCAGGGCGCCTGTTCGCCACATTAACAATCGGGTTGTCCGTCTCCGCCGGGGTCACATGGGGCAGGGCCGCCCATGAAGGTATTGTTAATCATGTAGACCGCATCACCAACGTTTATCTCGCCATCACAGTTGGGATCTCCGGCTTCAAGCTGCTCGGGGGCGGGACCGCCCTTGAAGACATAATTAATCAAATGGACGGCATCACCGACATTTGCCGTCCCATCGCCATTGGCATCGCCGCATACATAATTAAGCATTCGAAAGACACCTTGGTCGGTAGCTGCAAAGATATATTCCGTATCGCCGGAGGCGAGGGCATAGACAGTATTGCAGGTTAGGTTGTTGTTCAATAGTGTCCAACTGGCGCCGTTATTGAGGGAGCGATATACTCCATAGTCGCTTTCGGTTCCTGCAAAAATGGCCCCGCCGGCATCGATAGCCAGGGTGTATGATCTGCCGAGGGCCAGGCCGTTGTCGACAGGTTCCCAACTCTCACCGTTATCGATGGATCGATATACTCTATCATAAAATGCTGAAGCGAATATATCCCCAACCTCATTGATCGCAAGAGAAGTGCCGAAGCCAGTAAAGAGGTTGTTATTAAACCACTGCCAGCTATCCCCGTTATCAGTGGATCGGTATATACCGCTTGGGCCCTCCATGGCAAAAATATGTCCGTCGCCGTTGATAGCAAGAGCATAGATCGAGTAACTGGGTAGGCCATTGTTTTTAAGTTCCCAACTGGTGCCGTTGTTGGAGGAACGAAAAACATCGCCATCAGTCGTCCCGGCAAAGATATCTCCGGCGGAGTTAATGGCAAGATCCCTTATGCCACTACCGGATAGGCCGCTATTTACTGGCTGCCAGCTATCGCCGTTGTCAGTGGACAGATAAACACCTCCGCCATAGACATTAAGGAAATACGCCCCGGCAAAAATATCCCCATCGGAGTTAATGGCAATGGCTTCGACAGTGGCGTAATTCAAACCATTGTTCAGCTTTTCCCAGCTATCGCCGTAGTCAGTAGACCGAAATACAGTGCCCCACGCTCCGGCAAAAATATCTCCGCCGCTGTTGACGGTCAGTGCGCTGACATCCGTACCGGTCATGCCGTTGCTTTTTTCCTCCCAGTTGTCACCATTATCGGTGGATAAATACGCACCACTCATTGTCCCCGAGATGATCTCTCCATCAGGATTCATAACAATAGATCGAACCTTCTTATCGGCCAGTCCGATATTTATCGGTTCCCAACTGTCACCATTATTACTGGACCGGAAGATGCCGCCGTCTTCACTCGAACTTCTATAGGTACCGGCGAAAATTTCCCCGGCGGCGTTTATGGCAAGAGCATAAACATCAAGGTTGGCCAAACCAGTATTTATCCCTGCCCAACTGTCTCCATTATCGGTGGAGCGGAAAACACCTTCATCCCATGTTCCGGCGAAGATATCTCCATCACTATTGATGGCCAAGGAACGAACTGGCCGATTGATTAAACCGCCATCTATCTGCTCCCAACTATTGCCATCATCGGTGGACCGATATACATCACCCTGCCAACCCCCATCACTAAACCATACCCCGGCAAAGATATCCCCTCCGGCGTTGATAGCCAAGACCTTAACATTAAGGCCGGCAAAATCGCTGCCCAACCATTCCCAAGTGTCGCCGTTATCGGTAGAGCGATATACACTGCCAACGTCAACTCCAGCGAAGATGTAGCCATTGGAGTCGATAACAAAATCCCAAACCCAAAGATCCGGCAAACCGCTGTTTATCGGTTCCCAGCTGTCTCCATTGTTGGTGGAACGAAAGACACCACCACCGTATGTTCCAGCAAAGATGTCGCCATCGGCATTAATCGCAAGCGCCGGGATAAACGACCTGGTTAATCCGTCGTTTGCAAATTCCCAGCTCACGCCATTATCGGTGGAACGATAGATCCCCCTTGTCCATGTCCCGGCAAAGATATCCCCTGAGGCGTTGACGGCCAGACAAAATATGCTGCCGCCGTACGGCCCGTTGGTTTGTTCCCAGGTTTGGGCCACGGGCGACATAGTAAGAAGAAAGATCCCAATTATAGAGAAAATGGTAGATTTCATGATTTCCCTCCCATGAAATGGTTGCTTGAGTGTGCGTTTTCTCCTCAAAGTGTAATTAATGTAGATCAAGCGTATTCACGTAGTGGTCCGGTGCTAACCTTCCATGAGTTAAGATATAGCAATTGAGCCATTTCACAAGCCCTTTTTAAGGGCCAACTCCACGAGTTTCAATACAAAGGAAGCACTGCGGCGCGTATTTGCAGGTGACATCGATGACAATCAGCTCGGCAACTCCCGCTTACAGAATTTTAAGTAGTCTCCTTGCCGAGCGGCACATTATTATTTACTTTTCCACCCTGTGACAGCTTGGTTTCCGGCGGTAGAATTAAACTGCAGCCGGAGAAGTAAAGGAGTATGAGATGATTATTAACGGCCGAGAGTATAAAGATTTTGTCAGCGCTTTCGATCCCGAATCCCGAACCGGAAGATTCACCGGAAGGAAAGTGGTTGAAAGAATTCCCCATAAAAAGAACAAGGTAACCACCATCGATGCGGTGATGGAATATATCGAAAACGGCGATACTATCTCTTATCCCCATTATTACCGCACGGGCGACAATGGTCTGAAGATGGTTGTCGATAAATTGCGGGAAACCGGCAAGAGAGACATAATCATTTACGGCAATGCTTTCTTCGATCATACCGACCCCTGGTTGTTCGAGGCGATCAACGACGGTATCATCGCCGGTTTCTATGGTAATCCATATCGTAAACTGGGCGGGCACGTAATGAATGGCGACCTGCTTCCCTGGGTGACTGTGGGATTCTCGCATGGCAATCGCGTCAGAAAACTTCAAACAGGAGAGGTGCATGTCAAAGTCGCTTTCGGCCCGGTGCCGATAGCCGACGTTTATGGCAATGCCAACGGCTTGCTGGGAAAAGAAGACCAGCTATGCGGCCCGGTGGGATTATTCCACGCCGACGCCGAATATGCCGATTACACCTGCCTCCTGGCCGGAACGGTCAGCGATATCGTCATTATGCCGACACCGCTTTCGATGGAGCAGGTAGATTTCGTCGTCCCGATGGAGGTGCCCGGTCTTAATTCCGGAATCGGGTCGGGAACCCTGGATATGAACAAAGCCCGCTCCAATCCGTTCAACGCCACCGTCGCCGAAAATGTTACCAGGGTGATGAAAGCGGCTGGAGTGGTCAAAGATAATTTTGCCTTTCAGGTCGGTAGCGGCGCCGGTTTGATTGTTTTGGAAAATATCCGGGCGATGCTCAAAGAGATGAAGATCAAGGCGAATTTTACCATCGGCGGAATAACTTCTCTGCATGTCGATATGCTCGAGGAAGGAACGGTGCGACATCTGATGCACGGGCAGCTCTTTGAACCGAGTGCACGGATGTTCGATTCGATGCTCAATCATCCCAACCATCATGAAATCACCACCGCCTATTATGCCTCGGTCGCCAATAAGGAATCGGCGGTCAATATGCTCGACCTCGCGGTCCTGTCGGCGCTGGAGGTTGACCTTGGTTTCAATATTAACACCGTTTGCGCCAATGGCCGGATTATCGGCGGTATCGGCGGCGGTCAGGATGTGGCGGCGGGAGCCGACCTGACGGTGATTTTCCTGCCTCTGGCAACCGGCAAAAACGGCAAAGGCTTTCCCAAGGTGGTTGAAAAGGTCTATACCCGAACAACCCCCGGCGAGGTGATTGATGCCGTCGTCACCGAAGAATTTGCTGCTATCAACCCGGACAGCAGGAGCAGTTATAAGGATGCTATTTTGGAACGGGCCCAAAAATTTGATCTTAAGCTGGTTTCGATTGAAGAACTTCATCAAAAGTCGATTGAGAAAGCAAAAGAATACGGCACTGTTCCGCCTGTCACGGAGACTACCGATGAGGTCGTTCATGCCATCGAATGGCGCGATGGTTCACTGCTCGATGTTATCCGTAAGCCGGTCGGCTGATTTTGACAGGTCCGGTCGCGGCCCAAAATCGCGATCGGACCTTGTTTTTGTATCAAAATATTTCCAATTTTCACAATAAAATATGATATTTAACGGGGTAAAAACCGGCTGCTAATCATACGCTAACAATAAGCCGGTTTTTTCGGGCAACAAGTGAAACAGACGACAAGAGCGGAAAATAAAGTGCAGGCTTGAGAAAATATTTCAAGGAAGGTGACCAGGTGAAAAGACTTTTTGCTATTCTCGGTGCGGTGGCGCTGTTGCTGACCACTCTGGTGTCAGCCGAAGATAAACCGACGTTCAAAGTCAAAGGCGATTTTCGGTATCGCCATGAGATGATCGAAAAGCAAGATACCAAAACGCGTACGCGCCATCGTCTGCGGGCAAGAGTTAACATTGAAGGCAAGGTCAATGACGAGGCCAAAATTGTCGTCGGCATCTCGTCGGGCTCGGATGATCCGGTGTCTAATAATCAATCGCTCGATGACGGCTTTTCGAGTAAAGATGTCGTTCTCGATATCGCCTATTTCGAATACAAATTCAAAAAAGCTCCCGGGCTCAGCCTCTTGGGCGGTAAAGTCTACAACCCATTTTTTAAACCGGGCAAATCGGAACTGATTTGGGATTCCGATATCCGTTTCGAGGGTATGGTCGGTCAGTACAATCACACCATGGATGACCTTTCGGTCCGCCTGACCGGAGCGGGATTCTGGGTCGAGGAGAGAAAAGACAATACGAATTCCTCGCTCCTGGCCGGACAAGGGGTGTTGCGTTACGAAATACCGGATCAAAACGCAAGTGTGACTATCGGAGGCGGCTTTTATTTATATGAGTACATCAAAGGTTACGCGCCGTTTGCAGGGGATGGAGCCGGTAACAGCCTCGCTCCCGATACCACCTACGCCAATGATTACGATCTGTTCGAAATACTCGGTGAAGTGAATATGAAAGCCGGAAAGACTCCGCTTACACTGATGGGCAACTATGTTAAAAACACTACCGCCGACAGCCTCAACGATGGCTGGCTGGTCGGTGTTAGAGTCGGCAAACTCAAAAAGGTGTGGTCATGGGATCTCAAATACAACTATCGCGAAATCAATAAAGATGCGGTAGTTGGAACTTATACCGACTCCGACTTTATCGGTGGCGGCACCGATGGCAAGGGTCATGAATTCGGCGCCGGTATGCAATTGGCCGAAAAGACATCACTCGGTGTCACCTACTTCATCAATGAGATCGGCATGGACAACGGCAGGGATTTCAACCGCCTGCAAGTCGACGCCAAGTTTAAATTTTAGTATCCTGCAAGAACGCAATCATTAGGGGAGGATGCGCATGTCCTCCCTTTTTTTATGCAGGGTCGATGTCAATATCTGCCGTCCACAATTTCGCGATGCGATAACAGTGCAAAAATTGTCTTGACGGAAACCAGTCGCATGGTATATTGTATAAGATACATAGAAATTTTGGTTCACTTGCTTCGGAGAATGGGAGGGAATTCCACGGCACATCTGCCCTGAGGCCATATCGTTACCCACCGGTAGAGTCTTGTTGCCCAGACTCGTAACTCAGGCGGTGCCGTTGTCAATCCATCTTAGCTAACGCGACAATACATGTAGAACTCTCTGTCGGGCCGATTCAGGCGGTTGTCAAGGTCGTATGTCCGGTCGGCGGGGGAGTCTGCAAGAGAATAGAGTGATAATATCCCGCGGTTGTCGTTCGTTAATAATCGTGGATGTCGCTCGGGCGCTTTAGTGTGGATTGACGGTTACGTTTTTGGGCCGTAATCCGATCATAAATAAAGAGATCTGGAACCAGGAGATTACTATGTCTGGTCGTTAAGGAATAGCTCTTACCTTAACTCATGTAACTGGAGGATGCAAGATGAAGTTACCCACCAAACTGCGAGGGCTGTTTCTAATCGCTGCGGTGTTAACCCTTCTGGGAGCCGGAACGGCCGCCCAGACGCCGTATCAGATTGCGATCGATGTGTATCATGATGCCATGCAGGGAACGACGGTTTCAGTACCGGTCGTAAAGGCCGCCGGTTCCGAGGCGATCTGGGGTTTCGATTTCCTGATAAAGTTCGATACGGTAACGCTCTCCTTTGCCGGCTTAACTCCGGGTGAGGTGTTCGATATACCCGGAGCGTATGAATGGGAATATTTTGAATTCCGGGTGGATACGGTAGGCGATTATGCCGGATTTCTCCGGGCGGTCGCATTGGCCAACACCAATGATGGTCCGCATGTGCCGCTGGATGTGACCGTCCCCGACGGCACGACGCTCTTTACCCTCAACTTTGACGTTACCGCCGATACCTCCTATAACTGCACCTGGAACCCTGTCCGTTTTTATTGGATGGACTGCGGCGACAATGTCATAGCCCCCGATTCGCTGGGGATGGTTCTGGCCGTTTCCGACGGCGTTTATGATTGGATCGGTGGTGGGCATATGGATGTAAGCGAGCCATACGGCCCGTTGCCTGGGCTCTACGGGGTTCCCGACTCATGCGTGACCGACACGATGGTTATTCGTATGATCGATTTCTATAACGGTGGCATAGATGTTCATTGTACTGATGAAATCGACGATCGAGGTGATATCAATTGCAACGGTATAGCCAATGAACTAGCAGACTATGTCACCTACTTTGATTATTTCATATTCGATACGGATGCCTTCAACGAACATATCGAATGTTCGGTGAGTGCCTCAGATGTTAACGCAGACGGGTCAGGTTTACGGGTAGAGGATTTGATATACCTCCATCGAATTACTAGAGGTGATGCCTTGCCATATCCCGATCTTACTCCGCACGATTCCGTTGCCGTGACATTTGTTCAGGACGACGACACCAAAACGATTGCACTGGATTATACCGATACACTGGCCGGTATACACCTGGTGTTCGAAGGTGAAATTACGCCGACCATCATGGTCGATGAACCTGGAGTAATGTGGTATTATGCATATTATGGTGGGCTTACCCGTGTCGTGATTGCACCGGAATTTGATTTTACCTGTCCCGGTTTTGTCGCCGATGGTGCAATCCTTACGTATACTGGCAGCGCATTGTTGATCGAAGCCGACGCGGCTGATTGTGATGACCATGTCTTTTCAGTAACAATAGAAAACAACGGCAGTGGACTGACCATTCCCTACGCATTTGAAATTGAAATGATACCCGATGCCATTCTCGGGCAGAATATATCAATTCCTATTACCAAAACAGCCGGGTCGAATCCGTTGGATGGATTTGATCTGCTGATTGGGTACGACATCTCGGCGCTGAACATAACCGGCGTCACTCCGGGAATCGTGTTCGATATACCGGGCGATTATGAATGGGATTTTGTAATCTCTCAGTTCGGACCATTCGATTGCTCCGATCCGATCTGTCCGTCTGGCTTAGTGCGTATTCTCGGGCTGGCCGAAACGCTCGGTGACGGGCATTCTCCGCTTGATACCGATATCCCCAACGGAACGGTGCTCTTCACCCTCGAGGCCGTGGTTACAACCGATCTCACCATGGAGGATTTGTTCATCCCGATACGATTTTTCTGGATCGATTGCGGCGATAATGAGGTGGCGTATGAAGTTAGTACTTCCCCCTATACTGCCGCGGGGTTTTCGGATCATGTGTACAATTATGATGGTTTTGAGATAACCGATCCGGCAGCCGAAATTCCCGGTTACACAGGCGCTCCCGACGCATGCTTTGAGGGTAATTCGCAAATGCGCTTTATCGATTTCACAAACGGCGGCGTGTACATCGGCCCGTTAGAAGATATGAAACTGATTGTCAGAATCGACAGCGTCTCGGCCGATGTCGGCGATTCGGCAATTTATGTCGATATTCGACTCAGCAATCCGCAAGACACCGTGGTCGCATTCACTCTTTACATTCAGACCGATCGGCCCGACCTGGTCGAATTCGGGATGTCGCCCGATGATACGATGGCCGTCGATGTGACCGGCACGCTGATTGAGGACTGGGAATTTATCGAACAACGCTCGCTGTCGGGGACCTATCATGATTTGAAGATCACAGCGATATCGAATTCGATGCCGCCATACGACAAGGGCATCTCGCCCCGAATCGATGGTGTCCTGTGCCGATTGATATTGCATGCCTATGACGATATCCCTCCAGTCGTAACCGATTCCACGGTGCAGTTGATAATCAACCAAATGCCGTCGCAAACAAGTTTTTCCGATCCGAATGGAATCACTTTGGGTGTTGATGGCGGAGCTTACGATTTCGAGGTGGTATCGTTCCGCGATGGCTACGTGACAGTGCAGGGCATGGAGATTGGCGACGCTAACGGCGACGGATTTACCAATGTCGCCGATATCGTGTTTCTTGTCAGCTATGTTTTCAAGGGCGGCCCCGCCCCCGATCCGATTGGGCTTGGCGATGTTAATTGCGACGGTGGGGTAAATGTGGCTGATGCCGTGTATATGGTCAATTATGTCTTCAAGGGCGGCCCGGCTCCGGGCGAAGGGTGTTAATACTTATATAGGTTTCGACCCAGCCACAGGTCGACGCCAAGTTTAGGTTTTAGTGCCCCGCACTAAATAATCTTTCGGGGAGGATATTCATATCCTCCCTTCTTTTAATCATTTTTACTCACTGAGTACCCCGCCCAGAGGTTGCTTTGCGACCGGCGGGTGGGATTCTGTGTAATTCCGTAGGTCAGGACCCCTGCCGATATCACCGCACGAAGTGCGGGGGCAAAGGTCCGTGCGAAGCAAAGGAGGTCCTGACACTATTTTGTGAGTAGGCCTGCCCCGATGTTCCCAAACAACAAGCAAGTTAGAAACCCGGAGCAGAGCTCCGGGCCACGCCCCCTCTGCTTACTCCTGTCTCTGTAACCTGAGGTGTAAAGGAGGTCCTGATACAATCTGTAAACTATGTCTTGACACTGAACAATGTGGATATCTGCCGCGCACGGAGCATGAAATGGCTTTGCGGACGGAAACCCGCCAACTGATATGAAACGCCGGCCAGAGACTTTTTTTAAATAAAGAGAATAATATTTGCAACATGTAGACGTATTTGTCGTCTTTAATGATGTGTATCAAAATTTACTGATAAAAAACAATTCTTAGCATGGAAGGAGGACTTAATGTCTCTCAGAAAAGTATCTGTTTCCTTATTCCCGATGATTGGCATGTGCATTTTAGGTCTGCTGATTGCCGGGTGCTCACAGGATTCTGCTATCGATCCCGGTAGCGCGGATCTAACCAATATCTCCGACCAAATCGGTTCGGATGCCGGCGTTGCCGTCAAGAGTCCGGCCGGATTTTCGCTCGAAGCCAAAAAGGCCAGTCTGCTCAGTTGCCCGACCGGCGGCGGAGTGTTTATCATTCGTTTGGTTCCGGAAGAAAGCTTTTCCGGTACGGTGGGATTGTCGCTCAAAGCCGACAAACGACTCGATGCCGTACTCACGCGGACGTCGCTGGATCTCGACAATATGATTGCCGAAGTCTCGATCAGTCCCAGCAGTTCCGTTGAGGTTATCACTCATATTATCGAAGTCAAAGCCGCTTATGCCGGTGAGGAAGTGGTCCTGCCGTTGGAAGTCGAAATGCTCGACTGGAGTGGCTGGGGATCGGGATCCTCCGATCAGGAACTGGCGCTATTCATCCCCTGGCTCGAATCCGAATACCCGGAACTGGGCAACTTTTCCGAGAGAACCTGGATGACCTATCCTCCGTATCCCGGCATTCTTGTCGTCGAGCACTGCACCTATCTCGATGCCGACTGGGAACTGCGACTGCGCTATCATGTCACGATTCCGCCGCACGACTGGGCGAGGATTCAACTTCGCCGTCGCGGTGAATGGGACACGATGCTGGCTGCCGAGCGGGATACCTATGGCAACATTTATGAAATTCCGGTCGTGGAATATTAACCTCTTAGCCGATATTATTACCCGGACTTGTGGATAGCATCCAAAGCTCGGGTATTGATCAGGCGGGCGTTTTTGGCGCCCGCCCTTTTTTTGTCCATTAGAGTGGCCTATGTGTCAATAACTGGCAGCCCACCGCTTCACATGTTCCGCAGGGTCTTGCGGCCCGTCTTCGGGACGTGTGACCCTGCGGTCTTTTGGCCCTACTTGGTAAAAATAATATTAACAATAAATCCAAGGCAAACCAGCCCGCTTACATAAATTAGCATTAAGTATGAAAATAAAAATGGATGCCTTTGGATTACACCATGTTGAAATTTATCAACACTCATCTTAAGTCCAAAAAAGATGACTGCCGTATATGCCGATGTTTGGAGAAAAAACCTGACCCATGAGAAGGGTTCGCGCCATTTAGGCCAGTTTATTGAACCCATAAATGAAATCGTATAGACACTACCATTCAAGCGATGATAATACTTAATATTTATTATAGAAAAGAGTAGCCATAATGCGATTGTAATTACTAACGCGCGTTCCGGATTATATCCATATCCCCACCATACCCGCTGAAATGGATCAGTAAAATATTTATATACCCACCCCTTATGCTGGTTCACAAAATGCCGATATTCCTTATCCAGAACTTCATAGCTTTCTTTCAGCCCGCGATCACCGAATTGTTTTAAGAGGCCTTCATATACGGCAAGCTGATCATCATATCTCGGATCGCCAGGAAACCATAGCTCGAACAAATCCATATTAATCCATATCTTACTCACATCCGCCTTGGTCAGAGCGATTTTGCATTTATTTCCGTTTCGGGGCATTCCGGAATTGGTCATATCTATTGGATACTCAATTGGAGTGACATATCTTATATCCAGCCATTTAGGTAAGGCGCGGGGGGCAAAAAATACTCTTTCATTGAATTTTGCATAACGAAAATCAGCAAGTGGGCCAAAGAACGCCAGCGTAAAATCGGCCGTGGAATTAAAGTACGCCTCCGCAAAATTGGCCGTGAAATCAAAGATCGCCCCTCTAAAATCGGCCGTGGAATCAAAGTTGGCCTCCGCAAAATCGGCCGTGGAATGAAAGTCCGCCGCAACAAAACTGGCCGTGGAATGAAATTTCGCCCCCGCAAAATTGGCCGTGGAATTAAAGTAAGCCCGCGTAAAATCGGCCGTGGAATCAAAGCTTGCCAGTAGAAAATCGGCCGTGGAGTCAAAGGTTGTATTATAAAAGCTAACAGGTAATTTAAATAAAACCATATCCAGCCTGTCAACCTTGATACCATCCAATTCCAAACTCGGCCAATAATATGGATATACAGGTTCGGTGAATATTTTACCACTGAAATCGAGAGTATTGGCACTTTGGCAATAACCACTGACTGATATAATAGCCAAAATCCCAATTAGTCTCGTGATATATGATTTGATGCCCAACTGGCGCATGGTCACACCGCCTTCATGTTGCTATCTCTGTTTATTAACTGCCAATGCCATAAACGCCTCGATCGCGTATTTATAATTCAACATGCCCATGGGCATGCGATTCAATTGATATGATGCCTCAAATGGCGTTCTTTCATGTACAATTAATGAAAATTTGGCGTCATAGACTATATCATTCATCGAACCCAAAACCCGCCTGTTTCCCGTTTTGGAAAACGATATGGTCTTGGTTTCAGGAGCGATATGCCGATGATATATCTCCTCCAGCCCATCGGCGATCATATATTCATGTATGCAGTCCAATGACCGCCGGACGAACCTGACGCCATCGGTAATTCCCCGCCCCAACATTACAACCGAGTACAACGATGCCGTGTTGGTAAGGATGATATATTGAACATGTTCAGCCCTGAAGAGGTTTGCGATCCAATCGGCATAGGGGTTCTCGTCCGGTTCGAGAGACAGCGATGGAGATACCTTTATTTTCTTGCCGAGCTTGTGTGTTAAGCGAAAAATCATGTTATGTCTGTTCTCATGTGCCACTGCCAAGCGGGCTTGTTATCTCATTGTCGGGTTTCTCGGCTTAACGCCATCGGAACCCGACCTGCCCATACTTCTGTCGCTGATATCCCCGATGGCCTATCCACTGATTGTATCAATGTATATCAATCTAATGGTAAAATCAATGCCCCACATTGTATATCTTGTAGCTCCAAACTGTGGTCATCCACGCGACCGTCAAAAACAGGCTTCTGCCTGCGCGACAGCCTCAAATCCGCTGCTGCGGGCTTTTGCTCCCCCTGTTCTTGCGCATTGAATTAAAAAACTTTGTACCCCACCCTCCGGGTGGGTTTATTTTTTTATTCTGAGACATCAATTTCAAGTACTACATCGGATTTTGTTGCGGCGTAACCGGCTGCGGCGGGCAATCGGGCACATGTGGACATGTGCCGCGCACAAAACGGGACGGCCAAAAGCCGCCTCTTGGCGGCAAAATCATACCCAAACCGCTGTAGATTACGGCACCGCCCTATATATTGAGATGAAAAACAAACAGCTCAAATGGAATGAGAACGCCATAACTTTCCCAATGGGACTATATAAAATGACAAAACGAACCAAATTCGGTGCAAGCGCTTGGAAAAGCACGGGTTACGATGAATTTCATGAAGAGCGATTATACCATTCGCCTCAGAATTTGTCCAATCTCGCGACAGCCACTAACCGGCGAGCCGGAAAAACTTTAAAAAATGAGCAAACAAAGCCAAATCCCTCACAACTCCATGCCCGGCAACCTTATCTGGAGCATAGAAAGACGTCGGGTGTATGTTAAATACATACACCTGCCAGCGTAGGTCGAAACCCCTGCCGAAGGTCCCGAGTTCACGCGGGAGGTTTCGACATCCGGAACCAAGACCGGTATGCCGCCATAGGACAGGAGGATACACCGATTATGTTAAAAGTGAGCAAACGAACCCAATTTTCCGTAAATCGATAGCCAACATATCCTTGTTGCGGTAGGTCTTGGCTCGCTCAGGCGAGGTGTGACCTGCCGCTTATAGAACATATAAAAAAACCGCCCCACGTGGGGGCGGTTTGGGGAGTTTCTATTTGCAATGACCTATTTTGTGAACTTGAACGAGATGGCGTCTTCGGGGCAGGACTGGATGCATTCGCCGCAGGAGGTACAGTCGGGCAGAAGCTTGAAATCGCCGGCGACAAGCGGTTTGATGGTCGGGCAGGGTGATTCCTCTTCGCATATACCGCATTCGGTGCATTTATCATGATCAATGCGGATTCTGCCGGGAGCGACCTTTTCCAAAAGCCAGGTCAAGGCTCCGATCGGGCAGATCGAATAACAGAACGGCCGGTAAAACATCAGGCTGGTAACCACCAGAATGGTCATCATGATTATCCAGGTCGTCGTCACGTTCCAGTGCAGCAGTTCGAAAAAGTTGATCGGTTCATAGATACTGTAGGCGGAGAACGCTACCCATAAACCCTCCGACGTGTCCAGACTCAGCTCGGTTCCAAGATAGGTCATCAGGTCCAGAACCCAGAAGAAGGTGATGAAAAACATCGCCAGGAGGACCATTCGCACCGCATTGAAGGCAGTGAAGTTGAACTGTTTCCACCGGTATTTGAACGGAATTTTGTTGATCAGATCCTGGAAAGCTCCCAGCGGGCAGACCCAGCCGCAAAACAGCTTACGTCCGATCAGACTGGGGATAACAATCGCAAGAAAGGCGGCCATCATAGCCGGGAAGAAAATACCGTGCGTGAATTTGAACATAAAAAGCTTGGTGACGGCACACATCGGGCTGGGATGAAGCGGGAAGAGGAAAGCGAGATCGATCCCGAAAAGGATAAAGGCGATGGCGAGCATCACCAGCCGGACCCAGAGTTTTATCACACGGGCAAGCAGCAAGATCAGACCGATAGCGGCCATGATCAGGAAGGCCAGATATTTTCCGCTAAACAGGAAATAGGTCAAACTGGGTGGTTCAGATTCAGCCTCTGTAGCGGGGGTTATGACCTCATGCTCGTGAGTGGCATCCTCGGGCGATTCCTCGGCTGCTACGGCGGTTGTTTCGGCGCTTTGATCCTGCGATGGATCGGGTGTGCCCTGGGCGAGAAGCGAAATCCCATTTACCTGCCAGAGCAGCAGGATTGCCAGAAAGCAAAACCCGACAAAGAAAGTATTATTTTTAGTCATGAAATCAATATATACAAATTTTCACCGGCGTCAATGGTCAAACGGTATCGAATTTCGATAAAATTTCTATTCCTCCTGAGACATCCCAGGCGGTATAATCTTCATCCGGTAAGTGGCCTCTTTTTCGACATCCTCGCGGTCGAGCAGAAACGGCCGGTATTCGACCTTGCGCCACAGTTCCACCTGATCGGCATAGTGGTCACTCATGAAATTCCCCGAAATCCCGGCAGGAATAATGCGCAGAGAATTCTTCATATTGCCCAGATCGAATATGTGACGCTGGGAAGCGCCAGCCAGCATGGCATACGGTTCGGTCAGGCGATACAGACCGGGGTTGACACTATGCGACCCTCCGCCGACCGGGAACGGCCCGACATTCATTATTTTGCCCAATATCGGTATTTGGCGCCCGATAGGATGGAACAGCGTCAGAGTATGCAGTTTGCCCCATGTCCAGTCATCGATATTTTCTCCAAGCGTCAGGCCGAGATATTCGATGGCTCCGGCAAAGGCGGAAGAGAGAACCGCGTCAAGATTTTCAACCGGATCGGTGGCAGGATTATCAAACCATTCCGACTGCCCCTTTTCCAATAGACCATTGATGGCGTTGTGGACGATAAATGAATTGGACAGCCAGTTGTTATATAGCGAATCGCCCAATCTTTCTTGGAAAACGGCCTCGATGGTATTTTGGAGAGTGACATGAAAAATAGCCGGAGCGACTTTATCGGCGTCGGCGACATAATTCCAATCCTTGATTACCTGCAGGGCCTGCTTTTGAAGTACGGGCAATTCCTGCGAACTCAGAGCCGATACGATACGTGGAACCCAGTTTTCCGCCATGACCATATAAAGGTCGGCCTGCATCCGCTTGAAATCGTCAACTCCCAGTTTTTCTTTCTCATTGAGCATTCTGGTGATCCTGATAATCCGATCGGGGGGAGCGTAATAAGTTGAGATTGTATGGGGGGAATCATTACCGGTATGGCGATTATTGGCCGAGGCGATCCATCCCTGTTCGGGGTTTTTCATATGGGGTTGCTGATCGGTCGGAACATAGCCGGACCATTCATGTTGTCCGTCCCATCCGGGGAGCAGTTGCCCGGCATCGAAACCATCGCGGATCGGAATACCGACGGCTGCCCAGAACCCGATATTCCCCTGGTCATCGGCATAAACCCAGTTTTGCCCCGGACATTTATACAGCGCGGCGGCCTGTTCCATATCATCGATATTTTTGGCCCGGTTGGCCAGGTAAAGCGCCTGCGCCTCGCGGTTGAAATCGACCACTGTCCATCGCATAGCGATTGGACTCGCCGGCGGTTCCTCCATCCTGATAATATCGTCGATGATAACGCCGTGTCGAGTCATCCTGATTTCAATCGGCACCGGTTCGCCATTGCGGACCGTTATAGTATCATGTCGGATGACAATATCTTCCCATTGCCCCATATACTCGTATTGGGTGGAGTCATCCGGGTTGATTTTTTCGATATAATAGTCGGCATCGTCGGCCATGACATTGGTAAAACCCCAGGCGACATGCTCGTTGGCTCCGGCGATGATCACCGGTACACCAGGAAGGACGACGCCGGAGACATTCATGTTCGGTGTGACCAGATGAGCTTCATACCAGATCCCGGGAATAATCAATCCCAGGTGCATGTCGTTGGCCAGAAGCGGCATCCCGGTTTGAGATTTTTTTCCGGAAACGACCCAGTTATTGCTGGCGCCGCGAACCACCGCGCCGGTAAGTTCCCGCGCTTTCCGGATCGTGCTCAGCAGCTTGGTTTTTCCCCGCCCCAGAGCTTCGGGCGGGAGGATGGTCGGATCGCCAGCCGAATAGTCGTCGAATATTTCGGCAGCCATCTCTATCCCAACCTTGTCGGCGATGGCGGAATGGGTAAGTTCGGCATTGAAGGAGAAATTGAGGGCCCATGCCATGTAATAAAGCGAGGCCAATTCATCGGCGGCCGTCCAGTACTCCGGTTGATTACCCAATAATGAAAACTCGAATGGCAGTTGCTCCTCATGATTGGCGAGATAATGATTTATGCCCGAAGCATAAGCCTCCATCACCGACGTCACCTCGGGAGGTAAATCGGCAAACATATCCTCGAGAGATTTTCTGGCGGTGATAGTACGAAACATCCGGTCGATATCGACGAACTCCTCGCCCAGAGCCTCGGCCAACCGCCCCCGGATCGAACGGCGAATCAATTCCATCTGGAAAAGGCGGTCCTGGGCTGTGCAATAACCGAGAGCAAAGGCGGCGTCTTCATCGGTGGATGCGTATATATGGGGCATTCCGAAGGAATCGCGGATTATTTCTATTTCGCCATCGACACCGGTGACAATGATTTCTCCGTTGTATTCAGGCAGAGTCGAGCGCAGGTAGACATACACTCCAACGGATATGGAGACAATCAGCACCAGAACCAGGCCGGCGGCCCATTTGAAAATCTTCTTGCCTTTGCTTCCCGATTTCATTGACAAATTCCTTATTACAAATGACAGCAGCAACAATCTGCCTTAATATCTTAAGGCCCAAGATTGTCAAATCAGGTTCAATTGGCAAGAAGTATAAGCCCCTAAATCAAGATTGCCGATATTTTCCGCTTTTATAAATCAGAACCATTGATATATTACTGTAGAGACTGATTACACCCATAACCGCCCCTCACAGGTTACCTTCGGACGGGAGAGTTATAATGAAAAAAGTTCTACTGGCGTTTATCTGTATATCAATAATGACTGCTGCTGCTCATAGTGCGGATCTTTATCGGGTCTGGGTGGGTAGCGAAACGGATGCCGATCAACTCCGGGAAACCGGGGTCGAGGCGATTGCCAGGGTGAATGACGGATATCTGGTACTGACCGATCGGGTATCTTCTGAGGCGCTTGAAAATTCCGATTTGAAAATAGAGCTTGTTGCTTTGTCCCTGGAAAAGGACAACCTGGCTATTGATATGGATCATGACCGGAGCAAGAGCGCCCGCCTTCCCGTCCTGTTTGAAGAAAACCATCTGCGCTTGTTTCAGGTGACAACGGATTACTGGATGCGATCCGAGGTGGAGGATCAGTTGGCTCCGGTACTGGTAGAGAATTTGCCGA
The DNA here is from genome assembly GCA_030668485.1 of Candidatus Zixiibacteriota bacterium. Taxonomy (GTDB): domain Bacteria; phylum Zixibacteria; class MSB-5A5; order GN15; family JAAZOE01; genus DAOUTW01. The sequence continues at coordinate 44,827 of DAOUTW010000010.1, forward strand.
TTACCTACACCAAAACGATGATTTACAATCCTCGGGCAGCAACCGGAATCGCCGACCTCGATTCACTTATCGGCCTTATTAGTCAGGATTCCCTCGATTCATATAGCCACCGGCTGGAAGCCTTTTACCGGAGATGGGCCGGCACCGATTCGATGATGGCCGCCTCCGCTTGGATTAAGTCAAAATTTGAATCTTTCGGCTATGATTCGGTCGTTTTCGACTCGTTCACTTTTTACAATTCCACCCATGGAGTGCGGCAATGCCGTAATGTTGTCGTGACCAAGGTTGGCAGTCGTCATCCTGAATGGGAAATTGTTGTCGGGGGGCATATGGATGCCGGGCAAGTATCACCCGGCGCTGATGATAATGGCTCCGGAACTGTCGGGACACTTGAAATTGCCCGGGTCCTCGCCAATATCGACACCGACGTAACCTTCCGGTTTATTACCTTCGATGGGGAAGAATGGGGGCTTTACGGGTCATGGCACTATGCTAACCGTGCTCTGGCTCGCGGCGATAATATCATCTACATGCTCAACATGGATATGATCGCTCATTACACCAACGATGCTCAGGCCAACTTGTATTATGGTTCCGAAACGACTTTTTCGGAATTATGGGCCGATTTGGCCGATTCTCTGGTTGGGATTACCGCCCAGTTCAATGGTTCTTCGGGCGGTTCCGATCATTACCCGTTCACCCAGAATGGGTTTCAGGCCACTTTTGTCCAAGAATACCATTTTTCAGATGTTTACCATACGGTACAAGACAGCACCGTTTATCTGAATTACGAATATATGACAAGGATGGTCAAGGCTTCGCTAGCGACCGCTTATACCGTTAACGTGCTGCCGCCCCCGGTGATCGTAACCTCCATCATCGATGGCGGCGACGGACAATCGCTGCAATTGAACTGGGTGCCGATGGATCCGGAACGGATCGACCATTACTGGATATATCATTGGCCGGACGGTACTTCGGATATCGACTCAACATATATTTCGGGAACCGAATCATCCGGTCTGGTAACCGGATTGACCGACGGACAACTTTATGGCTTCTATGTCCTGCCATTCAATGCCGATGGCGTGACCTCGGCTGAATACGATATCGTTTATGGTACTCCGGCCTCGATCCCGGTGCCAATTACCGGGCTTTCGGCGATGCCGGTCAGGTATGGCATCGCACTCACCTGGGCTCCAAACTCCGAACTTGATATTGATCATTATCGCATTTTCCGGGATGATAATCTGCTTCCCGATCTGGTTTATGATACGATCTTTGTCGATGACGACGCCGGGTTGGGCAAGAATATTCACTCTTACCGGGTCTTTGCCGTCGATATCGACGGTAACCCGGGCGATGACCTTGCCGGGGGAACGGTGTCATCCAAGGCGGCCGGGCTGGACGATGGGCGGATTCTGGCCATTAACAGGTCACATACCTCGACGGGTGATTTCCTGGTTGACGAGACCGTCACCGGTGAATATATGCGTCAGGCGCTGACCGGATTCGATTATGATTACTATTCCGATACTGCGCATCAGGAGATGGATAAGATCAGCAGCCTGAGCCTGTATGATATGATCGATTATGAGTTGGTAATTATCGGTGGTGAATCGGCGCGGCTGGACGATCTGGGTGATGCAGCCACCATGGGCGGACGGCTGGATACCCTGGCCTATTACCTGTCGATAGGCGGTAAGGTGATCGTATTCGGGCGCTGGGGTGAACTCGATTTCGAGGCGATCTATACTTATGATCCGGAATCGCAGAACTATGCCTATAATCAGTATTTCGGCATCGCTGCTCGCCATCTGGTCCTAACATCATCGTCAGGCGCCGAACTTCAGTCCGACCTCATTGGAGGTAATGCACAGATTCCCGGATATCCCGATCTGACCTGGGATTCGGCGGCGACGGTCAACCATTCGATACCGTCATATACCGATGTTTCCGGGATACCTTGCATCAGCTATCCGACCCTAGATCAGCCGGGGATCGAAATCCTGTATACCTATAATTCATCCGATGACGGCGGTTCAACCGAGGGGCAGCCGATGGCCTGGCGCAATCCGGGTCCCGATTATCAATATGTTTATTTCGAAATGCCACTGTCATTTATGGAGCGCGATGCGGCTATAATGGTCCTGGGTCGAGCGGTACTCGATTTCGGGTTTTCCTCGGGCAAGACGGTTTGCGCGGATACGGCCGATGTCTGGGCGACACCTGATGATACGGTCCATATCTACCTGGGCAACCTGACGGGGGGCTATTCGACGCTGGATGTAGATCCGAGTTCGATTCTGGTCAACGGTACGGTGGTTCCCGTCCTTACGGCAGGGGTGTGGACTCATCCCGAATTTGAGGGCGAGGTCATGAAGATTTCCGTCTTGTCGACCGATCTGGCCGAAACATATGGTGAGATCATTGGTTATGATCACGCCGAGAACTATACTGTATCATGGAATTTCTATCTTGAGGAAGAACAGCAGTCACTTATTGGAGATGTGACCGTCAACGGTTACTTGTGTGGCGATGCCAACACCGATGGCGCCGTGAATGTCGGCGATGCCGTATGGATCATCCAATGGGTGTTTGGCAGCGGTCCCGATCCTTATCCATATCTGGCAGCCGACGCAAACGGCGATGGTCAACCGAATGTGGGAGATGCCGTTTACCTCATAAATTATATTTTTTCCGGCGGCCCGGCTCCAGATTGTCCTCAATAGAAAACAATTACAGAGATATCTGAAGGAGCCGGCTGTTGCCGGCTCTTTTTTTGGCTATTTGCTTTGCACAATGGAATGCGATCGTCGTCATTAAATAAAAAGTGTTGAATACTTGACTAACGTGGATAATATTGTATATTAAATTGACCATACACCAGAGTTGCTCGACAACCTGTCGAGCCTTCTCGCCTGGGAATTGATTATTTAAGATGGCATAAAATCCGGGAGGTAATATGAGACATTATGGGGAAATTATACTGTATTTGGTGGCGGTTCTGTGCATCACGGCAGTTCTGGTTTCAGCTCAGGCAAAACTGCCCAGCAGTTTCGATTTGAGAGACTATGACGGTCATAATTATGTGACCTCAATAAAAAGCCAGTCGGGTGGCACCTGTTGGACTCATGGTACTATGGCTTCCATCGAAAGCAATCTGCTGATGACCGGCAATTGGCTCGCCGCCGGTGAGAGCGGGGAGCCGAACCTGGCCGAATATCATCTCGACTGGTGGAATGGGTTCAACGAGTTCAACAACGACGACATCGATCCTCCGTATGGCAGCGGCCTGATTGTCCATCAGGGAGGTGATTACAGGGTCTCATCAGCTTACATCACACGGGGAGAGGGGGCGGTGCGGGATATCGATGGACAGTCATACGGCTCACCGCCCGACCGGCACGGTATGGATTACCATTATTATCATGTACGCGATATAGAATGGTATGTCGCCGAACCGGATTTGAGCAAAATCGATACCATCAAAAACGCTATTATGACTCATGGCGGCATAGCGGTGGCATTTCTTTCCGACGGTCAGTTTTTCAACTGGACCTATGTATCTCATTATCAGCCGATGGACAGTCCCTATCCGCCGAATCATGCGGTGACGGTTATCGGTTGGAACGATTACCAGACAACCCAGGCCCCGCAGCCCGGCGCTTGGCTGGTCAAAAACAGTTGGGGTTCAAGCTGGGGAATTGGGGGTTATTTCTGGATTTCCTATTATGACAAGCATTGTTGCCAGGAACCGGAAATGGGCGCGGTATCGTTTCAGAATGCCGAGATGATGCCATACGGTTATTTCTATAATTACACCTATGCCCACGATTACCACGGTTGGCGAGATACCAAAGAGGACTGCAGCGAGGCCTTTAATGCCTTTACGGCACGAAACGATCAGACGCTCCATGCTCTCAGTTTTTTCACCGGCACCGATAATGTGTCATATACCGCCAAAATATATGGTACCTTCGAAGGCGGCCAATTGCAGGACGAGCTTTATTCCTCAACCGGCAGCTATATCCACAGTGGTTTCCATACCATTGATCTGGAGACGTCCCTCGACCTGAAGACGGGCGATAATTTTTATGTCTACCTGGATTTTTCTAATGGCGGACATCCCTATGACCGGACGTCGGAGGTCCCGGTATTACTGGGGGCGTCGTATCGCACAACAGTCGAATCCCGGGCCTATCCAGGTGAGAGTTATTATCGTGACGGCTCCGACTGGCTCGATCTTTATAATTGGAACTCGACGGCCAATTTCTGTATCAAGGCGATGGTCTATGAGGTGGCGCCGTTTCCGGTGCGCATAAATTCCATGTGGGATGTCGGCGACGGGCAATCGCTTATGGCCTGCTGGAAGGCCGATGATTTAACCGGAGTCGATCATTTTCAGGTATATTTTGAACCCGCCGCCGGAGGCGATCTCGATTCGGTCATGGCATCGGTATCGGATACTTCAGCTATAATTGGCGGCTTGACCGAGGGAGTTGAATATCGAGCATATGTCCTGGCTTTTGACAGCGAAGGCCGGCGGTCTCTGGCTTATGAGGAAGGCTACAATACCCCGTATTCAATTCCGGCCAGCCCCACTTATTTATGGGTTTTACCCAGATATATGTCGATTGAACTGACCTGGGAGGCCGATAACAAGGAACTCGATTTTTCACATTATACCCTCATTCGCGACGATGAAATCCTATCTGACATCATCACTGATTTACACCATATTGACAATGACTTCTCGCTCGGTACCGATTTTCACGATTATATAGTGGTTGCGGTCGATAGCGATGGCAATATGTCAGACACGACCGGAGTGGAACCGGTTTCGATGCGGGTGGCGACTTTGACTCCGGGGAGGATTCTGGCAGTCAATCGTTCCAATCGATCCAATCCTTATCTTGTCAATGAGGTGGTCACCGGCGAGTTCATGCGCGATGCCCTCAATGGGTATGATTATGATTATCTGTCCGACACCGCCGCTTCGGGCGGTGACGATACTCTTTCGGTGAACCTGGTTGATATGATCGATTATGAGGTGATAATTATCGGCGGCGAAGCGGCCCGCACCGATGATTTTGCCAATGATCCCGCTTTTGGCGGCATACTCGATTCAATCGGATACTATCTGTCAATCGGGGGAAAGGTGATCATCTTTGGACGCTGGGGCAATATCACCACCGGCTCAGATATCGCCGACACCATCATCTTTGGCAGTAGCGGTTTCGATCATGGTTACAAAACCTACTTCCATATGAATCAACGGGTGCAATGCCTGTCCAGCTTCGATGATATAACAATGTATTCCGACCTGATCGGAGCTCACAGCCAGGCCGCCGGTTATCCTGATATGGTCTGGGATTCAATGGCTTCGGTGAATCATGCCGTACCGTGGACACAGGTTACCGGCGTCCCTTGCCCCAGTTTCGGGATTCTGACCGGAGGGGAGAGTGAAATTTTGTACACCTATGATTCCGGGGACGACCTTGCTTTGACCGAGGGGCAGGTGGTCGCATGGCGCCACAGCGGCCCCGGCAGCGAATATGTTTTCTTCGAAATGCCATTGTCGTTTATGGAGCGGAATTCGGCCAAGACGGCCCTTCAGACTGCTCTTATGGGAATGTTATCCTCCGGTTCGGCTGCTGCCTGTGTAATTGATCCGGATACGATCAGCTTGCCGGATGGTGTGCCGTTTACCACGACGATCTGCCTTGGTGATTTCATCGAAGGATATGCCGCAGGAGATGTTGACCAAAGCAGCCTCATGATAAACGGCACTGTAGTGCCGCTGGCGGCTACGGTCCTGCCGTCGCACCCGGAATTTACCGGTGAAGCTCTCGAAATAAGCCTCTCGACCGGGGAACTGCTGGAAACTTACGGCATGATAATCGACACCGTCGGCAAAGTGTTTACGGTACAATGGAATTACATCGGTGAGACGACAAAACATACGGTCTATGGCCAGATTATACTTATCGGTCAGCCATATTTGCCGGGCGATGCCAATGGAGATTTAAGCATAGATATCGGTGATGCGATATTCGTCGTCAATTATGTCTTCAAAGGCGGCCCCCCACCAGATCCGCTTGAGGCCGGGGACGCCAATTGCGATGCTTTTGTCGATGTCGGTGATGCCGTATATCTGATCAATTACATTTTCCGTGGCGGTCCGCCGCCAGGTTGCGAGTAAATCTCACCGTCTTATTAGTAATAAAGGGCCGGTTTTGGCAAGCTGGTCCTTTTTTTGTTGATAAAACTGCATTTCTGTCGATTCTCTGGAAAACAAGACGTGTCAATACTATAGCCAAAACCGGACTACAAATATCGGATTATATGCTTTACAGAAGAGACCTTTTATGTATATTATGTGTGTTGTTACACCGCCGGACATACATGTCACAAGGAGACCAAAGTGCGTAGAATATCTCTGATCGTCCTCCTGTTATGCCTTGTTTTCTCCCTGACTGCCGCAGGAGAGGATTTATGGAAAGTTTCCGTTAATAATCAAGGCGACGCTGAAGTACTAAGAGCTACCGGTATCGAACCGATCATGATCGTCAGAGGCGGCTACCTGGTTCTGGCTGAGCCCGAATCGTCGGCTCATTTGGAAAAAGGAAGTTTGAAGGCTCGAAGGATTGCCACCGATATAGAGAGGGAATTACTGGCGCTGGATAATCGCCGGGACAGGGTCAATATCGATCGTTTTCCGCTTCTTTATGAGGAAGACGGTTTGCGTCTTTTCCGCATTGATGCTGCCAAATCGATGATGTCCGAAGACGGTTCTTCACTGGTGCCGCTCAAAAACGACAATATTGTCATCAGATATAAAGCACCTATGAGTCTTAATCAGGCGGCGGTTTTTCAGGCCGATGATTTGGTCGAACTGATTGACAAAGTATCGTACGATTCGGTCTATAATCACCTGCATCATCTCCAGTCATATAATGAAAGGGTGGCGGCGACTACGAGTAATCGCGCCGCTCGCGACTGGATTCAAGATGAGTTGCAGGCGTACGGTTATGGGGGAGCCTACACAAGCTCTTTCTCTGCCTATATATATACCGGTTATAGAACCTGCTATAATGTGATTGCCTATAAAGAAGGAACAGTTTTCCCCAACCGCCAAATTGTGGTTGGGGCTCATTTTGATGCCGTTCCCGGTTCGCCCGGCGCTGATGACAATGGCACCGGGACTGTCGGCGTGCTCGAAGTTGCTCGCGCACTGGCCGATGTCGAGACTGAAATGAGTTTTGTCTTTGTCCTTTTCGATGCCGAAGAACAGGGCCTGAACGGTTCCTGGGATTATGCCGGCGATGCCGCCTCACGTGGCGACAGTATCATCTGTATGCTCAATATGGATATGATCGGGCATTATGTTAATAACAATTATGCCGATCTCCAATATGGCCCCGAAGCGGCCTACGCTCTCTTATGGGGCGAACTGGCCGACTCGCTGGTGAATATCACTGGCTACATGGCCGGATCTGCCTCCAACTCCGATCACTACCCGTTTACGCAATACGGATACGATGTCCTTTTCGCAGCCGAACATGATTTTTCAAACGTTTATCATTCACCGCGCGACAGCACTTCCTATATTAACTTTGATTACTGTACACGGATGATTAAGGCGACCCTCGCCACTGCCTATACTATCAACCTGTCACCCCTTCCGGTGCGGATTTCGTCTATCCGCGATGGCGGCGACGGACAGTCTTTGCAGGTCAACTGGTATGCCGATGATCCGGGCAATATCGATCACTATCAGGTATATTTTCTCCCCGAGCCGGGCGGTATGCTTGATTCCGTAACCGTGGCCGCAGGAGAAACCAGTATTATTCTTAACGGACTGACAGAGGGTCAGGAATATCGCGTTTATGTCCATGGTTATAATGCTGCCGGCTACAGTTCGGCTGTTCGTACCGAGGTATTAGGTACGCCATACTCGCTCCCGTCAATACCGCATGATTATTCTGCGCTGCCCCAATACCGGGCTATCAGCCTGACCTGGAAAGGCGACAACACCGAACTCGATTTCAGTCACTATGTCTTGATCCGCGACGGGGAAGAATTACCATACATCGTGACCGATACTTTTTTTATCGATAACGATTTCTCTCTCGGCAGCGATTTTCATGATTACTTGGTTGTGGCGGCCGATATCGAAGGCAATATCTCAGATACGTCCGGAATTGCCCCGGTTTCGATGCGGGCGGCAACGCTGGAGCCGGGCAGGATTCTGGCTGTCAATCGCTCCAATCGTTCCAATCCCTATCTTGTCAACGAAGTAGTCACCGGTGAGTTTATGCGAGATGCCCTCGACGGATACAATTACGTTTACTTGTCTGATACGGCTTCTTCCGGCGGTGATGACACGTTATCGGTCAACCTGGTCGATATGCTCGATTATGAGGTAATGGTTCTTGGCGGCGAGGCGGCGCGGACTGACGATTTTGCCAATTATGCCACTTTTGGCGGTATTCTCGACACAATTGGGTATTTCCTGTCAATCGGGGGCAAAGTGATCATGTTCGGCCGCTGGGGAAATCTCACAACCTCGTCTGATATTGTCGATACAATCATCTTTGGTACCAGCGGGCCCGACCACGGTTATAAATCTTATTTCCACATGAGTAAGCGTATCCAATACCTGTCGTCTTTCACCACGACCATTATTAATTCCGACATGATCGGGGCTCACAGCCAGGCAGTAGGATATCCTGATATAGTGTGGGATTCAGTCGCCACCATCGACCATTCTCTGCCGTGGGCCGAGGTCGGAGGCATTCCCTGCCCGAGTTTTGCCCTGCTGACCGGAGGCGAGTCGGAGATTTTATATACCTATAATTCTCGCAGTAATTTTCCTTTAACCGAGGGCAAACCGGTGGCATGGCAGTATAGCGGTGAAGATTATCAATATGCCTATTTCGAGATGCCGCTTTCCTTTATGGAGCGGACATCAGCCAAAACTGCTCTGCTGACAGCGCTTTCAGGCATGCTCTCTTCGGGACCGGCCGCTATAGGCGCTATCGAACCGGATACTCTGGACGAGTCCGCGGGGCTTCCGCCGACAACAGCTATTTATCTCGGCGATTTCATCGACGGCCATACCGCAGCGGATGTTGATCAAGGCAGTCTCCTCATCAATGGTGCCATCGTGCCGCAGTCGGTATCGGTGTTGCCGTCGCATCCGTCGTTTACCGGCGAGGTCCTTGAGGCTGTGGTGGCGACAGTCGATTTGTTGGATACCTACGGCCCGATAATCGACACTCTCAACAAAGTTTATACCGTGCTTTGGAAATATACCGGCGAGACACCAATCTATACCGTGTTTGGACAGATAACTTTGATCGGCATGCCGTTTGAGCCGGGTGACGCCAACGGCGACTGGCTGGTCAACGTCGCCGATGCTGTTTATGTTATAAACTATGTTTTCAAGGGCGGTCCGGCGCCTGAACCGATCGGGGCGGGCGACGCCAATTGCGATGGCACTGTCGATGTCGGTGATGCCGTCTACCTGATCCAATATGTCTTCAATGGTGGTCCGCCGCCGGGCTGCGATTGATCGGTTATTTCCCGATAGAGTAAATATAAGGACCGGCCCACGAAGCCGGTCCTTTTTTTTGGTAGATTTTTTAACGGTTTCGCTTGCTGTCAACCCGGCGACCCCTTAATATATATGAAACTTTAAACTGATTATCATATAACCTTATCTGTGGCGGTGTCGATGCTGAAACAGATATTATTGGCAGTTGTTGTCATTTTCGTCATCCTCCTGTTGCTGGAGGGGGGCGCGCTACTTGTCGAATCGGCGTCTTTCTCGACTCCCTCAACCGAGACCCGACGGCCGGGGTGGCAAACCGAATTTTTCGGTTCCCTATTTGACTGGCATGAACCCGATCCGGAACTTCTCTGGCGCTTCCGAGCCGGTCTGACAAATCCTCTGATCACCACCAATTCCGAACATCTTCTCGGCCCGGAGATTTCACGGGATAAACCAAAAAGCAGCTACCGCGTGCTTATCTTGGGCGATTCCTCTCCGGTAGGATTTGGCCTGAAATCAAGGCGGCAAACCTTCGGCGAAATTCTGCAATTCCTTCTCAACGAAAATTACAAGTCTCATAAACAAGTCGAAGTCGTCAATGCGGCCGTTTCCGGCTATTCCAGTGAGCAGATACGATGTTTCCTGAAAATGCAAGGATGGGATTATGACCCCGATTTGATCGTGCTGTATTGTGGCAATAATGATGCCTCGATTTCAGGCGAATTTTCCGATCACGATCTGCTGAAGGGGCAAAAACTGAAATCTCTACGATCACTTTTTTCCCACCTGGCCATTTATCGCGTGATGCGAGCCATAATCAGGCCTCAGCCGGAATCCTGCGGCGGCAATCTCTCTCGACTTAAGGTTAGAGTTACGCCGGAACAATATGGAGCCAATTTGACCTCGATTGTCGACCAATGCCGGGATCATAACTGTCCGGTAATCATCTTAAAACCACCGGTTCCATATCTCTGGCCCGCCGGGCTACAGTTCAAGCCGTTCCTTCGACTGACCGGCAAAGACGGCCGGATTCTCCTCCCGGAGGAAATGGTCGAATTTCTTGGGAGAGATATTGTCTATTGCATCGATACTGTTCATATGCGGAAGCTTTACGGGGAGACCGATATATTTACCCGCAAAGTTTATAACTCAGGCATGTGCGACACGATTTCGACCGATTCAGCCATAAACTGGTACCGTTCGAGATTGGCTTGTGAACCGGACAATCCGATCTGGCCCAATAACCTCGGAGCCACTTGGTGGAAAATGGGAAAATTTCGCGAGGCTGACAGCGCCCTCCATATCGCGCTTGAACTTTTCTGTAGTAAGAATGGAGATAATTTATCTCCGGCCGTCGCCGCGTGTGTCTCTCCCATTCTGTATAATATCGGGATTAACAAAATGTGCATGGATTCCGCTCAGCGAATATCAAATATAGATACCGGCTCGGAAGCATACCTATATCTCGACTCGGCCTTGCAAGCCGACTATTTTTCACTTCGAATTAAGCGCTCGTACTGTAATGAACTCGACAAACTTAAGACCGCATCCGGCGTCATGGTCATCGATTTACCGGAGTTATTTCGCAAACATGGAGGCGAAGGGCTCTTTATAGATCATTGCCACCCGACCGTGGATGGGCATCTCATTATCGCCGAAGCAGTTTACGATTCAATCAAAAATCGCCGCTGGTGATGCGCCGGTAACGGTAATTGTGCGAAATGCCAATCGGCTAATGCATCAATAGGACTAATATGGCGTAAATAATAATTAATTTTTTGCCCCGGCTCTTGACATCGGCCAAAATTGTGATATTTTTGGCAAGCTTTGGACGCCCGCCGCCGCCATACGTTAGGGAAGACATGTTGTGAAGGTGCCCAGAGATACATTTCTTGCGGATAACCCCTAAAATCAACAGTCTGCCTTATACACCAAGGATTTGGAACAACGTGATATGACATCGCGGAATGACAACGGAAAGGTGCGGATTGATGAAACGTCTGCTGGTTCTTACTTTACTTCTTGCGACTGCAATTGGGGCGGGGGACAAAACACCTTACAAATTTGTATTCGGGGGCAACAGTTATACCGGGCCGGAAAACGCCTCGATCACCTGGCTGGCCGAACGGTATGACTGCGCTATTGCCGGTCTTTCCGACTGGCCGGGGATGTTTGACAGCATCTCGGATACTGCTGATGCGATGGGCAAGGTCTTCCGGGCCGGGCCGTACGCTTCATCGCAGGAGATCAATCTCTACGACCGCTTCGATCCCGGCAAACAGTACAATGAACGGTTAAGCAGCAGCGCCCTCAATGCTGCCGGATGACTGTGGCTTCGATGCCATTGTCGTATATGCTGTGGATAAAGAAGGCCATCGGCTGTACCTCCCGAATGCGCTTGAGATTCCGGTATCCGCCATGCTTATCGATGTCGGGGATGCGGTACGCCTAATCAGTTACATATTTTTCAATGGTTTGCCCCCTGATGTATTTTCCGCGGGAGATGCTAATTGCGACGGCCTGATCAATCTGGGAGATCCGATTTACATTATCAATCATATCTTCCGCTACGGTCCGCCGATTTGTTGTCTTCCCGATCCGGGATTGTAGAGGATAGCTCCCGGTTTTAGTAATATTCCCTTTAATATCAGGTATGAGGACTGCCGATCAGGGCAGTCTTCATACTAATCCGCTACCGCGAGGTGCGTCGGATAATGTCTCTTGCATTGTGGAGGCGGATATTATATACATTAGATATAGCACCGATTTTAACGGGATAATAAATGCCATGAAAATTTATACCAAAACCGGCGACAAGGGTGAGACAGGATTGTTCGGCGGCGACCGGATTGCCAAAAACAGCGCCAGAATCAGCGCTTACGGAACTGTCGATGAGTGCAATGCCCTTTTGGGAATAGTCCGGACCTTCGATATCGACGACGAACTGGACGATATACTGATAAAGATTCAAAACCAGCTATTCGTTCTCGGTTCTGATCTGGCCACTCCCGGCGACAGGGAACCGTCAATCCCTCGCATCGGCAGCGATGATGTTAAACAACTTGAGGAATGGATCGATCACCTGGAAGCTTCATTGCCGAAGCTGAAACAATTCATCCTGCCGGGGGGCAGCCAGAGTAGTTCCTTTCTGCATTTGGCCCGAACGGTTTGTCGTCGAGCGGAGCGCTGGGCGGTTGCTCTTCTTCGAGATGAGCCGATCAACATCCAGGCCGCGATCTATCTTAATCGGCTTTCTGATTTTTTATTTGTGGCGGCCCGATCAGCTAACCTGAAAAGCGGCCATTCCGACCATTTTTGGAATACTCCCGGCGAGAAGAAATAATAATAGATCCATCTATCTGTGATCAATCAATTCTAACCTGGCCGCCAACGACGGCCTTAAAAATATTATGGGTATATCGGGAGTGCATTCTGAAATTGACCCTGAAAGGAGTTGTGAAATCGGAGAAATCTTCATATATTTTTATCCGGATGACGAAACTCCGTAGAATATCGGTATCGTTCCGCCACCCCGTTATTTTGAAGGTCTCAAGAATACGCGCGGAGTACGGGCGCTTTATTTGATCGAGAGGTTTTGATTTTATGCTGAGTAAGAAGGCAATACAATATCTTGTTCTGGTGGTTATGGTCGCAGGGCTCCTGCTGACTTCGGTTTCGGCGGACGAAGACAATCCGGTCGTAAAACCGACCGAAACCGGCGCCACAACTCCGGATGTGAATCTGTCCCAGGGCGACAACGCCGAGGGCAGGCCGGCTATTTACTTCCCAGAAGAAATCCATAATTTCGGCGATGTCTCGCAGGCGACTACCCTGGTTCATACTTTTATAGTGATGAATAAAGGCGATGCTCCCCTGAAGTTGATAAGCGCCAGGGCGTCGTGAGGCTGCACCGCCGTCGTTCTGACGAAGGCGGATATTCCCCCGGGCGGGGAAGGCGAAATTAAGGTTTCTTTAAAAACCGGACGCAAGCGAGGTAATATAAACAAGGGGATCCGCGTCACTTCCAATGATCCCAAAAATAAAACAAAAACGATTCGGGTTAAAGCTAAGATCAACGCCGATAGCGGGGATGAGGACTTCAGTCTCAATATGGACAATGTCCGGCGGAATGCCCAGGTTATCAAGGACGTCTATATTCCGATTGACAAAATGACCACCTACGATGTATCCGAAATCGTATCATCCTCAAAATTCATTACCGTCAAACAGGTCTTCCCCGATGATTCTGCCGCAGTGCGAGACAGCTTGCATTTCCAGATTTTGATCGGACCGGGACTTGATGTCGGGCTTATGAGCGAAACAGTGGTTATCCATTTCGAGGATAACAAGAAAGCGCGAGCCAACTACTTTCTGTATGGAATCGTCGTGGACGATATCGAGGTCGCACCGCTGAGATTGAGTTATGTCGTCTCCGGAACTGCTATCGATATACCGAACAGTACCAGGAAACTGACCTTGACCAATTATCTTAAGGAAATGTCGCTGGAGATAATAGATGTCCTGACTCCCGGGAAAAATCTGGATTTCACCATCACGGAGACAAAAAAAGGCGAAGAGTACCAGATTATGGCGGTGGCAAATGATAAAATGCTGGCGGTTGATTCCACTCTGGAAAGCAAAATTATTATAACAACCAATAATCCGGAAATGCGTCAGATTAAGGTCCCGTTCCGTGTGGTCAGGAGATAATCAAACGGGATAAGAAGCGGGCACTTAGGAAAAATAAAAGTTTGCTATAAAGCATGCCGTAAGGCCCGGAGTGGACCTTACGAGGGAAATCACAATATTGGAATATGTATTACTCTATCTGAATTGTATATGAATATTTTGTTTCTTTGTACCGGTAATTCCTGTCGCAGCCAGATGGCGGAAGGCTGGACCAGGCATTTACAGAGTCCTGCCATTCAGCCTTATTCAGCCGGTATCGACCCAAAAACCTTGGACCGGCGTGCGGTGATCGTTATGGCGGAAGCCGGAATCGATATTTCCAGGCACCATTCCAAGCATGTAAGAGATTTATCGGGAATAACTTTCGATTATGTAATTACCGTGTGCGGTCACGCCGATGAGAATTGCCCGGTTTTTCCCGATGAGACTACCGTTGTTCACGTTGGTTTCGATGATCCGCCCCGCCTGGCCGAGGGAGCCGGAACGGAGGAGGAGGCATTGGATCATTACCGCCGAGTGCGGGATGAGATAAAGGCGTTTGTCCAAACCTTACCCGAGAGTTGGGTAAGAAAGAGTTGGGTAAGAGAGAGGAATCGTAAAAGATGTCGGCAGAAGCCTGTATTACCAAGAAACCGAAAGGACTCGGTTCGTTCGAGAGATATTTGACTGTCTGGGTTCTCCTTTGTATCGCCGCCGGAATACTTTTGGGCAAATTTGCTCCAGGAGTGGCAAAACTCCTCGACGGCATGGCTATTTATATCAATAATGCTCCCGTGGTTTCGATTCCGATCGCTGTCTGCCTCTTTTTTATGATGTATCCGATCATGGTCAAAATCGATTTTGGCGAAGTGCTAAAAGCCGGGAAAAACGCCAAACCGGTCGGCCTGACACTTTTTGTAAACTGGCTGATCAAACCATTTACCATGTTTGCCATCGCCTATTTTTTCCTGGGAACGGTTTTCCAACACCTGATCGGACCCGATGCGGTTGATTTAATAAAAATGCCCTTCGGACTCGATCTGCCGCTTGGCGCCGTCCATGGCGAAGGTACTGTGGTTGATGTCAACGGCGTCAAAATGCTCCAGGTGCCGCTCTGGCGCAGCTATCTGGCGGGATGTATCCTGCTCGGAATCGCGCCATGCACGGCGATGGTTCTGGTATGGGGATTCCTGGCTCGCGGCAACGATGGTCATACGCTGGTGATGGTCGCCATCAACTCGCTAGCCATGTTTTTTCTTTATGGCCCGCTGGGAGGATTTCTTCTCGGAATCGGCCGTTTGCCGGTGCCGTGGCAGGCGCTTCTTTTGTCAATTGGAATTTATGTCGCTCTGCCGCTGGTGGCAGGATACTTATCACGCCGCGGGATTGTCGCTGCCAAAGGTAAAGCCTGGTTTGAAACAAGGTTCCTGCCTTTTCTGACTCCGATTACCATTGTCGCCTTGCTGATCACCCTGATTCTTTTGTTCTCCTTTAAGGGGGAAGTGATATTGGGTAATCCTCTGACAATCCTCTGGATCGCGGTGCCGTTGTTTATCCAGACAGTGCTTATTTTTGCATTGACCTATATTCTGGCGCGCGTCATGCGCCTTTCGTACCGTGACGCTGCGCCATCTGCAATGATCGGCGCTTCCAATCATTTTGAAGTCGCGATTGCAACGGCAGTCATGCTTTTTGGATTATCTTCCGGTGCCTCATTGGCTACCGTGGTCGGCGTGTTGATAGAAGTGCCGGTAATGCTAATGCTGGTCAAAATCTGTCTGCGAACTCAAAATCACTTTGCCAAATGATATAAAATCAAGCGTTTTCTTGCTGCCCGCATAATAATTCAGGTATAATTATCCAATCGACCGCCCAATGGTTATCCGGATTGCGTCTGAGACAGATTATTCCGGCATTGTGGATATGAACCGGTTGAAGTTCTGCATCGCCGCACAACAGCAGCGAGGCGAGGCGACCCATATGCGGCAGATGTCCTACCAGCATCACCTCACTATTGATGCTTTTGAGTTTTTCGGCCCATATGGCAGGATCATCCATCGGCGACAGACCCTCGCTTTTCTCGACGCCAATGGTCGGCTGGATCGCCGCCGCAAGCAATGTCGCGGTCTGTTCCGCTCGCTCCTTACCGCTGTGGAATATGGTTTCGACGTTGATTTTCCTGGAAGTATCCAGAAAAGACATCACCTTGAGCAATTCGCTTCTTCCGCGATCCGAGAGCGGCCGGGAAGGATCTTCCTCTTTCGGACGCGCTTTTGCATGCTGCACCAGATAGAGGTTCATAAAACTCCCTCCTGCGTGTAGCTTCGATTATATGTTATAACCGACAATTTCCTATAAAATATAAGTTATCGATAATTACTATACCACAAGAATCGTAACGGACATAGGAGATAACCTATGGAGGAAATAACCCTTGTATAGAACCGGCAGCCGGCTATATTGACAGTGAGATCGCTAATGATCCGCACTTCCGGTGTGCCGCTGTGCCACGCCGATGATGCGGAAGGGAGAAATAATTGGTATGAAGCGGTATGCCCAAAATCATGCGCGGTCTATTTTTGTTTTCGGCTCGACTCTACTGATAATATTTGCGGCAATATCGGCGGAAGCTGATCAAGAAAATCTCAAAAAATCCACAGACCGGGCTAACGCCTTTATCCTCAAACACAATATCGACGGATCAAATATCTTCTGTTGTACCCACCCGGGCGATGCCAATGGTGATGGAAATTTCAACGTCGCCGATCCGGTGTTTGTTATCAGCTATATTTTCCGGCAGGGAATTAAACCGCTCTGCCCCAACGCCATCGATGTCACCAATGACTGTGCAATAAACATCGCCGATGTGGTCCAAATGCTCGGCGCCCTGTTTGTGCCGACATGGCCGGACCCGTCGTTTGAATGCGCTCCTGAATCGTGCGAATACTGGGGATATTGACCTGATATGATTTCGATTTTTTAAAACCGGGTGCGAAGTTTTTGGTATAAGGCAATACGCGAGGTATGGCGATATCATTTTCTCAGGGCGAGAAATAGGGAGGTATGCGACTGACATAGCTAAGGGAAGGTTTGGCACAAAGCCATAACCCGATAACCCCTTGGGAGGAGCACGAAGATGCTTGTATTGACTCAGTCGCGGATGACAACGCTTGTTGTCATGGGGGCCATTCTACTAAGTTTCACGGCAATCTCAGGCGCGGAAAACACCGATCCGATATTACTCGTAGGGCTTACTGATACTACAGCACAGGTTGGCGCCGACGCCTGGGTTAGCGTCTACCTCGCCAATTACCAGGATACCCTCGCAGGATTTAGCCTTTATGTTGTGGCCGACCAGCCCGATATAATTCAATTCCAGACCGATCCCGACGACCCGGTGCTCACGCCGGGCGGAGTCGACACCGCCGGGACGGCAATATCCGGATGGCAATATGTGGGAGCCAATTCGTTTTCCGCCGGTCGCACCGATATAAAAGTAACGGCCATGGCCAATGTTGCTGGCCCCCCGTATCAGCCGGGGCTGCTGCCACAGGAGACTCCGGTTTTGCTCATGCGCCTCAAGGTCAGGGTAGCTGATGAACTTCCGTTTGCGACCGATTCTGTGGTTATTCTTCATATCGAGAAAAGTCTTCAACTCACGGCCTTTTCCGATCCCTCGGGAGACCTGATCGGAACGGTAGCCAATTACAATATCTGCGATACGACCTATTGGTGCTGCGTGGAGTGGAGCGGTGATACCTGCCTGGGGTGGACGCCCTGTGATCCTATTTTGGCCGATTCTATCTATATCGACACTTTCTCCACCTACTGGTGTTGCGATGAATGGTCCGGCGATACCTGCATGGGATGGACGGTATGTTTGCCTCCCGGTGATTCCGTTGAAATCCATCATCAACCCTGGACCTCGTTGGATACTTCCGCCGTTTTCTATGTTGATGGCGAGTTCCGGGTTGTTCCCGATTTCTGCTGCAACTTCCCGGGAGATATGAACGGTGACGAGATGGTCAACGTCACTGATCCTGTATTCCTGATCAATCATATTTTCAGGAACGGACCACCACCGTCATGTCCTCAGGCGGCCGACGTCAACGGCGATTGCATGATAAATATAGGCGATGTACTTGGGGTCTTACGCCCGATATTCAATATCGACCCGTGGGAACCGCTTGAATGTGCACCTGATAGCTGTGTCTATTTTGGTTATTAGTCTCTGACCGATTTTGGAGATAACTGACTTCTGGCGGGACATTAATAAATGCCTCGCCAGGTTTTCATCCGGTTAACCAGAACTTGACAGGCAGTTAAAAGGCGTGTATCATGAATCAATGCCGAATCTGCCTGACCATAAATCGAAACCGGAGCATTGCCTTTTTTCCATCGATGTTGAGGACTGGTTTCATATTCTCGATATACCGTCGGCGCCACCGGTCAAGGAATGGGACAAGCTGCCGTCGCGGGTCGAAAACAATTTTTTGAAACTGCTGGAAATACTCGATGGCGGGCAGGTCAGGGCAACCTGCTTTTTTCTGGGATGGGTCGCAGAGAAATATCCTCACTTGGTGAAGAAGGCAGCCGCTTCCGGGCATGAAATCGCTTCGCACGGATACGGTCATCAATTGGTTTACAAAATGACGCCGCAGGAATTTCTGAATGACGCGGCAAAAGCCAAAAAGATCCTTGAAGATATCACCGGTATGCCGGTGCTTGGTTACCGTTCCTCAGGCTTTTCGATGACTGACAAAACCCCATGGGTTTTCGATATCCTTACCGAGGCCGGATACCGCTATGACTCATCGATTTTCCCCGCCGCGAGAGAGCACGGTGGTTACAAATCCGATCTAATGGCCCCCTATAGAGTAACAGAAAATAGCGACAGCTTAATTGAAATCCCGATCTCCGTCGCCCGATTCCTCGGCCGCCCGATCTGTTTTTTCGGTGGCGGGTATCTGCGCTTTTTTCATTATCGCCTGATCAAAAAAATGGCCGACCGCGTTATTGCCGAAGGGCGGCCGGTCAATTTTTATATCCATCCCCGCGAAGTCGACCCCGATCATCCCCGCCTGCCAATGAGTCGGCTGCGTCGGTTCAAGTCGTACGTCAACCTGGCTAAAACCGAATCCAAAATCAACAAATTGCTCAATGACTTTGACTGGATCAGGTTTTGCGACTATATTAAGCTGAATTTCCAGTCGGGGGAGAACGATTGATGGCAAAGCGAAGTACGGGCGATTTTTTCGATACCTATGCGCATGATTTCAATTCCATTTACGGTACCGAAGATACGCTGTTTAACCGTCTTGTTAGCAAATTTCTTCGCCGCAGCATGCGGCTTCGTTTTGAGAAAACCATTGAAGGCTGCCAGCCGACCGAAGACAATAGTGCGCTTGATATAGGATGCGGCCCCGGTCATTATTCGGTTGCACTGGGCCAGATGGGGATGGCAGAGGTATTGGGCATCGATTTTGCCCCCGCGATGATAGATTTGGCAAATAAAAAGGCGATTAAGGCCGGTGTCGAGGAAACCTGCCGTTTTTTAACCGCTGATTTTATGACCCACGATTTTGATCGTACCTTCGATTATACCATCCTTATGGGCTTTATGGATTATATATCCGAACCCCGAGGCGTTATTGAACGGGCGCTGTCGCTGACCGGCAGCAGAGCCTTTTTCAGTTTTCCTGCGGCCGGAGGGATTCTGGCCTGGCAAAGAAAACGGCGTTATCGCAGCAGATGTGATCTGTTTCTTTACCATCGCCGGGAGATCGAAGAATTATTTGATAGCCTGCCGATTGATAATTTCACCATAGAAAAAATAAGCCGAGATTATTTCGTGACAGTCTTTATGCGGTAGAATAGTACTGGCTAAGGATTGAGAAATCTGATATTGCGCATCAATCCTTCGTGCTTGGCTCGTTTCACCGCCGATCCCTGAAATAACTCCTCAAACCGGCGCGGCGTCAATTTACGCCAATTATCAGCCGTCATCTCGAAAATATCGGGCGGCGGTTCGAAGGCAGGTTCCTGATGAGGGGTCGAAAAACGATTGAAAGGACAGATATCCTGGCAGGCATCGCATCCGAAAATCCAGTCGGTATAAGTTCCTTTCATCTCCTCCGGCATGTCTGCTTTTAATTCAATCGTCAGGTATGATATACACCGACAGGCGTCGACCACAAACGGTTCGACAATCGCCCCGGTCGGGCAGGCGTCAATACACCGGCGGCATGTGCCGCAATGATCCGTAGCCGGCTGGTCGTATTCGAGTTCGATATCAAGCAGCAATTCGGCCAGAAAATAAAAGCTTCCCGAATTTTTCACAATCAGGCTACTGTTTTTTCCGACCCACCCCAACCCGGAGCGGGCGGCCAAGGCTTTCTCCATCACCGGTGCGGTATCGACGCATGACCTGGCCTCCACATCGCCGATATTGGTGCGAATGTGCTCTATCAGTTTATTGAGTTTTTTCTTGATCACCCGATGATAATCCATGCCGTAGGCATAAGTCGATATCTTGTAAGCGGCGTCCTCTTTTTGGGACAGAGGTTGATAATAATTATATAAAAGCGATACGACCGATTTGGCGCCCGGCATATATCGACGGGGATCGAGTCGCAGGTCAAAATGGTCCGCCATATACAACATATCGCCGCACATATTCCGTTTCAGCCATTTCTCCAGGCGGGGTGCCTCGTCCTCCAAAAATTCCGCGCGAGATATCCCACAATACGAAAAACCCATTTCAGCAGCGCCGGTTTTAATCAGCTTCGAGTTTTCATTAGAATCCATAGATTTATACCCTCAAGCCCTGTTTGATAATTTATACACCTCAACTGTTTAAAAATCAAGCTTAATCGTAATAGCTATTTTGTCGTTAATCTAAAAAACGACCCGTTTAGTCTTCGATCCGGGAGCGGCAGTTGTGTTTCAAAGGGTCCTCTATATATACGTTAAAACAGCGGCAAAGGAATTGCCTTTCATGGCGAAAAAACTATATTATTGCCGGCAGATGAAATGATCGAATTCCAAAAATATTGAAATGTGATGGCGTATATAGGGCAGTTGAATATCTTCTAATAGAAAGGGCAGCAGATGAAATACAGGCGTTTGGGCAAGGCTGGCATAAAAATATCGGAGATATCGATTGGAGGTTGGCTGACATTCGGCGGCACCATTGATGAAAAAACGACCGAAAATATTCTAGCCACTGCTGTCGAAGGCGGCGTCAATTTTATTGACCTGGCCGATATTTATTCCCGCGGCGAAGCCGAAAGAGTATGCGGCAAACTGATTAAAAAGCACACCCGCACCGATCTGGTCATTTCCTCCAAACTGTTCTGGCCGATGACCGAAAATGTCAACGACCGAGGACTGTCGCGCAAGCATATTTTCGAATCAGTTGATAAAACTCTCAAACGTCTGCAAACCGATTATCTCGACATATATTTCTGCCATCGATTCGATCCCGAAACCGAGGTCGAAGAAGTTGTCCGGGCCATGGACGACCTGATGCGCAGCGGCAAAATCATTTACTGGGGCACCTCGGTATGGGAGGCCGATCAAATCGAAGATGCCGCAAAGACAGCCGATCGGTACAATTGCTACCGGCCCCAGGTGGAACAGCCGCGCTATAATATGATCGATCGCCATATCGAAACTGAAATAATTCCCGCCTGTGACCGCAATGGCCTCGGCTTGGTGGTTTGGTCGCCGCTGGCTATGGGGCTGCTAACCGGCAAATATAATGACGGCCTTCCCGAAGGCAGCCGGGGTGCTACCAGCGAATGGCTCAGGGACGAATTGACCGAGTCCAACGTGGAAAAGGTTAGAAGTCTGACTGAAATGGCCGGGGATCACGGTTGTACAATGGGCCAACTAGCTTTGGCCTGGGTGTTGCGTCGGCCGGAAATCAGCTCGGCCATCACCGGCGCCACCAGTGCCGAACATATCAAGTCAAATATAGCCGCATCGGATATAGAATTGGATCAAGTAACGCTTGATGCTATCGATGTAATCCTAAATTCAAATCCTGAGGCGTAAGACTCATAACGGAGGCTAAAATGTTTCAAACCATTGATCATTTCAAATCGGTCTGGCAGGGGGAAACGGCCGCCACATTGAAAATTATTGAGGCGCTGACCGACGAGACATTGACTAAACCGGAACATTCCGACGTCCGCAACCTGGGACGTGCCGCCTGGCATATCGTAACCACTTATCCTGAAATGTGCAATCGCTTCGGGATTACGATGGATATCCCAACGGAAAAAGATCCGATTCCGACCTCTGCCGCTGAAATCGCACAATTATGCAAAAAAGCAGCCGACACGGTGTTTGAAACGGTTTCCGGATGGAAAGACGAAGACCTGCAAAAAGAAGATGATATGTACGGCGAGACCTGGAAACGGGGACGGTCATTGTGGGTGTTTCTGGCGCACGAAATCCACCATCGCGGGCAGTTGACAGTTCTGATGCGGCTGGCCGGTCTCAACGTGCCCGGAATCTATGGGCCGTCGCGCGATGAATGGA
Organism: Candidatus Zixiibacteriota bacterium; assembly: GCA_030668485.1. Taxonomy (GTDB): domain Bacteria; phylum Zixibacteria; class MSB-5A5; order GN15; family JAAZOE01; genus DAOUTW01. The sequence goes on from DAOUTW010000010.1 coordinate 67,601, forward strand.
GCACCTACGGCATGGAAACGCCGAAACTGTAAACAATTCGGGACATGTAAAAAGAAACCCCGGCCGAAACTGGCCGGGGTTTCTGTGTTAAAGGCTTACATTGAATTAAATCGGTTCGCATGGAGGAGGGCCGCCGCTGAAAATATAGGCGATCAAATATACGGCGTCGCCGACATTGACACCTCCGTCAAGGTTTACCTCGCCCGATTCCAAAGGATCAGGCGCCGGTCCCCCTTTGAAAATATAGCTTATCAAAAACACTACATCGCCGACATTGACGACCAGATCGCCGTTGGCATCCCCGCAAATATATTCAAAGTATTCAAAACTGAACGCCGGGGAATAGCCCGATTCATTGCCGGCAATGTCATAATGATTGACGTGCCAGTAATAGGCTCCTATCTGAGAGAGAGCATCAGGCAGGAGGAAAGAAGCTTCGGTTAGATCGTCATAATGGAAATATGGTTCGGCACTGCTGAACCCGGGGTCACCTGAAATCTCCAGTTCGAAAAATTCGGTCGAGCCGTCGATTTTGGGCAGTGACCATTCAAAAATCGGTGTTTGATTATTGGTATTCGCACCGTTCTCAGGCGCCACCAAAGTCGCCGCAGCCGGAGCCTGCGTATCCAGAGTGAATGACCAGACATCGCTGTAATCGGTGGAATCGCCCTCGGAAATGCGGAACGCCTTGACTCGCCAATAGTATTCGCCGTCAATCAGACCGAACGAAGATGAATAAAGCTTATTGTCGGTAACCGCCGAACTAATTTCAATGGAGCCAAAAAGCGGGTCCTCGTCTATTTCGATACGGTAAGAAATTCCGCTTTCGTGCCAGCAGGTCGACCAAAAAAGACTGTCGGGAGCGGTGCTGATAAAGCCGCCGTTGGCGACGCCGAACAATCTCGGTTTGAGGAAGGGGAGAGTATAATAAGCTCCGAAGACATCCTGGTTGCCGTTACGAGTGTCGGTCCAGACGGCATTGATATTGTCATGGAAGGCGGTAATTCCGATATATTCCGCGATCCGTCCTGCCCGCGGCGATTGCAGACGATGTTCCATCTGTCCGTCGTAGAGACAATCATCGAGATTATCTCCGGAAAGATCATACGGCGAGCCCGATTTATCCAGATCATCAGGCGACGATGACACATTGGTGATGCGATGATTGGTGGTGAAAGTTTCACCACCATCGAAAGAATAGGCGGCGAAGACGTCAAATTCATAATGATTGGGGTCTATCCGCTGATCATAAAAAATCATTGCGATGACCCCTTCTTCATTGACAATCAGCCAGGGATGAAACTGATCGGTATCGACGCCAAGTGGATCGTCATTGACCCGCAGGGGAAGCATCCAGGAAGCGCCGCCATCAGTTGATTTTATCATGACGATATCGGCATGATAATACACACCGTCATCGAAACCGTTGACGGTGGAAATATAAATATTTCCGTCATACGGTCCGCCGGAAATATCGGCATCGCCGGCCGGAGCATTGTAAACATTGATCGCTCCCTCAACCTCGCCAAAATAGTTATAGGGAAATATCGGGACCTCCTGAGTCGGCCAGGTTTGTCCGCCATCGGTCGATTTGGACATCTTCATCCCATAATACCCGTCACACTCCTCGGGATAAAGTTCGTTCCCGGACCAGAAAGCATAAACGGAACCGTCCGACCCCACAATCGGCTGGGCGAATTGCCCGGCATCGAGGACCTGGCCGCATGGCTCATGATCCTGCGACGGTCCGATAATAAGCGTATCCTCAAAGGAAGCGCCGCCATTGATTGATCTCGCAAACATCATTCGTGTCGGATTGGGGAATCTCGCCCAGGCGACATAAACGTTGCCGTCGTGCGCTCCCCCCGTGCGGTCAGTGGTGATAAATTGCTTGTCCTCAAACCAGGGGCCGTGATCAGTCGAGACGGGGACCGGTCCGGTCCACGTAGCTCCCTTGTCGGTCGATTTTATAAAGACGATGAAGCTGGAATCCTCATTAAAGGTATTGGCGCTGTAGTCGAGAAAGCTGAGGTAGAAATTACCCTGAGCGTCAACGGTCATGGTCGGATCAGATTGTCGGCTGTCCGGGTCCATCATGAGGTAATTCAACTGATCGGTCCAGGTGACGCCGCCATCGGTGGAACGCCCGATACCGCAACGACGATATCCCAGGCGAAAGTCACGCCAGGTGGCGAGTACATAATTGCCGTCCGTGGGGCAATAAAAAACCTGCTCCTCATTCTGCAACTGAAATGAGGGAGAAGAAATCTGTGTGTTTGGAATTTGCCCCTGAGATGGTGCAGCCAGGGCAATAAATACCATAAGGGCAATAAAAATTGAAAATAATCTTGGCATTTTCCTAAACCTCTCTTTCGGCGGTGTTCGCTGTAGTAAACGAGAGTGGCAGTACATTTAATATACGGGTTCGATATTGATTTAGAAAGAATTTTAATGTTCCCGGAACATATAAATAGGAAATATAATTTGTCTCCCGGTATGATAAACAGCAGTTCTTTATCTCCGGATGAACGACAGCCGATAAATATACGTCTTTACATAAAGCGGTTACGTACTATAAATTAGAAGAAGCAGGCTAATGGCTTAAGGAGGGTTGATGAGTTTTCGTTACCGGATATCGATATGTTTTCTGGTTTTGGCTTTAATGGCCGGAATGGTTCATGTCGTATCGGCCACTATCATCCATGTCCCCGGCCAGATGTCGACCATCAAATCAGGCATAAGCGCCGCCGAAGAAGGGGATACGGTGATGGTGTCGGTCGGAACATATTTCGGCCCGGGAAACCGCGACCTCGACTTTGGAGGTAAGGCGATCGTCGTCCGCTCAATGAAAGGCGCCACGCTAACCGTTATCAACTGCCAAGGCAGCAGTTCCTCGATGCATCGCGGATTCCTGGCTCATCAGGGCGAGGACTCCACCACGATTATTGAGGGATTCACAATCATAAATGGTTATGCGCCGTACAACGGTCCCGGCGAAACCTCAGTGGGAGGCGGGATTCTGTGCCAGAACGGATCGTCTCCATTGATCAAAAGCTGTGTGCTTTATGGCAATTATGCGGCCGGAACCGGTGGAGGGCTGGCCTGCGTTGAAGGCTCGTCACCCAGGGTAATCGGCTGCACCTTTGTCGATAATTCCGCCATCGGAGATACTTCGTTGTTTTTTGTCGGTTATGGCGGCGGTATCAGGTGCGAAATGTCCTCTCCGGTGTTCATCGATTGCATCGTCACCTCCAATCGAGCCAACATCGGCGGCGGTATCTCCTGCAATGACGCCCATCCGCGGTTTGAAAACTGTGAATTCAGCGAAAACACTGCCGACGTTCTGATGACCTTCGAACCTTCCTTCCCCGGAGTAGGGGGAGGTATGCACCTTTATAACTCGTCGGCGATCATGGACTTTTGCGTATTTGACCGGAATATGGCGATAAGCGGTATGAACATGGAATATGAAAGCGCTGCCGGCGGCGGAATCGCCAGCTATAACTCACCTCTGACGCTCACCAATTGCACCATCTACGGCAATACGGCCGAAAAATATAATGAGAATTTTCCGGGACGAGGCGCCGGCCTTTACGTGTATGATTCTCCATTGACAATGGAAAACAGCATCGTCGCTTATAACATGGGTGCCGAGGCGATCGGCTGCCCGTGGGAAACATGCTCCGATACCGTACCACCTCCGGAATTTTATTGCACCGATATTTTCGGTAATGAACTGGGTGACTGGATCGACAGTATCGCTGTGCACGAGGGAATAAACGGAAACTTCTCCAAAGCTCCCTACTTCTGCGATCCCACTATCGGAAATTTGTATATCTGGGTCGATTCCCCCTGCTCGCCCGACAGCAACGAATGTGGTATCCTGATCGGAGCTTATGGAGTGGAATGCTTTACCGATGTCGATGATTCGGAATATTATGTGCAGGAAAAGCTCGTGGTCTCCCAGAATCGTCCCAACCCCTTTAATCAGTCAACTTTGATCGAATATGCGCTGCCACAATCCGCTCATGTAAAAATTTCCGTTTACAATTCGCTGGGACAGGTTGTCGCTACTCTGGCTGATGAATTTCTGCATGCCGGTCTGCACAGGCTGTCATGGGACGGCAAGAACATCGATGGCGTCGATGTTGCCTCGGGTGTATATTTCTACAGCATTCAAACCGACGATTTCCGGGAATCAAAAAGGATGGTTCTACTTAAATAACGGGATAATATTGTCAGACTCAGGCGCGTGGAATTCGTTCTTTTTTCAAGTTCTCAAGAAGTTCGGTAATGCTTTCAATCTTAAACGGTTTCATTAAAAATCCATCAGCCACATCGGCCGGATTAATTTGGTCGTCTTCCAGCGAAAGGTACCCGGTGATCATGATAACGGGAATTTTCGGCCAATTATTTTTAATATATCTTGAGAGTGATATCCCGTCCATCCCTGGCATTTTGACATCTGTAATAACCGCGCTGATTAGGCTGCTTTCCAATACCGAGACAGCCTCCCCTCCATCGCAGGCCCCTACAACGGCGTAGCCGGACAGCTTTAACGATTCGATCAGCATCAGGCGAAAAGTATCGTCATCATCAACGACCAGAACTTGGTCCTTATCATCCGTCCCACCGGAATGGGGAGTTCCGGCAAGGGCGCCTTCGATCAACTCCTCCATTCGCCCGATCCGAAACGGCTTCGCCAGAAAACCCTCCGCTTCGCCATTTTTAAGAACCGAAGATCCGAGAACACCGGTAATAAATATTACCGGCAGATCAGGATGGTTATTCTTAACCTGCCGAGTGAACTCAATACCGTCCATCTCCGGCATTTTGATATCGGTGATGACCAGTTGAATGTCGTTGGTCTCGAGCAGGGTCAAAGCCTCCTGTGCCCTCAAGGCTCCAATCGCATCATACCCGATGGTTTTGAGCGTTTCGATCAGGAGGTCGAGCAGGTACTGATCATCATCGACAACCAGTATTTTGACATCGGTAGGCATCAGCTTCAGGTCCTTATTATCTCAAGAAGTTTTTTCACCTTCTCATCGAGAAGATCACGATTATCGGCCTCGACATTCAAGCGCAACAGCGGCTCGGTGTTGGACGGCCGCAGGTTAAACCACCAGTCGGAGTACTGCACGGTCAAACCGTCAATCCGATCGGCCTCTCCATCGGCGAAGTCCCCGGCCACCGCCTCGATTTTATCCTCGATCGACTCCACGCGGCTGTTGATCTCACCCGAGCGGACATAGGGATCGATCTCCTTCAGGATTTCGCCCAATTTTTTATCCGAACGGGATAAAAGCTCCAGGCAAACCAGCAGGGCGATGAGCCCCGAATCGGCAAACCAGTTATCTCGAAAATAGAAATGCCCCGAATGTTCGCCGCCAAAAACGGCGTTATGCTTTTTCATCAACGGCTTGATGATGGCATGACCGACGCGGGTTCGCACCGGGGTTCCACCTCGACGTTTGATCAACTCCGGCACGGCTCGACTGCAGATCAGGTTATAAAGAATGCTTTCATCCGGCGTGCGCGCGAGGATATTGTCGGCCACCAAAGCCGTAACCATGTCTCCGCCCAGGGGCGTGCCGTCCCGGTCCAAAAGAAACATCCGGTCGGCATCGCCATCAAATGCGACACCCAGATCGCAACTTTCTGCCGCCATTGCTTTTTGCAAATCGACCAGGTTTTTCGCCTCAATCGGATTCGGCATATGATTCGGAAAGGAACCATCCGGTTCATAATAAAGGGGAGTGATTTTGCACGGGAGTTTTTCGAATACCGGCGGCAATGTCAATCCGGCCATGCCGTTACCGGCATCAATGGCAATTGAAAACGGCTTTATAATGGTCGGGTCGATAAACGATAAGACATGAGACACAAAATCACGGCTGATGTCTTTTCGTGCGATCGAACCCCGATTGCTCGCTTTTTCCACGCTGTCAGCAGCTACATCCTCAGCAACAACATTGAAGCCTTCCGATCCGGAAAGAGGCACCGCCTCTCGGCGGCATACTTTGAAACCGTTATAGTTTCCGGGATTATGCGAGGCGGTGATCATTACTCCGCCGTCATACCCGAACTTGCCGACCGCAAAATAAAGCGCATCGGTCGAAATCATACCAAGATCGACGACATCGACACCGCGATCGATAATACCGGCGGTCAAAGCATCGAACATTTCCTCTGATGAGGAGCGCATATCGCGGCCGACGGCGATTGAGGTCGGTTTAAGATATCCGGCAAGTGAATTCCCGATTCGATAGGCGACTTCAACGGTTAATTGATCGGGAACGACACCCCTGATGTCATAGGCCTTGAAGATACTGCGATCGAAATCCATTTCGTGTCCCCTATTTTGCCTGAATATAGAGTATTTTTCAATCCCATGTCAATTCTATAAATAATATCGACCAAAAAGTAAAATGGTTCACACTCCTTTCGCATCCCCTTGACATTCAATCGATTTCTGATTAACTTGAGTATGCTTTGGGGAAAGGAATATCTATGAGCTTGAGTTGCTGGAGCTGCGGCAAGGAAACGGGGATTGAGGGAAAACCGAGCCGGATAGATCAATGTACAGCATGCTTGGCTGACCTCAAAAGCTGCCGGGGATGCCGGTTTTATGCTCCCCATGCCGCACATCAGTGCCACGAACGTGTCGATGAGACGATTAAGATTAAGGATAAGGCCAATTTCTGCGATTTTTTCCAGCCTCGTATCGTCGGCGCCAAGGCACTGGACAAAACGGCCAACAAAGATTCCCGCAAAAAGAAATTCGACGATTTGTTTAACGATTGAATATCGCACAGGGGTGACACCGACCATATATACTGCCGTTGTATTCCGACAGAATGCTTCAATATAGTTTATTAGACTTCATGTATTATTTATCCTGCCCGCCCCGGTTCGCATTGAGCGGTAATATTGTATTTAATTGACAAATTCTTTAAAATGTTTATAATTGTCTCAAAATCTTGCGAAATGTAGATTGTTCAGACTGAATGAGAGAGGACGGATGGGGCTCCGTCTTATTGACACAAGATAAAAGTAAAACCGCTATTGCCGCATTAACCGGGCATCATATTCGAGGTGGGGAGATATGGAAATAGCTGATCTTCATCCCTGGCCGGAAGATCAAAGTGAAGCTTTGGAAATTCAGTATCGTTTCAGGGATGAAATTATCACCACAGGTTCACTCAATGGGGTTGGATTGATCGCTGGTGTCGACACCGCTTTTGATCACAATACCGATACCCTTTTTGCCTCTGTTTGCGTTTTCAATTTTCCTGACTTGACTGAATGCGAGAGGGTATCAGATTCGGGCAAGGCTATTTTCCCATATGTTCCCGGTCTACATGCTTTTCGTGAAGGACCGGTTATTTTGAAGGCACTGGCTCGAATCCGCACCAGGCCGGATCTGATTATTTTCGCCGGCCACGGTATCGCCCATCCCCGACGGTTCGGTCTGGCCTGTCATCTCGGCCTCATCCTGGATATCCCGTCAGTCGGATGCGCCCGGAAAAGACTGACCGGGCAGCACGACGAAATCGATCCCGAACAGGGAGCCAACGTTCCCTTGATAGTTGATAATAAGGATTCCGGCCGAGTCTATCGTACTCGTGAAAAGGTCAAGCCGGTAATTATCTCACCCGGCCACCGATGCGGTATAAATGACGCGGTTAATGTCGTGGCCAAATGCCTCCAGGGTTATCGCATTCCGGAACCTATGCGAGCCGCTCATCGTCTGGCCAACCGGATTAAACGAAACAATAAGAAGCCATGATTGCCCCGTAATGATTTATATGGACAAACACAAAACTATTTTTGACATATTAAAGAAGAACAATGCCGGTATTACCAATGCCGCCATTAAGCTGCGACGCAAGATTCATCAATACCCGGAAACGGGTCATCAGGAATTCAAGACGACAACCCTGCTGAAGAAAGAACTGCAAAAGCTTGATTTGAAAATAGTCGACAGGTATGCCTCTACCGGTTTATGGGCTGAGTTCGATACCGGCCGCAAGGGGCCGGTAATCGCGGTACGAACCGATATTGATGCTTTGCCGGTAACCGAACAAACCGGACTTCCGTTCGCCTCAAAGAGAAATGGTTTTATGCATGCCTGCGGCCACGATGTTCATATGGCGGTTTTAATCGGTACTGCTCGCCTGTTAAGCAGACACAAAGACAAACTATTGGGGAAAATCAAATTCATCTGTCAGCCAGCGGAGGAAATTCCTCCCGGAGGCGCCCGCCCGATGATCGAGGCTGGAGTTCTGCGCCGCCCCGATGTCGATGTCATTTTGGCCCTGCATGTCGACCCCACACTTCCTACAGGTTCAATCGGTATTCGCGACGGTGTCAGCATGGCCTCGACCTACGATTTCGATATCAAGGTTTTTGGCAAAGTCGGCCATGCCGCCCTACCACATGAAACGGTTGATGCCATTACCGCATCCTCTGAAATTGTCTCCGGCCTGCAGCAGGTGATTTCGCGGATGGTTGATCCGATAAAACCGGCGGTGATAAGTTTTGGGACTATCAGGGGTGGTACGGTACGTAATGCTATCGCCGGTGAGGTTACCCTCCAGGGAACTGCTCGTACCCTGGATCCGGCTCTGACAAAGAAAATTCCTCGTTTGATCAAGCGGGCCGCCGTCGATATCGGTCGCGGACTGGGAGCGCGCGTGGAGGTGACTTCGATTGCCAACTATCCACCGTTGAAATCTGATCCGAGGGTTAATCGCTTCATCTCCGAGTCTTTCCGGGCTGTCGGTTATGGCGGGAAGGTGCATCAAATCCCGTTGGTTATGGGTGGCGAGGATTTTGCCTGTTATTTGGAAAAGGTGCCGGGAGCAATGTTCCGCCTCGGCGTCGGCAACAAAAAAATCGGCGCCGACAAACCCTGGCATCATCCGGCCTTCATGGTTGATGAAGATGCCATCGGAATCGGCATTAATACTATGGCCGCCACCGTAATCAATCTTCTTCAAAACTGGCGCGGTGGCACCCGATGAAACTCCTGCCGACTGTTTTGCTGATATCATTGATACTGTTCAGTAATGTCGGCGCGGAAATTATTCCCGGACAAGCTGTTTCATGGACCGATTTTTCACATATAACCTGCATTGCCATTGGACAGGATTTTGCCTATTTCGGAACCACCGAAGGTATCCTGCGCTATCATCGTTATGAACACAAATGGTATGATCCGATCACCGCCTCCGACGGGCTTAGCAACAGCGTTATCCGACGCATGGCGGTATCGTTCGACGATGAAAGTATCACGGTGGAAACCGATGCCGGTATCTATACCTATGAAAATGTTATCGGCAACTGGTTTCTTGGCACCGATTTTCCGCAGGAAGATTATCGCAGTTCCATCCCCGAATTGCCTTTGCCGCTATTGTTCATGCCGATCGGGTACCAGATGATTCCCAGGGGATTTATCGAGGACAGCTATTTCAGGCGCTATGAGATCACCGCCTGGCGCGACGATTATTTTAGCAATATCTTCGCCGGAACCTGGGGCATGGGACCGATTAAGATCGATAGCCGCGATATGGAGGCGGAATTGATACCCTTTGGTCTTCTCCAGAAACAAACCGACGCCATCTATATCGAAGGCGATTCAATCTGGCTGGCCGGAAATGCGGGAGACCGCCCACCCGAATATGCCGACTTCCGTCTGGGAGTAACCCTGTTTAACCGCTATACCGGAGAATTTACTCATTTTGAACCGCGCATGCTTCCCGGATTCGATTCTGAAATCATCTACGATATCGCCGGTGATGATAAAAATTTATATTTCGCCGGACGACAGGGCCTGGCTGTCAGACAAAGGTCCGAAAATTATTTCTATACTATTAACCGGGGCGATGGTCTTCCTGATGCCGAAACCACGGCGCTGGCTGTCGGTCCCGATTCTGTGTGGATAGGTACCTCGCGCGGCCTGGCGCTGTACACTCCCTCCACCGATACAATGGTCATCGTCGGAGGCAGGATTCTGCGAAATCGATTTATCACCGATCTCGAAATAGCCGCCGGCCGAATTATCATCGGAACCGACAAAGGGGCCTATTATATCAATTCTATAACAAAAAAGATCGGCCGGTTGAAAGATCCATCGGGTAATCTGGGAGGATTGATACGGCATATTGCCGTCCACGACGACGATTTACTTATCTCATCCGACTGGGGCCTGACGCGGATAAACCTCGAATCGGAAAAAGCGGTAACGGTACCGTATACCGATGGTCCCGGAGGCGTTTATGCAGCTGCCATCAACGATAAATATATCGCTGCGGTGATGGAAGACGGCTTGATGTTGTTGGAGCGAAAAACTGGCAAAAAACGGGTCTTTGACGAGAGGGATGGCTTACTGTCGATCAATATCAGCACTATTATTCCCGAAGGCGATTATCTCTGGCTCGGTTCCGATCAGGGGCTGACCCGCTTTCGCTGGGTCAACCCCGACCGCGTTGACTGATACGTTAAAACTCCCCCGAAAGACGAAGAAGCGTTTCAGGTGAGGCACAAAGCGCTTCGGGTGCTTTTATATTTACACATTCACCTTGCGATTGACCTGGGCCGAACCGATAGCATCGAGGGCCTTGCGCATATACGGTAAACGATCGGTCGATTTGATCGCTGATAAATCGGCTGTAAACTTGAATCCACCCATCATCGAAAATTCGAGAGGAACATCGACCGCTCGGCGAATCGCCTCAATATCACTCCGGGTAAACTCCACCGTCGCCGGATATTCAACCGTGATGCGCAGTTGACCGACCTTGACTTTCTCCGCACCGGTGATGGCAGCCGCCAGTCGCAAACCGGCGCCGTCAAACAACTGCGTGGCCTGCATTGGCATCCGCCCGAAACGATCAATAACCTCCTCGCGCAGTGTCTCGATATCATCAAGACGATAACAATCGGACAGCCGCCGGTAAATATCGACCTTCTGCTGTTTGACATTGACGTAGTTATCCGGCAGATATAGGTCTAAAGAACCCTCCAGCTTGGTGTCGGGAAGACGCTCAATCTTCTCACCTTTCAACTCGGCCACCGCTTCCTCGAGGATTTTGGTGTACAGATCAAAACCGATATCTTCGATAAAACCGGACTGCTTTGCCCCCAGGACCTCACCGGCGCCCCTGATTTCCAGATCGCGCATCGCCAATGCGAATCCGGAACCGAGGTCGCTGTGCGCCTCAATAGCTCGCAGACGTTTGCGGCCATCTTCGGACAACAACCGGTAGGGCGGCGTCATAAGGTAGGCGTAAGCCCGTCGAGGTGAACGCCCGACCCGCCCGCGCAATTGATACAACTGAGCCAGGCCAAAACGATCGGCCCGGTTGATGATAATCGTATTGACCGAAGGAATATCAAGACCGGACTCGATAATCGAAGTACACAACAGCACCTGATATCGCTTCGCCAGAAACGCCAGCATAACCCCTTCTAGTTCCCGCTCCCGCATCTGACCATGAGCGATGACGATCTCTACCTGAGGAAGAAGTTTTTTGAGATAACGATACATCGCCCCGATTGTCTGCACTCGATTATGCACAAAATAAACCTGCCCGTCACGGTCAACCTCCCGCAGGATAGCCTCGGCGATAACTTGCGGATTGAATTCAACAATCTCGGTGTTGATCGGCAGACGATCGCGGGGACAGGTGGCGATCAGCGACATATCCCGAGCTCCCATCATAGACAACTGCAGCGTCCGAGGGATAGGAGTCGCCGTCAGTGTGATGGTATCGACATTCTTCTTGAGCCGGCGCAGTTTTTCCTTATGCGTCACACCAAACCGCTGCTCCTCATCGACCACTAAAAGTCCGAGATCCGCGAAATACAGGTCTTTCGATAACAAACGATGAGTGCCGATAACGATATCTGCCTGCCCGGAAGCGATATCCTCGATGATTACCTTCTGCTCAGCGCGAGTTTTAAATCGCGACAGCATTTCTACCCGCATCGGGAATTCCTTGAGGCGGGAAGAGAAAGTATTGTAATGCTGCTGCGCCAGAATTGTTGTCGGAACCAAAACTGCCACCTGCTTGTGATTCTCGACCGTTTTAAATGCGGCCCGAACGGCGACTTCCGTTTTACCATATCCGACATCGCCGCAAATCAGCCTGTCGCTTGGCGTCGCCTTTTCCATATCCTGCTTGACATCATTAATCGCCTTAAGCTGGTCGGGAGTTTCCTCATAGATGAAGGAAGCCTCCAGGTGCCGCTGCCAGACAGTATCGCTGTTGAAAGCGAATCCCGGAGCCGTTTTCCGCTCGGCATAAAGCTTGATAAGCTGCTCCGCCATATCGGCGACCGCTTTTTTCGTTTTCTTCTTCAGCTTTTCCCAGGCGGCGCCGCCCAGGCTGGTCAGTCGCGGTGTCGATTCCTTGCCGGCATACTTGGAGACACGGTTGAACTCCTCGATCGGTACAAAAAGTTTGTCACCATCGCGATAAGTCAGCATCAGGCAATCACGCATCCGTTCATCGACTTTGAGTGTTTCCAGACGATTGAATCGAGCCAGCCCGTAATCGGCATGGACGACAATATCGCCCGGATTGAGATTGGCATACGATGTCAGCGCCACACCCTCTTTGTATCGCCGTCGTTTGATACGACGGAAATGACGCGAGAAAATCTGATGATCGGTTAAGAGAGCCGTTTTGAGTTCATCGGAAATAAACCCGGCATGAATATGGAAAACCTCAACCGGGGCCGTTATCCCGCGTTCAGTCAGAATTTCCCCCAGCCGTTCCGCCTGTCCGGGGTTGTCGCAAGTAATCACTGTCTTGTAGCCCCGCTCACGATAATCGGAAGTGATATCAGACAGGTAGTCAAGACGGCTGCCGATGGCAGGATGTTCCTGACATCCGAAGTCGAAACGCTGGTTCTGTCGCGAACGAAACGGATGAATAATCAGGCTGATCTTTGTCACGAGCTTTTCATATTGTTCTTCCGGATTAAAATAATAGTCGGCCACATCGGGTGGATCGGAAAATCTGCCTTTGGCCAATTCATACAATCCCTGCCCCTCTTTGTATAACTCGCGCATATCCTCAAGCAAAGATTTACCGCCATCGAGAATCCTCAGATCATTTTCCCCGATATAATCAAGCAGCGATCCCTGAACGATCCCGAAACTGATCGCCAGCCATTCCAAACCGGGCAAATCAGGCTCACAGATAAAACGAGCCCGGATCAGGTCGGCATCTTTTTCATTAAGCCGATCCAGGTAATCCTCAATTGTCTCCGATCTAATTGGAATCTCACGGCGTGGGAGAAGATTAACCTGCTCCAGTCGCTCTATTGTCCTTTGATCACGTACATCGAAATGGCGCAAGGATTCGATCTCATCACCGAAGAATTCAGCTCGCACCGGTAATTCACTCGATGCTGAAAAGAAATCGATCACACCGCCGCGAACTACAAAATCTCCGACTTCCTCCACCGCGTCGACCGCGTTAAAACCGAGTGATACCAGGTGTCCGGCCAGATCCTCCGGTTCCAGTTCCTGCCCGACATGCAAATGCAACGACGTCGCAAGAAAGGTCTCGCGAGCCATGGTCGGTTCGATAACCGCCTGTGGAGGTGCAATGACAACGCACTTCTGAGGAGACAGCAGAGTCGAAAGAGCCGTCAGCCGTTGACCGGTTGCCTCGCCCGATGGCGACCGAAATTCATATGGGTTTATATTCCGAGGCGGGAAAAAACAAACGGCATCTTCGCCGATCAGATTGCCCAGATCATCGGCCAGACCCTGACCTTCATCATAATTAGAAGTTATGAACAGAATATTGCCGCTTCGCGCCTCATAGAGCGAGGCCAGCAAAAACGCCACTGCTCCTCCGGCGAGTCCGGTCAGGAGGAGCGGTTCCGATGCGTCCTGATCGGCGCCGGGGCTGGCGATATTGGCAATCTCATCGCACAGCAATTTTAATCGCGATGATTCCGAAAAATGGTCTTTTATTTGTCGCGCTAATGAATTATCCGGCATTTCGCATCCTCAATAATATTCCGCATCAAATCGTCATTCAGTCCAATACCAAAAAAACAGCCTTATGCACGAAACGACGAAAGCCCCGTCCGGCAATCGGCGGGGTGGTGTCGTTTATTTTTATTTGTCGGCTTATTATACGTAATTTTGCACTCGAAGAAATCACTTTTTTTATCTTGAGGCTGATTATTATAAGGAAAAGAAACGGGCAGAATCTGAAAAATCCCACCCGTTTGGTGGTTTGGTTTACTATTCTACCTCAATCACATCGTACTTTTCAAGTAACTCGACAATATCAAATATCTCCGGCAGAACGGTGTCGTCGATCTCCGCCTTTCGCATGATATCCGATATGCTTAAATGATCGGCGGTAGGGAAGGGGAGATGGTAGAGGAATTTCCCCTGCGGAGCGGTCAGGTTGATTTTTCGCTCTTTCCGCTCCCGCCCTTCGCCGGTCCAGATAGTGACACTACTCAGATACTGATGACTTCTAGCTGTAGAAAAGCGAGCGCCGGCGTTTTCCTTTTCCCGTATTTTCCTAACCGCTTGCATCTCAGATTGTCTTTTGGCGATTTGGCCGAGGTCGATCTCCATGCTGATTATTCGCTGCTTCAGCGAATATCTGAAATAAGGTCGCTTCTTCTCGGATACTTCTTTCCGGGTCAGAATGCCGAGTGACGCCATCGCCTCAAGAAATTCCTGAGCGGTGCTGATATGAAGATTCAACCGGGATGCAGCCTCAGAAGCCGAAATATCCTGATAATTGACCAGGAGTCCGAAAAGATCCTCGGCATAATCTTTCGATATATAATTACCCAGTTTTGATGCTGTCTTGAAATCCATATCAGTCTTTAGGTAAAAGGGTTTTCTTTCAGAGCATTCATCCTGTTAATTATTCTGATACCGTCCCCCTTTTTAAACATCTCCATAAATTCGATAAACAGGCTCCCCAGCGAATCACAGAGTTGATCGAAGGTTAGATCCTCATGGTAACTCAGGTATTCTTTATGTGCAATATTTGCCGCAACATTACCTCCAAGGTCGAACGAAACCCATGTCTTGCCTGACAGATCATGATTCCATCCATAAAGATGACAAAACGATTGAGCCATGGTTATCGGTGCATAAAAAACCCGATCATCTTCGACATAGGGCAATGCGATCATATTGCGGCGGAGAAACTTCGTGAAATCCATCAACTGCTGACCGCTATATTCCGCCTTGCCGATCGGATGCGGCCGTGCCGTGAAGCCGTCGCGCGTTCCCTCGACCGGGGCCGCCGTCAGTTCCAGGACTTCGCGACCCCGCCATTTGTATTTTCTGGAGAGTACCAGGTATAACGTCAGGATCATGAAAAACAGATTACCGGCACCAAGAATTCCCGCCCATCCCGATTCCAATTCAAATGGCGCTCCCCCGATACCGGTCAACATGATACCGGCAAAAAGAAGGAAAAGAGCATTGGTCAAAAAACCGACGTTGAGTATCCGCACGTAGGTGATAAGCAATAAAAAGCCTGCTGCAAATATGGCAAAAGCCATAAATCCGTAGGCGGTTTGCTTCCCCCAAAAAAACCACAGCATAAAAAAGCCAATCAGAATTACGGCTGCGGGTATAAATCCCACGAGTGATTTTTCCGGTTTCAATTTGCTATGCAAGTTCATCCTCGGTTATCTCCAGATAAAAGCCCGGCTCAGTTGCCGCCGCCAACATAAAGAATTTTTGGGAGCCTGGTGATGCTTTGAAAAACCAAAGCCGAAGCCTGGGCTTCATCACCGGCGACAAAAGAGATTTTGTTCTGATCGAATTCATTGGTCCATAGACCTTCTTCATCGGGTCCGATCAAACCAATTATCCCTCGTTTTGGGTCGTCCACGGCGAGATTGCCGTCCTTATAAATCACCGTCAGGACTAAATTTTGCATCGGGATTATATATTCACCCAGATATGTTTGGTACTCATCCGGGACTCCAGCCTTAATCACAGTCGAGTCGGAAGTCTTCTTTCGGGGCAACCTGCTTGTCGAAATAATTGCCATCTCGGTAACCTCGCCGGACTCATCTTTCGTGAATGAAACACCGGCGGCATCGGTTAGTTTGAAAAGCCAGAGGCCCTCTTCATTCGGTTCATTCAACTCAAATACCATTTTGCCCGGAATATCAATCGCCAGACTGGCGTTTTGCACCAGGATTTCCGGCTCTCCTCCCGGTCCCTTGTATTTCCCCAGGTATGGTTTTAATTCGGGAGGTACTTCACCGCTTCCGGCGGTGGCCATCGTGACCGAACCGGCAGTGTAATCGAGGATTTCGGCTTCCTTAAATCCCAGATATATACCCTTTGTGGTGAGTACTCCAAGGCGAAGATGGCCGCTATCGACAAAATCGATTTCCTTGATGGTGGCATCGACCGGGATCCAGCCCGCCTCACCCATATAAACCTCATCCCAGGCATGCTGTCCGAAACTGCCACCGTAATTGGGGGCATACATGCATCCCCAGACAACCCGGCAGGGGATACCGACGGCACGACAAAATCCTGCCAGCAGCCGAGAATGCCCGCCACATTCGGCCATCTGCATCTCGAATGTTCCTTTGGCAGTACCTCCGCCGGGAACTCCTGGACCAATTTCAGTCGAAACCCATTTACTCAACCTTTTTGCCGCCTCCCATGAGTTTGAGGCTCCCGCAGTTATTTGTTGTGCCCTCTCAATCAGCGGCAGGTAATCCGATTCGATCATAGCTTCCGGCGAAAGGTATTTCTCCAGAATCGGATCACCTCTGAAATCGGGCGGGAAAGGAGGCGCCCCGATGCCATCATATCTGGTATGGCTCACTTCGAAAACACCGTCGATATAGTTCTCTTTTACTGTCCCTTCAAATTTCTGTCCTGGTATGTTGAGGCTTTCGGCGGTAATTATTCCCCCGCCGGGCTCTAATACCGTTCTTGCTTTCATGTATGAAATTGCCTTGATATCGGAAATGCTGACATTTACTTTTGCGAAGATATCATCATTCATGTCGGCTTTGACTATATTTTCAGTTATCGATGCATCGGCCAGGAAAATATTCCTGGTCGGAAGTTCAGCCTTTAAGGCATAACCCGTTTTGGTGTCAACCCACCATTTGGTTTTCATCGCGCTGGTTTTATCATGGTTTTTTAGCACGATGGCATCAAAGGTCTGCCCGGCCAACTCCAGTTGTTCCCGGCCGATTTCGGTATAGGTGATCTCATGGATGGTTCCTTCTATCAGATCAAGAGACTTGTAGGTTTTTTCTTTGAGTCCGCCGTTGACAAAATCTTCGATGATATGATAGAATATTTGTGTGTTTTCCAGCAGCACGTCGGAGGGAAGATCAATTTCGGACGGTCCCCCGCCTACACCGGTCGAAACTATATGCGCTTTTCCACCATCGATATCCACCTTGTAACCAAATTTCATCGTGCCCTGATCAATATCGAGGCTATTATGGAAATATTTCCCGGTTCTCGGATTGATTAAAAACTTGAAATTGATTTTGGTGTCAAAATCGGCTCCGAGAGCTGATAGTTTCATAAATACGCTTTCCTCAAGAACTATTGCCACTGAGCCGTCAATTTCAGTATTTGAAATCAGGACTTCGGAATACCCGCAGACACTTCCCTTTTGCTCGATTCCGTAATAGAGTTTCTCCCCATCCTGATCCGCATTTGCCGCGCCGGCAATAAACAGCCCCAGCACCAGAATCAGAAATGATTTTGCCCAGATTTTCATGTTGCCTCCCAGCCTAAAAAATGATTGTAATTATTTTCATTACGGCATCCATTAACACTGTTCCCCAATCTGCCGGAATCCGTAAACCATTCTATAAACCATATCACCATTGCCTCTACTTTATTCAAAGTAATATCTATGTATTATATACTTCATGTTTATTGAAGTATATAGTATATGTACTGTCTTGTCAAGAAAAAGTTTCAAAAAAAATCGTTATTTATCTTATGGGGTCACCTTTTGAGATGCCGGAAATGCCATAAGTCATTATTATTCAATAATAAATACTCGTTACTTGATCCCATAAAAATTTGAATTAAATCGAAAATCGGTCTTGGAAAGTATAATATTGTCAGGATTACCCCGGTGGATGAGGCGCCAAATCCATCCAGGGAAGGGAGTAGTTTAGTTTATCGACCTGAAGTAAAACACTCCCGCCAGAATCACTCCGATAGAGAGAGCTATAACACCGAGTATCGTGATTACTAACTGAGCGTTGCCGATCCCGACCAGGCTGCGATAAGGATCAATTTCCTGCAAAAACTGATCGCTGCCTCTCTTATCAGTCCGGCGTTTGAAGCGGACACGGCTGTCGTCGAATTTTTCGACCATTTCCCAGCCCGCTTTCGCTTCTTCTTCGCAGACTTGCTTTAGGTTCTCAGGTTTCTTAAAATAACGGGAGTTTGCTCGGACAATCTTGAATTCCCAGCCGTCCATATCATCCTTGTTATAAGTAGTCAATTTTTCCTCCTCTTCGCGCATCTTGGCGGCCGCGGCTGCCGCAGCCGCGACTGCCGCTCCGGCTCCTGCCATAGCTGCTACATTCGCTCCAGACATTAAATCAGACCTCCATTTGTCAATATATATAAAAATCGCTCAACTTATTCAAAAAAAGTGATGGCGATCGTATAACTCATTATTAATCTTACGGATACAATAGACGAAAAATGCCTCTCCGAGCAACTCAATCATTGCTTTTCGTCTTAAAAAATGGTATTTTATCAGTCTGAAAAGGAAAATGGAATTTTTGTATAAGCTGTTAAAAGAAAATGAGATAGGCCCAAGATGACGCTCAAACATCAAAAAATAGAACAGATCTTTCTCGAGGAGGAAATGAAGAGTTCCTACCTCGATTATTCCATGTCCGTAATCACCAATCGTGCTCTTCCCGATGTACGTGATGGTATGAAACCGTCCAACAGGCGAATCATGGTGGCTATGCATGAATTGAACCTGTCGCCTGGACGACCGCATAGGAAATGCGCCAAGATCGCCGGTGATACTTCCGGTAACTATCATCCCCACGGTGAACAGGTGATTTATCCGACTCTCGTCAGGATGGCGCAGGATTTCAATATGCGCTACCCCCTGGTCGACGGTCAGGGAAACTTCGGATCGGTCGACGGCGATGGCGCCGCCGCCATGCGATATACCGAAGCCCGCATGACGCCGATTGCGATGGAAATGTTGGCCGACCTTGAAAAGGAAACGGTCAACTACATGCCCAACTACGACAGCACCCGAAAGGAACCGATCGTGCTGCCGGGCCGTTTTCCCAATCTGATCTGCAACGGTACCACCGGTATTGCCGTCGGCATGGCCACCAGCATCCCGCCTCATAACCTGACCGAAGTGGCCAACGCCATCATGTCGGTGATTGATAATCCGGAAACGGATAACGAGCAGATTATGGACCATATCACCGGTCCCGATTTCCCGACCGGTGGTATCATCTATGGCCGCCAGGGTATCCGCGAAGCATATCGTACCGGACGGGGGAGAATAACCGTCCGTGCCCGCGCTTTGTCGGAAAAACAGAAGACCGGCAAGGAACGAATTATCATCACTGAGATCCCCTACCAGGTCAACAAATCCACTCTGCTAATCCGCATCGCCGACCTGGTCCGCGACAAAAAGCTGATCGGCATCTCCGATCTCCGCGATGAATCCGATCGCGACGGCATGCGTATTGTCATCGAACTCAAACGAGACGCTCAGCCGGAAATCGTCCTCAATCAGCTTTACAAGCACACTAATCTCCAGACAACATTCTCGATTATAAATCTCGCACTCGACAAAGGCGTGCCGAAAACGCTGTCGATCAAAAAACTGATAGAGTTGTATATCGACCACCGGCATGAAATTGTCGTCCGTCGAACCGAGCACGATCTGCGCAAGGCCGAAGCTCGGGCGCATATCCTCGAAGGCTACAAAATCGCTCTCGATAATATCGATGCCGTGATCGAGCTGATCAAAAAATCGAAGTCGGTCCCGGATGCGCGCGAAGGCTTGATGAAAAAATTCAAGCTGTCGGAAATTCAGGCCACCGCCATCCTCGAAATGCGCTTGCAGAAACTGACAGGTCTTGAGCGGCAGAAAATCGAGCAGGAATACCTCGAGACGATCAAAAGAATCGAAGAATACAAGTCGATTCTAGCCTCCAAAGCTCGCCGCATGAGCATCATCAGGGGAGAGGTCGAGGAACTCCTTAAAAAATACGGCGACGACCGCCGCACCGAAATTATCGACCAAACCGAAGATTTCACTCTCGAAGACCTCATCGCCGACGAGGAGATGGTTATCACCATAACTCGCGCCGGTTATATCAAATCGCTCTCGGAGTCGGCCTACCGACGTCAGAACCGCGGCGGCAAGGGCGTCATTGGGATGGAAACAAAGGAAGAGGATTTCGCCGAGCATGTCTTTACGGCGACATCGCATCAGTATATCCTGTTTTTCTCCTCGACCGGCCGTTGTTACTGGCTGAAGGTCCATGGAATCCCGCGCGGCGGCAGACTCGCCAAGGGACGACCGGTGGTCAACCTGCTCAATCTGGAAGCGGACGAGCGAATCACCACCTTCACTCGCGTGCGCGAATTCAAACCCGACGAATTTATTGTGATGGCCACTCGCAAAGGAACCATCAAGAAAACCTCCCTGATGGCGTTCTCCAATCCGCGCAAGGTCGGTATCAATGCCATCTCGCTGGCTGAAGGCGACGAATTGATCCGTTGCACATTGACCGACGGCACCAATGATATCCTGCTGGGAACGCGCAACGGTCAGGCGATCAGATTCCCTGAAGAAAAAGTGCGCGGCATGGGCCGCACCGCCGCCGGCGTCAAGGGGATCAAGCTTGCCAAAGACGATTATGTCATCGATATGGTGGTTATCAAACGGCAATCGGCCATTCTCTCTATTACTGAAAACGGCTACGGCAAGCGGACCGACATCACCGATTATCGCATCACTAATCGCGGCGGCAAGGGAATCATTAATATCAGATGCTCCGAGCGCAACGGCAAGGTGGTCGCGATTCGTGAAGTGCTCGAGGACGACGAAATGATTATGATGACCGAGCGCGGGATTGCCAATCGGATGGCGGTTTCCAATATCCGGGTTATCGGCCGCAGCACTCAGGGAGTGCGCCTGATCGCTCTCAAGGGCAAGGATCTGTTGACCGACGTGGCTATCGTTTATGGCAGCCGCAAAAAGCTGGTCGAAAACGGCAACGGCGATGATACAGCTCCAGACGCCAACGGCCAGGACGATGCCGAACAGGAAGAGTTGGATATGTAATCGATTGAACATAGACAAATCAAACGCTTCATCATTTATGATGGGGCGTTTTTTTTATGGCAGTTAACACCGCATATGTTTTTGGTCGAAAAGTCATGTGATGGTATTCCAATCGGTTAACATCGTACAAGTTTCGGGGCATATCTCTATTTGAATGACATTCAATGCCTTAAGATCGAATTGGCGTCGGAAAAATGTTTTTTGGTTCATGGCGATATGGTCTCCTGTTTTTATCTTTCTATTATAGGGTGCTTTTCCGGGATTAACGTTGATTCTATGTTGTTTTTGATGGCAGGCAAGGGCCGGTTTAGTGTCGGGAGCACAGGGCTCCCGACCTACCAGACTGCAATCATCGCGATGGCGTCAGGAAAGCCCGCCGCGGCGGGTGACGCCGCATATCACATGACCCGCTGGAACATAAGTTTGATATTGAGTTATTGATAGGGAAAGCAGGAACCCACCCGCTCGGTCGTTCGCCTTATCGGCGA
>DAOUTW010000122.1 GCA_030668485.1 Candidatus Zixiibacteriota bacterium
CGGCCTGTTTCTGGCTGTCGCGCAGATGGCCCATTTCATTACTGATGGATCGATAATTTCCTCCCAAATGGGTTCGTTTTGTCGGAAAACAGATTGGAAATTTATTTCTGTGGCGTTTTTGTGCAATTAATTGGGTGGTTGAATTTAAGTTTTGAATTGCGATCATATCGTTACCTCTTTTTTGTTCTTCTACTAAAGGTGTCAGGCAAGGAATCAACAGTGATGTTGTGATGAAATTGCAGGCAGAGCCTGTTTTAGGCTGTCGCGGACTTGAGTTGAGTATATACCTGAGTCATTACGGCAAGATCATCCGCGCGGCAGCCCAAAAGTGGCTCCGCCACCCTGCCGGTTTTTATATTGATAACTCCAACCAATTGATCTATATTTCTTTTGTCACAAGGGATGGATACTGCATCATCGGCATCGACACCGTGATAGTAGGTTGAAGCCTATTCAAAGAGGGCGATTTATGTCAATTATAAAAATTGCGATCGGTTGCTTGATACCTTTATTAACGATATCCTTAATGGCGCAGGATCGAGAAAATCCGACGGGTCTGACAAATGACAACCCTATTGACAAGAGCCACCCCAAGAACCATGCGATAAAAAGCGCCGATGAGGCCATATCACAAGCGAACCTATATACCGGCTTCGACATATGTCAAGAGTATTCAAGACAAAATATCGTGTGTTCCCTCACTGATAATATCAGCGATGACAAAACACCATTTCTGGCCCGCTTCATTAATGGTCAAGAAGTATGGTTGGTTAAATACTGCAATATTACAGTTGGACGTGGCAGCCATCTGGCCAATAGATGTTTTGATGTAATCCTGGATGGGGTCACCGGCAAATTGCTAAGTATTTATTCTTTAGCGGATGACGTGGGTCAGAATCTTTCATGCGAAGAGCCGGATGCGAAATATTTTGAGGAAAATTGGCACAGTGTAATTTCCATGCAACTTCCGGATTCTCTTCCATTCTCGAATTTTGGAGCAGCGTTAGATGAAATTGTATTTAATCCCTCTCGGGTAAGAATCATACGGGCGATATATGTCGATATCATAACGGACAAAGCTACCACCAAAAACTGGTGGATAATAATTGCTCGTGGATCGGAAGCTCTACTCCCTTCTTTCCATTCTGCAATGTTCGGCATCGACGGAATGACAGGACAATTGATTTCCTTCACTAATGCACCGCAAGATAATAGCAAAGGGAGAGAATCCTCATCGGTCGAAAAAGAATAATAATAAAACCAACCTGCCCGGGTGCCTCACCGCTTGCGGTGAGTCTTTGATACCTGCCAACGAAACCGATTATCTCAGCCTCCATAATAGATACAGCATATGCAATCGATAGATCGCCACGTCGGCACCATCCTTCGCTTCGCACGGATTTACGGGCCTCCCCGCGATGACGCAACAGGTTAAATTTACCTTGTACCACACCTAAGCCTGTCTGCGGGTGCAAGGTGGGTTTATGGGTTTAACTTATAAACCCACCTCTAAAGAGGTGGGGCACCCGGGGTTTAGTAAAACTTGTCGAAACCTCCCTCGCGTACTCGGGACCTATGGCAAGGGATTTCGACCTACTATTTGTTCTGTTCTCTGCGAGCTATTTCTTCCCTGCCTTTCTTCATCCCGATCCACATAGCAATGGTGGCCACAAATAGACCGAGAATTCCGGCCGTTGAACCAAGAATGAATGGCGATTTCCCATAAGATAGAGTGATTATAATGGAGACAATGACGGCAGACCAGCAAATAACCAATATGATAATTGCTGCCTTTATTTTCCTTTTTAATTCTTTTGTACTTCGTTCCTTGATGTCTTTTCCCATCGCAACGGCCCTCCATTCCTCTAATTTAAAACCATTGTTGGCAAAATAACCAACTTCACAGATTAGAAGACAATTTTAACCTTATTTATCTTCTCGTCAAAGAGGAAAAGAGATGACTACTGTTCTATTTATATAACTATACTCATCCTAAGCGGGTGCCTCACCGCTTGCGGTGAGTCTTTGATACCTGCCAACAAAACCGATTATCTCAGCCTCCAGAATAGATACAGCCAGGCAGGGGCCTGATTTTGGCTGTCGCGTGCCTGGATCGAGGGTGTGCTTCAGACAATTGGCGGGATCGCACGGATCCTGCCCTACAATCGGCCTCCTCGTGATGACGTGGTGTTATTTGGGAATCACAGATTGGGGACACCCGTCGCCCTTATTACATTATCAGGAACAAAGAGCGCACCGCAAGCGGTGCGGCACCCAGCATCATCATTCCGAAAATTGGAATCGCCCCGTTATTTTACAATACAGATCCTCTGCTCGGTTTTCTGTTCTTCCAAATAATGTAGTATAAGATATAATATAATGACTTTGTTATGCTCCGATACGTTATGAAGTTTATATCCCGATTTATACCCGCCCGCATCCCCATCTTTTTTGCACCACATACATTCAGCATCAAAGAAAAGGTCATCTTGCTGAAATATTGTTTTTGGCAGTTTCACTTTACAATTAAGAAGGGTACCTTTTTCAATATGTTTCTGTGTTATAAAAGATGATCCTACTATTGACAAATTCGCCAATTTGCCAATTTCATGATAACTAAATTGCTGATATACAGGATATCGATCTTTCACTTCATATCTGGTAGTTTTTCTCAGATTCTCTGCAGGAGCGGTGTTAACATCCCTGACACCAGGAACTTTCCACTTTCCGACAACAAAAGACAGGCTTAAATATGATAGCAATTCTTTGTTTTTTTCTGTGGCTTCTATCTTATGGCCTGACTCCCACCAGCCTTTGTTAATATTTTTTCTACTCCATAATTGATCAGCTTCAAAGATTATTTCATTATGATCCAAAATTGGCTGTGATAATTCAACACGACATTGAAGAACCGCTGATGACTCAATCTTTTCCCGGGTAATCAACATGATTCCATCGGTAGAGAAATTCGCTAATATGCCAATATACTTATTCGAGTTATTGTCAAATATCTTAAGATGTTTTTCCGGAACATACCTTATTTGTTCTCTTCTATTGGTCAATTAAATACTCCCTCAATATTGGTTCCTAAAAAAAGGGGGCCATCTTTATTAATCGACAAGTATTATGATATGTTTAACTCTCGTGACGGGTGCCCGCGATTCTTGATCGCAATGTGGTGGGATTCAGAGACTTACGCCAAACTCAGCAGAATGTTGTCGAAACCTCCCTCGCGTACTCGGGACCTATGGCAAGGGATTTCGACCTACAGGCATAAGCCTGTTTTATGCTGTCGCGTGCTTGTATTGATTATCTACCGTTGTTGCCGTGGAACGGTCATCCTCGCGACAGCCATATACAGGCTACGCCTGTTAGTTTTCTGAGACTTCCGCTGGTTCGGTCATGCCGTATTCGTGAAGTTTGTTGCGCAGGGTCCGGGGATTGATCCCCAAAACATCCGCGGCGCGAGTACGGTTGCCGTCCTGATCCTCAAGAGTGCGCAGGATCAACAACTTTTCGGCCTCGTGAACCGTCATCCCGACCTGGAAACCGCCGCCCTGATCCTCGATCTTGCCGAGCACCAGTGATTGGGGGAAATCTTTGGTGGTCAAAATTTTGTTCTTTGATATCACCATCGCCCGCTCGATAAAATGTTCCAGTTCCCGGACGTTACCCGGCCAATGATATTTGGCGAACAGGCGCAGGACCGAATCGTCGATACCGGTGATTTCCTTTTTGGTTTCGGAACTGTACTTGTTGAAAAAATGATTCACCAGAAGCGGGATATCATCCAGCCGGTCGCGCAAGGGAGGAATCTCGATCGGAATCACATTGATGCGGAAGAATAAATCTTCACGGAATTTCCCCTCGGCAATCCATTGCTTTAGATTACGGTTGGTGGTTGCCAGAACCCTGACATCGATTTTGATCGGCGTCACCGACCCGACCCGTTCAAACTCCCGCTCCTGCAAAACGCGGAGCAATTTACCCTGGAGGTTGATCGGGATTTCCGAAATTTCGTCGAGTAATATCGTTCCGCCTTCGGCCATTTCGAAACGGCCTCGTTTGAGGCGGTCGGCTCCGGTGAAGGCGCCCTTTTCATGGCCGAACAGTTCCGATTCGACCAGACCTTCCGGCATGGCGGCACAATTGAGTTTGACAAACGGCTTGTCGGCCCGTTCCGTTTGATAATGCAGGGCGCGAGCGACCAGTTCCTTGCCTGTCCCCGACTCGCCACTGATCAGAACCGTCGAACGACTGGCAGCGACATCGACGATAGTATCCTTGATGTCGGCCATCTTTTTCGAGGCGCCGATCAATTCCTTGTATTTTTCATCGACCTCGGCCCGCAGCCGTTTGTTTTCCGACCGAAGGGCGATCACCTCATGGGCGCGGTTGATCGCCAGTTCGATTTCATCGGGAGAAGCCGGTTTTATCATATAATCGAAAGCGCCCATTTTCATCGCCTCGACCGCATTTTTGACCTTGCCGTAGGCGGTGATCATAAGGACAACGGTATCGGGCGAGGTGGCCCGGAGATGGCGCAGCAGGTCCATGCCGGATATCTTATGCATCTTGATATCGGTCAGGACGATGTCGTAGTTTTTTTGTTCCAGCAGCGTCATCGCCTCCTCGCCGGAAAAAGCGGTGGTTATATCATGGCGGGTACGCTGGAGGGTTTCACCGATAAACTCATTGACCAGCTTGTCATCATCGACGATTAAAATACTGAGTTTCATAGATCACCTTTCAAAGCATTGAACATCACCGGCCCGTTATGACCCGACCGGCAGGATAATTTTAAATACGGTGCCTATCCCCGGCTCCGAGTCGACCATAATCGTTCCACCATGGGCTTGAACGGTTTTCCAAACCGATGCCAGCCCCAGTCCCGATCCGCTTTGTTTGCATTTGGTCGAAAAGAAGGGGCGGAATATTTTGTCGCGGACATTTTCGGGGATGCCCATCCCGGTATCCTTAACTTCGATAAAAACCGCCGGTAACGGCAACGGGCACTGAGTACCATCGGGCACGCGATCGGCGCGGATGGTAATACATCCGCCGCCCGGCATCGCCTCACGGCTGTTGCGCATGAGATTCAACAAGGCCTGGCGCATTAGATGAGGATCGCAATTGAGGCATAAATCGGGATCGCCGAGGATAACCTCGGTGCTGATATCGACATCGTCGCCATCGAGGTCGCCCTGTTCATACTCAGTGCTTTCCCTGATCAGACGACCGAGAGAAATGTCGCGCATATTCAACTGATCGCGGCGGGTGTAATCGAGTAGGGCGACGACGGTTTCATTGAGGTTATTGACCCCGGTGATGATTTTGTCAACCAGTCTGGTTTTGACCTCGTCTCCTTCCACTTCGCGTTTGAGCAGGGCGGCAAAACCGCCGATTCCGCCAAGCGGATTGCGGACCTCATGGGCCACCGTGGCCGCCATCTCGCCCAGGGCGGCGAGAGTCTGAACGCGATTGATTTCCGCCTCGAGTTTTTTCATCTTGGACAGGTCGAAGAATATTTCCACCGCGCCGCGGCATTCATTTTCTCCGTCCAGAAGTAGCGAGGTTGAAATTGAAAGAGGAATCTTGTCGCCGCCTTTGACGACGATTTCTTTCTCCTCGGAGTCGAACTCGGTTCCGGTCATGACGGTATCGAACGCCGAAAAACGGCCACCGCTGGCAGACGATATCACTTCGTCGTATTTCATCCCCAGGGCGCGGGTGGCTGCAACGCCGATAATTCGTTCGGCGGCGGGGTTGAAATGGGAGATGACGCCCGATTTGTCGACGGCGACGACACCGGAAGTCAGCGAGGTCAGGATCGAGTTGATAAACGAGGTAACTTCCCTATTATCGTTGATCGTCCCGCGCAATTGATGATTGATTTCCTCCAGGCGCCGTTCTTGCTCGCTGTATTCCTTTTCCAGAGAAAGATACTGACGCTGAAGATTATTGATAATGTTGTTGAAGGTTTCGAACGATTCCTTGAATTGAACCAGTTCGACCTTCGACTTCTCTGATCCGGTTGCTTGTTCAACGCTATCCATAGCACTGGAATATCAGCGACCGGGCAAGGCAATGCAACTAAAAAAGAA
>DAOUTW010000071.1 GCA_030668485.1 Candidatus Zixiibacteriota bacterium
AGTTGGTCCATAACAATTAAATGCGGGAGGGAGGTGAAGCGGTACACCTTTAAATTCCCCAGCCTATCCAAATCGGATTGGGAGGATTCTACGCGTGTGTCCGGATCGTCGCGGGAATCGCCTGGGGAAAAATCCGTTACCACACATTGATTCACTTTTTACACGCCAGGGAAATACATGCCCATGCCGGTGTCATCGAAAGGCGGCATAGTATGGGGATGCATTGTCTTTGAAGGAGGAGTAAACCATGCACAAGGGATATAAAATAGCATGTATGCTCGCCGCTTTTGTACTCTTGACGAGTGCGGCGGCGATTGCGGACCCGACGTGGGTTTCGATGGGCGGATCTTCGGGGCCGTCCCAGCCGACGTATGAGGTTCTTAGTTCCAATGAATTTGAAACGGTGATCCAGTTTACCACTTACGGCTTCTGGACGGAAACGGTGAGTGAGGAAGGGATAACTTTCCAGACACTGGAACTCCCGGGCTACTTTTCGAACATGGATATCGGTAAGCCGCAGGTTCCTGCAATCATCGAGTTGATTCAGGTGCCCAATGACGCCACGGTCAGCGTGAGTATTACCGGCTATACCGAGGAAGGTCTTCCGGGATACCATGTCTATCCTTTTCAGGAGCTTTTGGCAGAGGATGAAACCACCGACGGCCTGGAATACGACGAGGCATTTTATGCCGTCGATCAGGTATATCCGGCGGTCACCACCGAGGTAGGTGATCCGGCCATTTATCGGGATATCCGGGTGGTGAAGCTAACGGTTTATCCGATTCGGCAGAATGCCGCCACCGGCGAACTGACCATGTATCCCGACATAACCGTCAGGCTGGAGTACACTCCCGGCGGCAAGAGCAATGTTCTATCACCCACCACACGGGCGGCGACACCCACCTACGATAAGCTTTACCGCCAGTCGGTGATAAATTATGAGAATCATCCGCTTCAGGTCGAAGGGGAAGATTCTTATGAGAAACTGACCGCTTATGATTTTCTGATTATCGCAAAGGATGCCTATGTGGATAACATGGCACCGCTGGTGAGTTGGAAGAACAGCCAGGGATTATCGACTCAGATAGTTTCCATGACCACTGTTGGCAGTACTGTGGCTGATGTTAAGGATTACATCTCACAGGAATATACCGACAACGGAATCCAGTATGTGCTTCTGATAGGCAATGAGTATGATATTCCGTTCTATACCGGGTATCTTTATGGCGGCAGTGCCATCTACAGCGATTACTATTATACGCTTTTGTCAGGCAGCGACAACCTGCCTGAAATCGCTGTCGGTCGGTTCTGTGTTCATTCGGAGGCGGATGTCGATAACATGGTCGGCAAAACCGTGATGTATGAGCATAATCCGCCCGCGGGTGATTGGCATGACAAAGCTTTGCTGATTGCCAATGCCCAGGATGCACCGTATAAATATCAGGGGTGCAAGGAAGAAATTCGTACCGCGACTTATAACTTTATGACCCCCGATTTTACCACGGCTTATGGTGCCTTATCCAGTGTCGGAGGCGACGAAGCCACCAACGCCGATGTCACCGCGGCCATCAACTCCGGCTATCGGGTAGTCAATTATCGCGGTCATGGATCGACTACAAGTTGGAGTTACTGGAATTATCTAAGCGAGAGCTACACCAATACGAATGTTGCCGGATTGAGCAATGGCGATCTGACTCCGGTCATTTTCAGTATCGCCTGCGTCAACAACCAGGTTCAAATAAGCACCAACTGTTTTGGAGAAGCATGGACGCTCAGCACCGATGGTGCGGTCGCTTTTCTGGGAGCTAACCGCCCGTCGGCCACAACGGCGAACCATACTTATGACAAAAGGATATTCAAAGCAGTTTACGACGAAAACGTCAACCGTACCGGTGATGTCTCAAACCTGGGGGCAATCACGATTATTAACCAATTCGGTACTTCAGGACTTAATAATGCGCGGATGTATTTCTGGATGGGTGATCCGTCCCTGAATATTCTGTACACCGGTCCGGTAGAGCCGCCGGAATCGTGGACGGCAACCTATGGCACTACCGGTGATGAAGAGGCCATCTATGGTACTCCCGTCAATGACACCTCGTGGAGCAGCGGATACCATACCCTGACGGCCTATCTCAACAGTCCCAAATCGGCCACTATGACGGTTGCCCAGAGTGTGTCGTATTCGCTGTATATCCCGGGTGGATTGTGCGATACATACGAATATGTCGAAATTAAGAAAAACGGAACGACCATCAGGGAAGCGGTCTGCAGTTCATCAGATCAATCGCAAACCGGTTCTTTCACGGTCCTTCCGGGCGATGTTATCGCGGCATATGTCTGGGGCTTTATTAAAGACGGCGATCCGGACAAAAAACCACCGGGATCGGCACAGTTTACCTATTATACCACCGAACCGACCGGGGCCGATCTGGTCGGTTATGCTTTCGCCGGATCAACCAGTCCCTTGACGGAACAGGTTCTTGAATATGTAGAGGGGCGCATAGGTGGTTCGGAAACCGACACCATGACGATCGCTCAGACGATTTCCTATGAACTTTATGTGCCGCCTGGTATGTGCTTCACGTATGAGTTGTCGGAAATCCGTGTCAACGGTACGCGCGTGGCTGTCCTGTACTGTGACGAGCCGAATGATACCGAGACCGGTTCATTCTCGGTGCAGGTCGGGGATATCGTCCTCGCTCGCGTAATGGGAGGTTTCAAGGATGGCGACCCCGGTAAACTTCCTCCGGCCTCGGCCAAGTATTCCTATTATACCTACGGACCGGCCGATGCCGATTATTATTTGGTCAAAACCGATCCTTTTGCCGAGGAGGAATGGACTGCTGCTTACGGCACCAGTTATAATGATGCCGCCCAATCGGCCCTCATGACCTCTGACGGCGGTTATATTATCGCCGGATACTCCCAGCCTCCAGGCTTCAGCCGTTTCTACGTTGTCAAGTTCGATGCCAACGGCGCCTATCAGTGGGATAATTCCTATTTCCATGGTACTTATGACAAGGCGATGTCGATTGCCGAGGCCGGCGACGGCGGATATCTGGTATTCGGTACGACCAATCTTAACGGCGATGATGATTTCATGGCTGTCAAAATCAATTCCTCAGGCGTCGAGCAGTGGTATTACACTTATGGCGTTTCGGGTGTCGATGACTGGGCCGCCGAAGTAAAACGTACCGCTGACGACGGCTTTATCCTGGTCGGATCCACCGGTCCCAATCCTGACTCATGGGATGCATATCTGGTCAAGATCACATCCGATGGAACTCTGTCATGGAGTCAGGCCCTGGGATCAACATCGTACGCCGAATACGGTTATGGCGTCGAGCAGGCGGCCGATGGATATATTGTTGTCGGGAAGTCGTACGAAAGCGGCAACGGCGACGCTCTGTTATTGAAAACCAACACATCGGGGGCAGAGCAGTGGTCATCGCTGTTCGGTGACACCGGCTTCGAGCAGGCCAATGATGTCATGATCGATGTCGACGGCAATTATGCTCTGACCGGTATCACAACTTCATTCGGAGAGGGCGGCCAGGATTTATATATCGTCAAGGCAGATGCCTACGGTAATTTGATCTGGTCTACATCGTTCGGCGGATCTGACGGAGATAATGCCGAGTGTATTATGCCGACCCCCGACGGCGGTTATCTTTTAACCGGAGCAACGTCATCCTTCGGCGCCGGCTTGAATGATTTTTATGCTGTCAAGTTCCTGGCGCCTCCGCCAGCCGCCCCGTCTCTGGTTTCTCCATCCAATGGCGCCAGCTATACCACCTCTACATCGGTGCGGGTAACCCTCAATTGGACTGATATCTCCGACGCCATGCTATATGAAGTGGTTGTTGATGATAACAGCGATTTCAGTTCTCCGTTGTATGATATCGACGATCTAATTTTCTCCACCTGGCTGACGCCGTACCTGGGCGTCGATTATTATTACTGGCGCGCGAGAGCCTGGAATGAGACCGGCTGGGGAGCATGGTCGGATAGCCGGTACTTCCGAGTTAAACGTCCGGTAGTGGTGACATCATGTCCGGTGCTATATAGCTATAACGGTGAAGAATTCCGCAAGGAGAATCCACTTCTAACAGCCTGCGAAAAATCGGGGTATGTCGATATCGTCACCGATTATTATCACCTCCAGTCGGAAATGGCGGTCAAAAATGGTGAATTGATGTTCCAGTTGCGCGAACTTGAAGACGAAATCACTTATCTCCAAGACGTGGAATTAATCACTGTGGATCATAGTAAGAATGTCAATATCGCGTGCGCCGTCGATGGTTCGATCGCTACGTTCTCGCATAAGCTGCCGCCATTATCGGCGGTTGATGATAAGGGAATTAATCGACTGGCGGCGGTGAGCAAAGAAGATGGCACATACTTCACGGCTTCGGAACCAGGGTTCCTGGTTGTCACTTTCCCCAACACCGGTGATAACACCGGAGTCTGCATGGAAGCTCAGCAAAAGTTGCCGTGCGAGATCGAGCAGGAAGAAAATGACATCTTCAATAAACCCGCACCTGTAGCCGAAGTTGAATTCGGCGATCTTATCATTGAAGTTCTCGGTAATGACGGCCAATGGCTGGATATCTCATCACTGATGCCGCCGCGAGAAAACCCGAAAGAAGAAGTGGTTCTTACCAATATCGCAAGCGAGATCGACAGTGATGTGATTACCATGCGCCTGTCGTGGTCGCACGGCTATTCCACGGATAATATCGCACAGTTCGTACTCTCAGACGAGGTTCCGACAATAAAAAGCTGGACCATCGGAGGGCATGAATTGAAGTTGAACAAACCGTCCGATCAACTGTGGAACGGATTTATCGAAAACCAACCGCTGGTTTTGGCCAAGGGCGACGTGTTCGAATTCGGCTTCCAGCCCGAACCACTGACCGATGAAAATATGATGCGGGATTATATTATCAAGGCGGTGGGGCGTTATCAGCCCGATTACTCGGTCTTCAGCCGTCTGCTGCCGAAGAAGTTCGAATTGTATAATAACTATCCCAACCCGTTTAACCCGACGACAACCATCAGTTATGACCTTCCGGTCGCGACTCATGTGAGTGTTGAAATTTATAATGTCCTGGGGCAGGTCGTTACATGCCTGATTGATGAAAATCAATCGGCGGGACATTATCAGGTGATATGGGATAGCAAGGACGGTAATGGTGACGCAGTTGCCAGCGGAATGTACTTCTACCGGATCAAGACCGATCAATTCGTCAATTCGAAGAAAATGATCCTGCTGAAGTAATCCGAATGAGTTATAACATTTTTGGGCCGGATCAATCGGTCTGATCAGAAGGGGAGTGGCGTTGCCGCTCCCCTTTTAATTGCCATGATTTTGGATAATGGATGAAGTTATTCTACTATAAAAGCATGTAGAATCTAGGAGATGTCATAAAAAAATTTCGATAGTGATATTTTTCACTTGCATTGTCTTTCAGAAATATTAAGTTAGTGAGTATTAACTACGATGGGGGCAGGTCTATGATGGCTGGCGAAAGAAAAGCACAGATTATCAAGGAGGCGATGCGCCTCTTTGGACGTCATGGTTACGATAGTGTGACCATAAAACAACTGGCAGAGGCCTGCGAAATAACCGAACCGGCCCTGTACCGTCATTTCCCGTCCAAGCAGGAGATTTACAATGCTGTTCTCGATTCACTGAAGTCGATATTGAATTACAGTGATTTGTTCGAGCGGCTGGAAAACGAATCCGAGGCCGACATTATTCTGACGGAAATGGCAGCGCATATTCTCGACTTTTTTGACCGTCACCGTGAAACATACCGTCTTCTTCTGTACTCCACCTTGCGTGAGCATGCCAAAGGGCGAAAAATATTCCGCGAAATCAGGGGTCCTTACGTAATTTTTCTAACGGAACAACTTGATCGTTTATTTTCCATCGGAAAAATTATAGAAAAGAACAACCAAATCACGGCTCGGTGTTTTGTTGGGATGGTTTTCGATTGTGCTCTCGGCGCCACACTGTGGAAGGGATTTCTGGGGAAAAGTTACCGGCCGGCCGAGATTATCGCCAATAATGTGCCTATCTTCGTGAGGGGATTGTCGGCCTGAGGTTGATCCCGGACAATTCGGAGTAGAGCTAATCCTGATGACGGATAAAACAAGAATGAAAACGAAAGACACATATAAGAGGTAAGTTAACGTTCACTATTCTGGACGAGGAGGATCATGAAACCGTTTATTCATCAGCGGTGGTGGCACGATACTCACCGGCTTTTGGTGCTTTCATTGATGCTGGCTGTAGCCTTGCTAATGGCCGGCCCCGTAAGCGCGGAAGTTTCGGATGAGGATTGCACCGCCTGCCACGAGGAGATTGGCGAGATGTACGCCAAAACTTCGCATGGGGTGTATCTGGGGAATACGGCGCGGGCTGAGTATAGCTGCGAGTCGTGTCACGGTCCCGGAGACGCCCATGCCGAAGACGCTGATCCGGCTTTGATAATCAACCCCGCCAGGCATGATCAGTTTGCCGGGCGCGAAACCTGTCTTGACTGCCACCAGGGCCATGAACTCGATGATTGGGAATTCTCAGGGCACCGTAATGCGGATGTTACCTGCTCCGATTGTCACCAGGTTCATGCCGGCGTGGGAGAGACAGTCAAGAAGACCATGCCGGATTTGTGTTATGATTGCCACAGCGATGTACGGGCGGCGGGCTATATGCCATCGCACCATCCTATCGCCGAAGGCAAGATGTCCTGCCTGGACTGTCACAATGTCCACGGCGGCACGGTAACGTTTGCCATGGACGACGGCGGGCGGGAACTCTGTTTCTCATGCCACGCCGAAAAGGAAGGACCGTTTCTGTTTGAGCATGCTCCGGTCAACGAAGATTGCATGCTGTGTCATACACCGCATGGATCGGTGGCCGACAATTTGCTCAAACAAAGCGAACCGACCTTGTGTCTCAACTGCCACGCCATGCATTTCCATGCCAGCGTGGAAAGTGTTGAGGGCAGATATTATCCGAACTTGAATCATGATCGAGCGGGTGAAACGACACGCGACGGATGGAAACAGGGTATGTTGACCAAATGCTCGCAGTGCCACACCGAAGTTCATGGTTCCGACCTGCCGTCACAATCAATTTCCGGCCAGGGCCGGGCGCTTACGAGATAGGAGGATAAGATGCGAATCGTTGTTAATTTGATGATCGCCGGCCTGCTTCTCGTCATGGCAGCTCAGCCGGTAATGGCTCAGGAAACTGCGGCCGAATACAGTCATTCGCTATGGATTGGCGGACATTACACCGATTTTAAGGATTATGCCAAAAAGGTCGGTGAATATCGTCTTGTCACCGACGATCCATGGCCGGAATTCAAGATTTTGTTCAATGCCATCAAGGGCAACCGAACCTTCACCTTTGACGGCTATTTCTTTGATAAGTACAATGCCGCCGCGGCGGTGGAGGGAGCGGTCGGTGATCGTTTCAGTGGATCTGTCGGCTATCGCTCGATGGTTCACAACAAGGGTCAGGATTTGCTGGAGAACCTGGCGGCCCAGGAGTATAAAGGCGGCCCTTTGGCACCCGATACGTCAACGGCAGATCCGGGTGATACAATCGAGTTGGGCGCCGGTAAATATCTGACTCATGATATTACCGACCCCGGCGCCAATTATCGTGAAAAACGACACGAGATCAATAGCGATTTCAGCCTGTTGCTGTCGCACAAGTCGAATCTACGCCTGGTAGCGGCGCATCGCACGATAATCGAGAAGGGTTCGGAACAGAAGCTGTCAGCTATGCACTGTTTCAGTTGCCACGTAACCTCGGAAACGGCGAAGATTGATCGCCAGACTCATCAGCTTCAAGCCGGTCTGGAAGGGGAAGTCAGCAAATATGATTTCGGTTACATGTTCGGCTATCGGACATTCGAATCGAATTCGCCTGACAACCAGATATTTTTTGATACCGCCATGCATCCGGTGTTTGGTACGGCCCGAACAGAGTTCGGATCTCGTGAGATTTACCAGGGTGAGGTGATCAATTACGGAATTTTACCCGAGACCGAGAAAATGTCGCACAAGGTGAAATTCAAAGGCGATCTCGGCAAGGGCCGTTTCGCCGCCGCCTTCACCTACAGTACGGTCGAGAACAAGAAGGAGAATTTCGCCGGAGTTACGCTCAAGAGTGAAGCCTACGGCGGTAGTCTCAATTATGCTATGTCACTTTCCAAACGGGCTCGTCTGATAGCAAAAATAGCCGGTAATCGGATCAAGAATGATAATCCATTCGTGGATCTGCCTAATTTTCGGGTGGACACCTCGGAAGATCATCGGACTGATTTTGACTTCGTCAGGTACTCAAGCCTTGATCGCAAGGAAGTTGACGCCTCGGCCGAGGTGGTTGCCCGCCTTAATCGGAAAACAACTCTGTCGGTTCTGGCCGGATACGATTACACCATGCGATATGATTATCCTGAACTCGAAGACGAATATACGACCAAAAAAATGATCGGGCAGATCAAAATGAAATACCGCGAAGGAATGAGGTTTACTCTGCGCGGTAAGTATCGTTTTGAGAAAACTTCCGATCCGTTCACTTCGGGGCGCGGTCTTTTCGAGGCTCGAGGTCGGGAAGAACTTCAGATTCCACATCCCGGTTTCCGTTTTGTCTTCTACTATGAGCGCGAAAACCTGCGTTATCAGGATATTACCACCGTGCCGACCGATCGTCATGAATTCGAACTCAAGTCGACCCTGCGACCAACCAGCAAGGTCAATGTTATGCTTGGATTCAAAACGGTTTATGACAAAAACGGCGACCTCGATTCGTTGGATGTCAAGAATCTGTCATTCCAGCCGAATCTGAACGTGACCTTGACGCCGAATGAGAAATGGTCGATGGTGACCGGGTACACTTTCAATTATAACAAATCGAGAGGACCGGTAACTATTGCGCTCTTCGACGGCTGAGGAGGCCACCTCTTTAGTGACACCGTGAGTGTCGATGATGTGGCCGGCGATACCACTCTGCTGCAGGAGCATTACGGATCGGCTTACACTATGGCCGACTATACTTCTCAGGCGCACAATGTCTACCTTACCGGTTCCTTTATGGCTACTCCCAAACTCAATTTCACCGGCAGCATCAATTACAATATGTCCAAAGGTGAACTTGACCCGGTGGTTATGCCTGACGTGCGGGCGGAGTTAACGACCGATACCCTGGCTCATCAGGATTTCACTTTTGATGAGATGCATACCTATTCCGATCTCGAGTACGGATATCTGCAATTGGGATTGGGTCTGGAGTATAAAGTGGGACCGCGATTTACCATATCGGCCAGTGCCGATTATGCGGATATGAAGGATGAAACCGGTTATGTCTATGGAATCGAAGGCGGGTCTTATTTTATGATCAGATCCGGAGTTCGTATAGACTTTTAACGGTTGAAGTAGAAATAAATGTAGCAGGTATTGTTTTTCACAGCCGGGATGGCAATTTTATCCCGGCTGTGAAAAAAAATGGAAGGCGTTACAAGAAAAATTTTGATAGCGTTTAGGAGTCCGATAAGCTTATATCCCTAAAATAACATGGAATTATCGGAGAACATATTCGGAAGAAGTCGACGGTTTTAAAAATATCTGCCTTGTGATATATTTCACTTGTGCAAACAGGATATATTTAGTACATATTGATATGATTTTTTAACGGGTGAAAGAAGAGTGGTCGACCCCAAATCGCCCAGGGCGGGAGAGTAATGAGATTCTTGAATTGTAGCCTGGTATTTGTTATCTGCATCGTTTTATGGACTCCGGTTTTTCCCCAGGATAATGCGGATTGTCTCGATTGCCATGATGTGGCCGTTGGAGAAGTCGGCGGGACTTACGACAGCGCCATGGCGTTTTCCATCCATGTCGACCTGGATTGTACCGATTGCCATACGGCTATTGAAGAACTGCCTCACGCTGACAGCCTGGCCAAGCCGTTATGCGGCGATTGCCATGCGGAAGAGGCGGATGTCTATCAGTGGCATGGTCGCCTTAAGGTAGAGGAATGTCAGGATATCCCCTGTTGTTCCGACTGCCACGGCAAGCATGATATTCTCCCGTCGAGCGCCAAAAATTCCAGAGTCAACCCATTGCATCTTCCTGAAACCTGCGGGCGGTGCCATGAAGATATCGACCTGACCACCAAGCATGAAATGCTCTACGGTAAGACGATTCAATTATATCAAAGCAGTGTCCACGGCAAGGCCTCGCTCGGCGGCGTATATCTGGCGGCAACATGTAACGATTGCCATTCTTCGGGCGGGACCGCTCACAAAATACTGGGACCGGGAAATAAGGAATCAGCCATTAATCATTTCAATATTCCCCATACCTGCGGCAAATGTCATAAAAATGTAGAGATGGATTTCTGGGAGGGAATTCATGGCAAGAAGGTCGCCCGGGGTGAAACCGATTCACCGGTTTGTACCAACTGCCACGGTGAGCACGGGATTATTTCTCCCAGCGATCCCCGATCTCAGGTAAGTCCGACCCGGGTAGCGGAGGCTACCTGCTCGCCGTGTCATGAGTCGGCTTTCCTGAATGAAAAGTACGGAGTTCCGTCAGGTCGCCTGGAAACCTGGGTCGACAGTTATCATGGTCTAAAAAGCCGGGCCGGAGATGTAACGGTCGCCAATTGCGCTTCCTGTCATGGGGCGCATCGAATTCTTCCTCATACCGATCCGACTTCGTCAATATATCCGGATAATCTGCAGAAAACCTGCGGAAATTGCCATCCCGGGATATCCTTGGCCATGGCGGAAACACCCATACACAATACCCCGGGTATATCACAGACGCCGTTGGCCAGTCTAATTGCCAATGTATATATTATCATGATTGTTTTAGTTATCGGCGTGATGGTACTCCATTGGCTGATCGATCTGCGTAAGCAAATTCATCTGGTCAATTTGAAGAAACAGGTTAAACGCATGACCTGGAATGAAGTCTGGCAACATTTCTTCCTGATGATCTCGTTTATCACCTTGACGGTGACAGGATTTTCGCTTCGATTTGCCGAGGCCGGCTGGGTCCAATTGCTATTTGGCTGGGAAGGCGGTTTTCCGGTTCGGGGTATAATTCACCGAGTGGCCGCTGTGATTTTCATTATGACGACGTTCTGGCATCTCATGTATCTAACCACTCGGCGTGGCCATTTATTTCTCAAAGATATTTTTCCTGCCAAAAAAGACATAACACAATTTTTCGGAATGATGCTCTACAATCTCGGCGTCCGCAAGGAAATGCCGAGATTTGGGCGTTTCAGCTATGTTGAGAAAGCCGAATACTGGGCCCTGGTATGGGGGTCGGTGCTAATGATTGTCACCGGGTTCATGCTCTGGTTCGACAATATCGCCATCCAGTGGTTCCCCAAGGGTTTCCTTGATGTCATGCTTGTAATTCATTATTATGAGGCATGGCTGGCGGCGTTGGCAATCCTCGTCTGGCACATGTATTCGACCGTATTCAGTCCTAACGTGTATCCGATGAACCCCTCATGGTTCACCGGCAAAATGCCTGAGGAGTGGTACCAGCATGAACATCCGGAAGACCCCGAATTCAAGAAAAACGCGGGACCGGAAAAACAACCTGAATAGATTTACGACCGACAGCGACAGCTAGGGAAAAACGACGCGATAAAATAGTTGCGCTTGAACAAGCAAACAGGATGGCAATCATCCTGTTTTATGACAAAGAGGAAATTGATGGTTAAATCGGTTATAAGGCGCACCCTGTTTCGACATCCGTTGTCTGCCATCGGGGGCGCTTTGTTTCTTGCCGGAGGAGCTCTTTTTGTCGTCCTCCTGATGATTGAATTTACCAGTGGAGCCGAGAATCCTTATCGTTCTCTGGTTACCTTTGTCATCGCTCCCTTTATCATAACGGTCGGTTTCGGCCTGTTTCTGCTTTCGATCTGGATGCAGGTTAGATCGGCGCGCAGGAGGGGAGAGCGGGTAAGCTTCAACCTGACTATTGACCCGAGCGATCCGGCCTATATGAAAAACCTCTGGCTTTTTCTGGGACTTACAGCATTTCTCGTCGTCTCGGTTATTTATAGCGGTACCAAGGCGTATGAGGCGACCGATTCGGTTGCCTTCTGTGGTGAAACCTGTCATGAGGTTATGGAACCGCAAAGCGTGACTTATCACAACTCGCCCCACGCACGGGTTCCCTGTGTAGAATGTCATATCGGGCCGGGCGCATCATTTTGGGTGAAAGCCAAATTTGACGGTGTCAGACAGCTATTTGCGACCGCCCTGAACAGTTTTTCACGGCCGATCGAAACGCCGGTTCACAACCTCCGACCGGCTCAGGAGACCTGCGAGCATTGCCATTGGCCGCAACAGTTTTACGGTGACAAGCTGGTGGAGCGTACCTACTATCGTACCGATGAGGAGAATTCCCCCTGGACCATCAACCTGCTGGTCAAAATCGGCGGCGGAAATCCCCGGACGGGGCATCTTGAGGGGATTCATTGGCATATGATCGGGACTAATAAAGTCGAATATATTGCCGCCGATGAGAAGCGGCAGGAGATTCCCTGGATACGATTGATCAATGCCTCGGGTGATACGATTGTGTATACCGATCCCGACGCCGAGATTCCCGATTTGAATGATCCGGAAGTTGTCGTCAGGAACTTCGACTGTATGGATTGCCACAACCGGCCCAGCCATCTTTTCCAGCCGCCGGCGGTAGCGTTGAATCAGGCTCTTTCGACCGGCCGGATTTCGAAGGAATTGCCCTATATCCGCAGCAAAGGTCTGGACCTTCTCAATGCCGAATATGCCGATCGGACAGAAGCGATGGCATCGCTTTCGACCGGATTATTCGAATATTATCAGGAGGAGTATCCTGACCTGATGGCCACCCATCAGGATAAAATCGAGGGCGCCTCGGAGAGACTGAAAACAATCTATCAGTTAAACTTTTTCCCGGAGATGAAAACCGATTACCGGGACCGTGAAAACAACCTCAGTCACTTCGTCAATGACGGTTGTTTCCGTTGCCATGACGGCGTAAAGCAGACCGAGACAGGCGAAACGATTTCGAGCGATTGCAAAACCTGTCATCTGATAGTGGCCCAGGGACCGACGGAAGATATCGGCGAATTGGAGAGCAAATTAACCGGGTTTGATTTTATTCACCCCGAGGATATAGACGAAATGTGGCAGGAAATGAAGTGCACCGAATGCCATGATTCCGAATCGGGATATTAGGCCGGCTGCTTCAGTCGACAGCCCTAAAGAGGATAAAATATAATGGTAATGACTGGCGATCATCGTTCTCACCAGCGCTCGCGGTTGCGCAGGGAGAGACGGAGAGGCGGGATAACCGGGGTGTTAGCCTTGGTTTTGACGGTTTTATTAATCTTTGTCGCCTCTGATCTGGCCGCTCAAACGGCTGAAGACTGCCTTATTTGTCATGAGGACCCCGACTTAACCACCGAGCGCGATGGCCACGAGGTCTCGTTGACAATCGACGAGGAGCGCTTCGGCCATTCGGTCCATGTCGACCTTGATTGTACCGGTTGTCATGCCGATTTGGACGGGGTTGAAGATTTCCCCCATGATGAAGAGCTGGAAGAGGTCGATTGCAGTTTCTGCCATGATGAAATCGCTGAGATGTATGCCGAAAGCCTGCATGGGCAGGAGGTAGCCAAAGGGATCGATCTGGCGCCGCGTTGCTGGGATTGCCATGGCTCTCATTATATTGTTCCGCATAGCTCCCCGGGATCGAATGTGACCAAATTCAAAATTCCGTTCATGTGCGGTCGCTGTCACAAGGAAGGGACGCCGGTAACGCAAACCTATGATATCCCGCAAGACAGCATCCTTTCCCATTACTCCTTTTCCATTCACGGCGTGGGCCTGTTTAAAAAGGGGTTGACCGTTGTGGCGGTTTGCAGCGATTGTCACACCGCTCATCACGTTCTCCCTCACACCGATCCCCGATCATCCATCCATCGCGATCAAATAGCCAAGACGTGCCAGCTTTGTCACCAGAGGATCGAACAAGTACATACAAAGGTAATTCAGGGTGAACTGTGGGAAAAGGAACCGAATAAGGTTCCGGTGTGCGTTGATTGTCATGAACCACATAAAGTGCGCAAGATTTTCTACGGCGAGGTGTCCAACGAAGAATGTATGGCCTGCCATGCCAAACCGGATTTAAAAATGACGCGAGACGGCGAGGAAATTCCGCTCTTTGTCGATATCGAGGAACACAAAAGCTCCGCCCACAGTAGTGTCACCTGCGCCCAATGTCATACCGGGGCGAGCCCGCAGCTTGATCGTCCCTGTACAACGGTTCCTCAGAAGGTTGACTGCTCGATATGTCACAGCGAAACGGTTGACATCTATGCCACCAGCACCCATGGCCAGTTGGCCGAAAGGGGCGATCCGCAGGCGCCGATATGTAGTGACTGCCACGGAGACCATAATATCCGCAAAAAGATCGACCCGGAATCAACGACTTATCCGAGTCATGTTCCGGCCTTGTGCGGGGAGTGCCATGTCTCCGGCGGGGCGGCAGCCGTTCGCCGGGCGCAACGCGGTGAAGATTGTGTCGCCGATCTTTACTCCATGAGTATTCACGGGAAAGGCCTCCTGGAAAGCGGCCTGATAGTAACCGCCATGTGCACCGATTGCCACACGGCGCATCATGAACTACCTCACACCGATCCCGAATCAAGCGTTCATCACGACAATATCCCGGAAACATGCGCCAAATGCCACGAGGGCATATATGAGAAATTTGTCAAAAGTGTCCATTCGCCCAAGGCTGAACACAATGGCAAAAAATGGCCCAACTGCGCCGATTGCCACCAGTCGCATTCGATCAGCAGAACCGATAAAGAAGGCTTCCGGGATGAAATCATGAACCAGTGCGGTCAATGCCATGCGGAAGTGACGGAGACGTATTTTGACACCTTCCATGGCAAGGTGTCCAAATTGGGATATGAAGCGGCGGCCAAATGTTATGATTGTCACGGCGCCCATGACATTTTGCCGCCTGATGAGCCGGCATCTCATTTGTCCCGGCAGAATATCGTCGCCACCTGCGGTAAATGTCACCCGGGATCGCATCGACAATTTGCTGGCTACCTGACCCATGCCACGCATCATGATCGCGATAAGTACCCGTTCCTTTTCTATACCTTCTGGTTCATGACAATTCTGTTGGTCGGAACGCTGATTATTGCGGGAATCCATACGATCCTCTGGCTGCCGCGCTCGTTTATCGCCATGAAACAGCATAAGAAAATTCGGCACCAGTATAAGGGGCATCTGGAATATCGGCGGTTCAAGCGGTTACACAGTATCCTCCATGTCCTCGTTATCATCAGTTTCCTGGGGCTGGCGGTGACCGGTATGACACTTAAGTTCTCATATCTGGGATGGGCTCAGTGGCTGTCCGGAGTTCTGGGTGGCTTTGAATCGGCGGGATATATCCATCGCATCTGCGCCATCATCACTTTCTTCTATTTCGGCGCCATCCTCTTTGATCTCGTCCGGACCAAGATCAAAGAAAGGAAGACCTGGAAACAGATCCTGCTCGGCTCCAATTCGATGATCCCGAACAAGACCGACCTTAAGGAACTTATCGGGTCGCTGAAATGGTTCCTCGGAATCGGCCCCCGGCCTCAGTACGGCCGTTGGACTTACTGGGAAAAGTTTGACTTTTTCGCCGTCTTCTGGGGTGTGGCAATTATCGGCAGTACGGGATTAATGCTCTGGTTCCCCGAATTCTTCACCCGCTTCATGCCGGGCTGGATTATCAATGTGGCGACAATTATCCATTCCGATGAGGCTTTACTGGCGACCGGCTTTATTTTCACCGTGCATTTCTTCAACACCCATTTCCGTCCGGACAAGTTCCCGATGGATACGGTTATCTTCACCGGCCGAGTGCCGATCGAAGAACTGAAGCTGGACCGGCCGCGAGAGTATGAAGAACTGGTGAAAACTCGCCAGTTGAAGAAACACTTGGCCGATCCGTTGCCGCCGGTGGTGGTCAAGACGATCAAGGTCTTCGGGACTATCGCGCTCCTGATCGGTCTGACTCTGGTGCTGCTGATAATCTATGCGGAGATATTCGGATATAAGTAAAGAATAATAGGCAAGCACTCACTGTAGCTTAAGCCACATTAAGGCCATAAAAAAAGCGCCCTCATTTCGGGGCGCTTTTCTTTTGCTGATTTTTCCAGTAGACTTATTTTTTCTTCTCAACCTCTTTAGTCTTCGAAGGCATCATATGAGAGCCTTTGACTACCATCTTTTCGAAATTGAAATCTTTGACAGTAGCCTTCAATGCATCAGTCGGGGCCTTTTCGTTATGACACTTCGCACAGGTTTTCGCATCGGGCATCAATAATCCTTTAGCGATCGCCGCTTCCTTGTCTACCATCACCTTTTTGCTCTTGTAGGCGCTGCCAGCACCATGACAAGCTTCGCACTGTATGCCGGTCAGAAGATTACCCTTGGCGTCGGTACCGGTAGTGTAGAACGGCTTGAGAGCTTCGTCTTTCTGCTGCTCCGCGGTGAGTTTATCCCAGGCGGTGGCATGGGCAGTGGCCTTCCAGGATTCGGCAATACCGCTCTTTTTATGACACATGCTGCACTTTTTGGACCCGATAAACTCGTGCTTGGCTTCCTCAGCTCCGGCCAGGCTGACAAGTGAGGCGACCATTACAAAACAAACCGCTATAGCTAAGAACCTTACACGCATACTTCCTCCAGTATTTTGAACCATCAGATCGCCATACCCGACGATCCCTTTTTTTATTGTACCCCGAATATACAAATGAA
The DNA here is from genome assembly GCA_030668485.1 of Candidatus Zixiibacteriota bacterium. Lineage (GTDB taxonomy): Bacteria > Zixibacteria > MSB-5A5 > GN15 > JAAZOE01 > DAOUTW01. Next base: position 16,866 of record DAOUTW010000071.1, read on the forward strand.
GATGAATAAGCTCAAGAATTTTTATCAAAAGATAGGCAAAAAATATGAAAAAAATACAATATTAGTATATATTGATCGGGTTATGTTGTAATGCTGGGGCGAAATCAGAAATTATATCGAATTATCATTCAATAGGATACGCCATTTATTCCATCCGATGAAAAGACGGGAGAATTCTTTCGCCTTTAGCTGAGCCTTGAGTTTTCGGTCCTCACTTTTCAGGGCCAAAATGCCGTCTTAGGAGAAATCCACCGCGGACTTACCTCTCAATAAACGGCCAAGTTCGGTTATTTTCTCTTGGCGGCAGGGCGGGAATTAGTTGATGTCGAGATTCTATTTGAATATAATAAGGTCGGAAAAAGGAGAAATAATGGCTTTTTTGGCTATCAGTTACCCTGAATTGGAGCCGGGTGATTTCGAATGGATACAATCGATTCGGCAGCAATATGACCCCCATATCACCCTTCTCGATCCGCATGTGACGTTGGTATTTGAAGTCGATGGTGTCGATCGTGACACCTTCATCTCACATATCCACCCAATTGTCTCATCGACGTCTGAAATTTCTTTCGTGATGAGATGCGTTTCGGTTGTCAAAAGCGTCAATGAAGAGACATGGTTTTTATTGATGGTCCCCGATGAGGGAAACAGCGATATCATTCAACTTCACGACTATTGTTACAATGGAATATTGCAGAGACATCTGCGGCTTGATATACCGTTTATACCGCATATCACGGTCGGTATTTTTGATAATGGTGAGGACTGCAAGGCGGCCGCCGATAAATTGAATAAGGACCGGTTCGAAATTCCCGGACGCATCGGCGTGGTTGATATAGTCTCATATTCTGACAATCGCATAGAATCTTTAGAGCGGATAGGTCTGAAAAATACTCCGGGCGCCTAAGAACCACTTAGTGGTGTTGCTGTAATTCAATAAGAATACCGGCAGTCGATTTCGGATGAATAAATGCGATCTGCGCGCCTTCGGCCCCGAGACGGGGTGTTTCGTCGATAAGCCGCACGCCAGCCTCTTTCAGCCGAGCTAATTCCTTATCGATATCGTCGACCTGGACCGCCATATGGTGGATGCCAGGCCCACGTTTTTCTATAAACTTCGATATCGGGCTATCGGGTGAGGTCCCCTCCAGAAGTTCCACCCGGCTCTCGCCGGTGGCATAGATTGCTGTCTTGATTTTCTGATCGGCGATTTCCTCAAAACACTCCGGTTCTTTATCCAGAACGGTGGAAAATACCTCGACCGCCTCTTTCAGGTTTGCGACCGCAATACCGATATGTGATAACTTACCGTTCATGTCAGCGTCTCCTTTTTCGGCTATTGCGCTTCGTATTCACCCCATACCTGTCGCAGGCGATTGGATATTTCGCCGACCGAAACCCGGTGGCCGACCGCCTCTATGACCGGATTGACCATATTATCGGTCGACCTGGCTGCCTTTTCAAGGTTATTGAGACACTCTTTCACTTTGGCCTGATCACGCGAAGCCTTGATTTCCTTGAGGCGTTTGACCTGATCCTCTTCCTGGGCCTGGTCGACTTTGAGGATTTCCGGATATTCCTCCTGATCGATCTGGAATTTATTGACACCGACCTCGATTTCTTCTCCCGCTTCAACCTGCTTTTGATAATCATAAGCCGAGCGGGCTATGGCATTCTGGAAATAAGATGTTTCGATACATTGTAAGGCCCCGCCACGGTCGTCGATTTCTTTGAGAAGGTCGAGGACCCGTTTTTCCAACTCGTCGGTCAGGTATTCGACATAGTGCGACCCGGCTAAGGGATCGACCGATGAAGCCACGCCCGATTCATGCGCAATGATTTGCTGAGTGCGCAGGGCGATCATGGCTGATTTCTGAGTCGGCAGGCCGAGCGCCTCATCGAAGGAGTTGGTGTGCAACGACTGGGTGCCACCGAGGGCGGCGGCCAAAGCCTGCAGAGTCACTCGTACGATATTGTTTTCCGGCTGCTGAGCCGTCAGGGTCGAACCTGCCGTCTGAGTATGGAATCGGAGAAGCATAGATTTTTCATCTTTGGCGCCGAAGCGATCCTTAACGATATTGGCCCAGATCCGCCGCGCCGCGCGGAATTTGGCTACTTCCTCAAAAATGTTATTATGAACATTGAAGAAAAACGACAGACGAGGAGCGAACTGATCGATCTCCAGCCCGGCCTGCAAGGCCGCTTCGATATAGCAGATGGCGTCGGCGAAAGTGAAGGCGATCTCCTCAACCGCAGTAGCGCCCGCCTCACGGATATGATACCCGGAAATGGAAATAGTATTGAAACTGGGCAGATTGTCTTTGGCATAAGAGAAAACATCGGTAATCAACCGCATCGACGGTCGCGGGGGATAGATATAAGTGCCGCGAGCAATAAATTCCTTGAGGATATCGTTCTGAATGGTGCCGCGAATTTTATCATCGGCCACACCCTGACGACGCGCGACCGTGGCGTACATGGCCAGCAGAATAATTGCCGTCGAATTGATAGTCATCGAGGTCGATACTTCGCCGAGGGGGATACCGTCGAAGACGGTTTCCATATCATCGATGGTATCGATGGCGACGCCGGTTTTGCCGACCTCCCCGCGTGCCAGCGGGTCGTCGGAATCATAGCCGATCTGCGTCGGCAGATCGAAAGCGACTGAAAGGCCGGTCTGTCCCGACTGGAGCAGATACCGGTAACGCTCATTGGTTTGCCTGGCGGTGCCAAAACCGGCATACTGGCGCATGGTCCAGAATCTTCCCCGATACATCTCGGGATAAATGCCGCGCGTAAACGGAAATTCACCCGGCTGGGGATGGTCGACCGGCCGGGGAGAGGCGGTAACCGGAATATCGATTCCGGAACTGGTTTTTATCGGTTTAGCCATGGTTTGCTGTCCTGATCAATCAATTTTGTGTTGCCAGTCTATTTCACTTAGTGTTGCGATTGACTGCAAAAAGCTTGTAAGCGTGTAGAAAGTCAAGAAATAGTTTACGCACTAACGGGACTCCGCCGAGTTTTGAAATTTCTCGATTCCCTTTATCAAAAGCTCACTGGGGGATATCTCGGAATCCGCCTCATGTAAACTCTTGTATATTTTCAGATATTCGGCAGGATGGAAATTCGATAACCGATGAGCATAAGCCGGACGGGGATCATCAAGGGTCAGAGTATTATAGAAATATGCCAGACATTCCATTGCCTCGTATAGATTGGGATAGTCGAAACGATTCTGAGCGGCCAGCTTTCGGAAATCATCGATCAGGATATGGGTCCCGATTTCATGAGATATAAACTGGATTATCTCTTCCAGGGGTGATTCATGATAAAAGGCCACCCGGTCATATCCCATCGAATTGGCATCGGGTCCATTCTTGATCGCGCTGCAGAGGACGATATGATAGACATCGAATTTGAAGTTGAGCCCGGTTAGTTCCTCCCATTGTCTGATGCGACCGGAATTTTTATAAGAGTCGTTGATAGCCGCAGCAACGGCGCTTAATTTCGGCTCCTCGATTTTCCATACTTTATCGATATATACCTCGAAATTGTTTTTGGCGATTTTTCCAAGGCGGGTTATCGCTTCGCGGTAAGCCATAAAAGGGAGCAGGGCCTTTTCATCGATCACAACATTGACCCATGTTTCCATTCGCTTCAATGGATCGGCAAATCTTTCGATGAAAGGTTTGAAATCACCATTAGTCAATCCGTTTTTTAAAAGAGAGAAGTACTCCTCCCACGCCGCACGGGATTCGAGATTAAAATAAGCCGGGAAACCGATCATAATATCGACCAGGTCGCCGCCGGACCCCATGCCAAAGGTCAGCATCTTCCGGTATTTCTGCAGAAAGGCGATATCGTCAGCCGCAACCGTATCCTGATACCTGTCGGCATAATCGCTGTCAAACCCGATTCGGGCCACAGCCATCAGATGGAAGGTATAATTGGGGCCGATTTCGACCACGGCCTTCACATGTTTCCCGCTCTGCTCTGCCATATTATCCTCCCCTGAAACGACCCGGATGTCTGTCAATAATGAAATATGATTTCAATCAATCTACCGAATTACCGCCCTCTTTTCAATTGCAAATTATACCGATATCAGATTTATTGTAGATACACACCGGGGTTTTGATCAATAAATTTTATAACATGAGATACGGAGCCGAAAGTGTCCGATACCATATCCCTGATTCTGCCTTTTCTCATAATATTGGTGATTATGGTATTATGCGGATTGGTTATCAAGCGACGCATGATCGACAAGAAATGGCCCAGCCCGAGTACCCAATTTATTTCCCGGATTATCTACTCCCAATACGAGACCCAGGAACATCAGCAGGCTGTGAAAGAGATGGATTTCACCGAAGAGGACGAGCGAGAAGAAAATCGCGGAGGCGAGGACCCCGATCCCGGGGTTTCTGATAGATAACCAGACCATTCAGCATAATCATAGGCATATATAGATCCTATCAATGAAGAAAATGGCAAAAGCTGTTTTTTGCATCAATTCCGGCCATAGTAATCTCCAATATCCAAATCGCCGACATTTTTTAATTGAATAATCACGGCCATTCCACCAGATTCCGATAATGTCGATAACGCCTCAGGTGAGGAGACTGGCGAATGGAAATCCTTGAACAATTGTATCAGGCGCTGCTGTCATGGCTTCCGGCCTCCGCCGTCCTGATTGCAGCCATCATAATTATCTATGCCGTCAGGGCAATCCTTGGCCGAGGGTCTGCCGAAATTGCCGATCGCCGCTTTCGCTCCCAGATAATAATTATGATACTCTCCTTCGCCGGATTGCTGGTCTTCATCATGAACCTGCCGATCGGTGAAACCCGGCAGGGGCAATTGTTGAGTCTGATCGGAATCCTGCTGAGCGCCGCGATCGCATTGTCCTCCACCACCTTTGTCGGCAATATCATGGCCGGACTAATGATGCGGGTTTTGCGCAATTTCAAACCGGGCGATTTTATCCATGTCGGCGAATGGTTCGGGCGCGTGACGGAGCGCGGGTTGTTTCATATCGAGATTCAAACCGAGGACCGCGACCTGACAACCCTGCCGAATCTTTATCTGGTAACCAACCCGGTCAAGGTGATCCGTTCATCGGGGACTATGATATCAGCCGAAGTATCTCTGGGATATGATGTCCCGCGGACGACCGTGAAAGAATTGCTGATTCAGGCGGCCCGCGCTGCCAAACTACAGGATCCGTTTGTGCATGTTATGAAATTAGGCGATTTTTCCGTGACCTACCGCATCTACGGCCTGCTGGTCGATGTCAAACAACTGCTAACAGCTCGGTCGCTTCTGCAGGAAATGATGCTGGACGCTTTACACAAAAACAATATCGAAATCGTTTCACCCACTTTCATGAATACCCGCGGATTGGATAAGGGAGAGGATTTCATTCCCCCGGTCGCGGCTGATGCCGAAGATAAAAAGTCGACCCCAGCCAAACCGGTGCCCGAAGATATGGTATTCGATAAAGCCGAAGAGGCCGAGTCGATTGAAAAACTGCGCGAAAGATACGAGGCTCTGGGCAAGGATATAGAAAAGGCCAAACAGGAACTGAAAGACGCCGAGGATGAAATCGAAGAAGACGAAATCAAAGACAAAATTTCCCGCATAGAAACCAGCCGTAAAAAATTAGTGGAAGCAATCGAAATAAAGGAAAAAGAAAAAGACTCATAAACCGGGATTCCCCCACGTGGACGATTCGGCAAATCATGGCATAACCGGTTGTTATATAGTTTCTTACGGAAAAATGGCTTAAATGGCTTAAAATGGCATTCCAAAAAGTTAAGTCGTTGGTATATAACATAAAAAATGGCTTTGTTCTTTCTATTTAGCACTTTTTAAAACTCCTGCCCGCCCGAGCGTTTTTCCCTTCTGTCCTGCAATTTTAAAAGCTGATTGAGGGCGCGACCGAATTGCTTGTCGAGGCGCATTTCGTAACGCAAGATGTTGAAACTTATCTGGTTGTCGGGGATAGCTCTCAGACCTGCGATAATTTTTGGATCGGTGGTGTCTTTTTGACCGTCGGGATTTTGGTCGTCGCCCGGTTCTTCGGGATCATCGGGGGCTTGGGCGTGCATGGCCGTAAACCGAGCTATTTCGCTGTCTATGATTTTTACCATTTCATCCCGCCGTTCGACGTTATCGGGGTTATCCAGGACGCCGGGGAGAATCTCATCGTTTGGCAAATAGATGCCGCCGAGTTGTTTGTAATTTGGATGGCTCAACCGGGTGGGGGTGTTATCGATCAGGGGATAGAGTTCGTAGAGGAATTCGATCAGATGTTCGGTGAGTTGGCCGTGATTTTGGAGGAAGGCGCGGCATTTTTTCAACAGTTGGATAATATCGGCCATTTTTTG